>NZ_JAMLIE010000002.1:323679-647358 GCF_023954335.1 Aquamicrobium sp.
ACCTGACCGAGATGAAGGAGGACGCGCTCACGAAGGCGCTGACCCGCTACCGGGGTTCCGAGCTGCGCACCAAGACCATCGAGCGCATTGCCGGTGTCCAGAAGCATGCTGGCATCACCCAGCTGCAGATACGCCTGAACGCGCTCGATGAGATGGAGCGACTGGTCCTGATCCAGAAGGGCCGGCACGACAAGCTGCTGGCGAAGGAAGCCGGTCTGCCCGAGGGCATCATCCTCAAGGACGCCTCGAACGAGGGGCGCCTGCTGAAGGAGATGATCATGGACCTCGGCAAGCTGCAGCTGGAGACCGGCGTCCTCCAGAAGGCGCACAAGACCGTCCGCGGCCAGTACCAGGGGGACGATGGCCGCATGCACTCCTTCGAGTGGACCGAGGAGCAGGAGCAACTTTTCAAGTCGATCGAGTCGAGTGATGAAGCCTTCAGCGCCGAAGATGCATAGGGAGCACCCCCTGTCGAAATGCTTCCGCATCTTGCAGTCCCTGGGGCCGCAAGGCGAGGCCGTCTGGACGGTCGGGAAGACGATCGACGACAAGGCCGAGCGCCTTGCCTATCTCGTCCGGTCCATCGCGTTCATTCGCGAAAAGGCGATGAAGCCCGACACCTGGCGGTCGATCCCCGTCGACTTCCAGACCTTCGTCGAGGCGCCGACCTACCTGAACAAGAAGGGAGCCTTGTGGCCGGCGGTCATGCAGCAAGGGCTGGAGATGAACTCCGGCCGCTATATGGAGACCGTCCTGACGGGCGCGATCGGTGTCGCCAAGACCACGCTCGCCCTCTACACGCAGGCTTACCAGGTTTATCTGCTCAGCTGCCTGGCCGACCCGCACAAGCTGTTCGATCTCGACAGCTCTTCCGAAATCCTGATCGTCTTCCAGTCAATCAACAAGCACCTGGCCCATGACGTCGACTACCGGCGCTTCAGGGACATGATCGAGAACGGGCCGTATTTCCGCAAGAACTACCTGTTCGACACCGGCCTGGAGAGCCAGCTCGTATTCCCCCGCAATGTGATCGTAAAGCCGGTCGCCGGCCACGATACGGCGGCCATCGGCCAGAACGTCATCGGAGGGATCATCGACGAGGTCAACTTCATGGCTGTCGTCGAGAATTCCAAGCAGAAGCGCGACGGCGGCACCTACGACCAGGCCGTCCAGAATTACAATTCGATCGCCCGCCGCCGCGAGTCGCGCTTCATGCAGATGGGCGTGCTCCCCGGCATGCTCTGCCTCGTGTCCTCGCGCAACTACCCCGGCCAGTTCACCGACAAGAAGGAGGAGGAAGCCCGCCGGCAGATCGCCGCGCAGGGCTTCACCACGATCTTCGTCTACGACAAGCGGCTTTGGGAGCTGCGCCCGGAGCGTTTTTGCGGGGATCGGTTCCGCGTCTTTATTGGCGATGAAACCCGCAAGCCTCGCATTCTCGAGCCGGATGAGGCGTTTGATCCCGAGGACGCGCACCTGATCGACCATATCCCTGTCGAGTACCGGAGTTCCTTCGAGAACGACATTCTTGCGTCCCTTCGGGACATCGCCGGCAAGGCGACGCTCGCGCTGCACCCTTTCATCCTCAACACCGAGGCGGTGGACGACTGCTTCGGCACGACCCTGCCGATCCTCTCGCGCGAGGACTGCGATTTCAAATCGACGAAGATCCAGGTCTATCCGAAGCGGATCGTCAATCCGTTCGAGCCGCGCTTCGCCCACATCGACCTGGCGGTGTCGAAGGACAGCGCGGGCGTCACCGTCGGGCATGTTCCCGGCTTCGTGGACATGAACCGCGGCGAGCACGTCGAGGCGCTTCCACTCATCCAGTACGACTTCATCCTGGAGGTTCGCCCGCCGCGCGGGGGCGAGATCGAGTTCGAGAACATCCGCAAGCTGCTCTACACGCTCCGCGACAAGATCAAGCTGCCGATCAAGTGGGTGACCTTCGACCAGTATCAGTCCAGGGACTCGATGCAGGTTCTGCACAACAACGGTTTCATCGTCGGCTACCAGTCGATGGACACCGACACCTACGCCTACGATCTGCTGAAACAGGCTTTCTACGACAAGCGCGTGAGGGCGCCGGAACACCCGAAGGCGCAGAAGGAAGTCATCACGCTCGAGATCGACAAGGAGAAGAACAAGATCGACCACCCGCCGAACGGCTCGAAGGACGTTTCCGACTCAATGGCCGGCGTGGCGATCGGTCTGACCAACCGTCGGGAGATCTGGGTGAAGCACAAGGTGCCGCTTCACAAGCGGCCGCAGTTCCAGCGCCCCGAGAAGGCCGGCAAGAACTCGATCGATCGCAAGGAGCAGCGCGACGAATACTACAACCGCGCCGACCAATTTGGCCGGGAGGTGAACGATGTCAGGCAGGCGGTATAGCCTCTGGTCGGACACGAACCTCCAGGGGTTCGCACACGACCTCCAGGCCCAGAGCATTCCCTTCACCGTCGACGGCAGCACCGTCGCGCTGGAGGGAGACCACGAAATTGACGACCTCGCATCGATGTGGGGCGCAACACCGGAGCACGACGATGGAAACGGCGGTACTGGACGTCAAAACGAGGGACCGGTTGGTGGTCGAACAGATGGTGCCGGCGCACATGCTGTTTCTCATGCTGGAACAGTGCCAAAATATCGGCTTCGAGGTGCGTTCGGACGTTTTGCATCATCTGAACCTCGCGGTGGCGGCTCCTCTGGCTAAGTTCGACGAGCTGTCTGTCTCACGGCTGGCGAAGCGCACGGACGACGTGGCGCGCGCCCTCCTGCATGACCTTTCGCCCGACGATCCCCGCGAGGGGCTCTATGTCTGCGCCATGCTGGTCCTGCGCCTCGTCGACGAGGGGAAATGGAAGGACGCGAAGAACCAGGCCGTGCTGGTGTCGATGCTTCTGGTGGACGACGTGCGCGACGAGGTGCGCGGGCGCGCGGATACCGGGCCTGTCTGGGTTGCCCAGGAGAAGCGATGGCACGACGCAGCCGGCGGGCTCATGATACGGGCTATGCTGCAAGGGCTCTATGTCTAACTGATCACACCAGCGCCGCAAGCTATGGCACCTTCCCACGCGGGCAACGCGCAACGCGATAAGGGACATGGCGGAGATTGAGCAGGCGCCATATTTTGCAATCAATTGCAAAATATCTTGATCCGGTACGACCTTCATCTAAAGTCAGCTCACCACCAAACACCAAGGAGGGTAGCAGGTGAAGGACCAGATTTTCCGCTTCTCGGGCGCGCTCTGCGACTGGCAGGACAAGGACCAGAAGAAGGCGAAGGCAATCCTCGGCGGCAAGGGCGCTGGTCTGGTCATGATGGCCCAGGCCGGCATGCCTGTGCCCCCCGGCTTCACGATCACCACGACCGTCTGCAACGAGCTTGCCGCCATGAAGGAGAAGAAGCTCGATCTTGCCTATGGCGATGCGATGACGCTGCTTATGGCCGAGGTGGACGTCAACGACGCATGGCTGGCCGGTGAGTTCGGCTACGCGCCGCTCGTCTCGGTTCGCTCCGGCGCCCCGCTTTCGATGCCCGGCATGATGGACACGATCCTGAATGTAGGGCTGACGTCCGAAACCGTATTCGAATGGGAGGATCGTCTCGGCCAACGCGCTGCCTGGGACAGCTACCGCCGCCTGATCCAGATGCTGGGCAGCACCGCCTATGGCGTCCCCATGAAGCGCTTCGACAACGCCCTCACGACGATGAAGAAGCATCTTGGCGTTGAACAGGACACCGACCTGGGCGTGGTCGACCTGCAGGCGCTGGTTGATCAGTATTTGACGATCTTCTTTGATGAGAAGGGCGTCGAGTTCCCGCAGACCCGCAAGGAGCAACTGACGGCCGCCGTCAAAGCCGTCTTCAACAGCTGGATGAATCCGCGGGCGATCGAATACCGAAAGCTGAACAATATCGACGCCTCGATGGGGACCGCGGTGAACGTCCAGGCGATGGTGTTCGGCAACATGAACGACAAGTCGGGGACCGGCGTTCTGTTCACCCGCAACCCTTCGACCGGCGAAGCCGGCATGTTCGGGGAGTTTCTGGTCAACGCCCAGGGCGAGGATGTGGTGGCCGGTATTCGTACACCGCAGCCGGTCCATACGATGGGTCAGGTCCAGTCGGAGGTTTGGGACAGCATCTACAGCCAATTGCTGGGCATGTGCGCCAAGCTCGAGACCGCCTACAAGGACATGGTCGACATAGAATTCACGGTGCAGGACGGAGAGCTGTTCATCCTCCAGAGCCGCACGGGCAAGCGCTCGGCCGCCGCCGCCTTCCAGATCGCGGTCGACCTCGTGAACGATGCCGTGATCGACGCCGAAACCGCGCTGTCGCGTCTCACCGAAGACCAGTATCGCGTGGTCAAGCGGCCGATCATCGACCCGAAGTTCGACGCCAAGCCCGACTTCGTGGGCTTGCCAGCCTGCCCCGGCGTCGCGACCGGCAAGCCCGTGTTCAGCTCGTCGGATGCAGTCAATTGCACTGAGCCGTGCATTCTGGTGACCCACGAGACGACGCCCGACGACATCGCCGGGATGAACGCCGCTGCCGGCATCCTGACTCAGACCGGAGGCGCCACAAGCCACGCGGCCGTCGTTGCCCGCGCGATGGACAAGTCGTGCGTCGTCGGTTGCACGGACCTCGACTGGTCGATGGTGAAGGCGGCAAAGCGGATCACGATCGACGGCGCGACCGGGCAAGTCTGGGTCGAGACGGAAGTCCCCGTCGTCGACAGCTCGCAACTGCCCGCCGTGAAGACGGTCGGTGAGTGGTGCATGATGAAAGTCGACGCCATCCCCGGAGTCCCGGTCGACGACGATCAGGTCGGCGGTGAGCATCAGTGCATCCAGGTCGCGTATTGGTGGGGGCACGATGAACTGATCGATGTGCTGGTCTCTGATCTCAAGGACCAGGCGGTGCGCGAGTTCACGATCCTCGATCTCCGCTCGCCGCTGGAGCTGATGCAGCCGGAGGACGCCGATCTGGTGAACGCCTTCGGCGTAAATCCGTATGCCGACGATTTCGACACCGCCTTGAAGCAGGCGCTCTTTGCAGCCGGCGGCGAGTTGAAGGGGCTTCGGGTCAAGGGCCTCACGGGCGCCGATACCGCCGTATTCAATTCGCTCGGATTTGTCGTGCTCGGATCAGATGCCGCGCCTGCTGTCTGCCCCGTGGACTATGCCGTCTTCTCGACGCTCTCGCAGGCGTCATAATGTTTGCAATCAATTGCAAAAATGGAGTAAGCGACATGGCGTTGGTCCTGAGCCTGAAAAGCGGCGACGACGTCTTCATCGGAGGTCAGTGCTTCTCGGTCGGCAAGATCGATACCGAGAATGACTTTTCTCTGATCGGCCCCGGCGGGAAGATCCATCGCATCACGGACGCGGAGTCCGAGGAGGTGATGGCCGAGGTCTACATCTCGGCGGGCTCCAATCCCCCAATCGGGACCGTCAGGGTCGCCATCGAAGCTCCCAAGGATGTCCTGATCCTGCGGGGCGAGCGCGGCAGACCGGCGGGAGCCTATTGATGACGAGAATCTTCAAGACCGCGCCGGAAGCTGTTGCCCGTGGGCGGGACGCGGGCATCTACGGCGATACGGAGAAGCGCCTGCAGCGCATGGCCGCCCGGTCGGCCCCGGTCACCAGCCCGCACGGCAACCGCAGATACCAAGGGTATGTCCTTCGCATCGAGGGAGACCTGATCACGGATGTGTGCCGCCTGACTGACCAGGCGGGCGGATCAGCAGCATAGAAACTGACCAAGGAGGGTCACATGAACATGAATGCCCGCAATGTCCCATCGGGGGCCAACGGCATCCTGCCGATCACGCTGGGCGCCAGGCACGCCTGGATGAAGTTCGAGCTGGTGGGCGGTCCTTTCGATCGCTATCCGACGGTCAAGGGGGTGAATTTCGGCGTGTGCGTTCGCGCCGAGCGCGTCCCGGCCAGAGGCGTTGCCGTCCACCTGCCGATCCACGACTTCGCGGTGCCCCAGGACGACGGTCAGGTCCGGTATGCCCTCAAGGACACGCTCGAAGCCGCGCTCGCCGGCAAGAGCGTCTATGTCGGCTGCGCCGGCGGCTGGGGGCGCACCGGCCTGTTCCTCGCCCTGATCGCCAAGACGGCCGGCGTCGAGGACCCGATCGACTATGTTCGGAGGAGCTACACGCCGCGCGCCGTCGAGACGAAGGAGCAGGAAGCCTACGTCGAGGATTTCGATGTCGCTGAGCTGCGGAAGTGGATGGTTCGGGCGGCGTGGAGGGCTCGCTTCCGCCGACTGCTCGGCTAAGAAAATTTCCTGCAATCAATTGCATTAAATGGACGACAACCCATTGATCTCGCTGGTCATTCCCTCAAAGTTCAAATGTAAGCCATGACCAAGGAGGGTAGCAGATGGCTCTCGTCGATCCCCAGAACACGTTGGCCTATCACCAGTCTCGGGTCCTGACATCCTATCGAGACATGTCGAATGTGCCTGTGCATCTGGTGTCCGCCGCCCTCAAGCAGTTCAAGTCGAAGGACAAGAACCCCGGCACGGTGCCGGAGGCGGAAGCGCTGTGGTTCTACGGCCTCAATCACGGCATGGCGCTGATTGCGGCGCAGTACGATCCGCTGCAGCCGCTCGACGAATGGGACCTTGCCTGGGTCAAGGACTATCATGGCCGGCTGATCGAGAAGTCGCTCCGCGCGTTCTACTACCTGCTGCTGATCTGCACGAGGGAAGCCCGTCACAACAAGTCATTGGCGAATGACGTCGTGCAGATGACGGAGAAGTTCGGCAAGGAGACCGCGCAGTGGTTCAAGATGTCCGGAGGCGAAGGATCGATCCACGAGAAGCTGCTGAACAAGCCGCCGCAGACCACGATCGGCAACTTTGTCGAGTGCGTCCGCTGGCAGTTCTATAACTCGAAGTGGAACTCCAGCTACGGCGGCAAGAAATGGGGACAGGTGACCGACTGTCTCTGCCGCTTCGTGAAGGGCGAATTCAGCGCCGAGATGATGCTCGATACCGTCTGGACGTTGAGCCACAACAACGGCCCCATATTCAACAAGTCGCATTTCTACGGGATGTACACGCACACCCTTCTCCGCATCCTCGATGTCCAGCGTTCCGGCCAGATACCGGAGGCGGTGCTTGCCGACCCGCAGATCAGCAAATTTGCCGATGCGGCGATGGCCTCGAAATTCAAGGACCTGAAAAGCCGGTTTCCCGGCGCCATTGGCGACTATGTCGACTGGTTCGTCGTCGAGGCGCTGGGCTCGGTCCACAAGTATCCAGCCGAGAAAGCCCAACAGGTCCAGGAGCACGGCATGTCCGTGAAGGCGAGCGAGGCCGAGAAGAATGCCGCGGCGCTCGCCCAGGCGAAGAAGGAAGCCGAGGCTGCGGCCAAGAAGGCAGCCAAGGAGCAGGCGGCGAAGGAAAAGGCCGAGTTCGAGAAGAACTGGTTCGTGGTCATGCCCGACGTCCAGGTGAAGAAGATCGAGATGATCCGCGAGGCGGCCTGACGGCGGCCACCAAACGAACGAAGGCCAAGGAGGGCCGGATGTCCAAGAGAAAGAACATCGACGACTTGCTCAGCAATGACCGGTCGGTGGCGCGCGCTGCCCGGAGCTATACCGACAGCCTGTTCGACGACGGCTGGAAGGGCGGCAAGTCGGGGGGCTACGCCGGCAACACCCACCGCTGCTACACCAAGCATCCGCCGCTCAAGCTGCCGGGCACGGATCTGGTGATCTACGGAGGCTCCTGCTCGGACCCTGTGATCCTCGACGCCGACGTCTATATCGGCTTCGATCATTCGATGCGGTGGACCGAGCGCCACTACCCCTGGAAAAAGGGGGAAGAGGTCTACTTCCGCATCCAGGACATGGGTGTTCCGTCCAAGCCGGAGGAGTTCAAGAAGCTGGTGGCCTGGACACGCGCGCAGCTCGAGGCTGGCCGCAAGGTACATTGCGGCTGCATCGGCGGCCACGGCCGCACCGGCACGTTCCTCGCCGCGCTCGTCTCGACCTACGGGGTTGATGACGCCATCACCTACGTTCGCGAGAACTACTGCCAGAAGGCTGTGGAGTCAGGCGGCCAGATCAACTTCCTGCACGAGCATTTCGGGGTGAAGAAGGTCAGCGGGTCGAAGCAAGGCGCCGGCAAGCCCGGCAAGGGCGGCGTTGTCCCCTACGGCAAGCCCGGCGGCTCCGACAGGAGCGGGTCGAAAAAGGCCAGCGTAAAGACCTACGGCTACCTGAAAGGAGCTGGCTCGATCTGGGAATAACTGCAATTGATTGCAAAATTTATTGCACCCGCAGACCTCTCAAGTAGAATGAAGATCACGGGCTATCCGAAACAAGGAGGTTAGCGGTGGCTGTGAAATTCAATGTCTTCGACGCCAAGACCGTGTTGATCAAGCTGGGGGTTTCCCAGGAGCAGGTCGACTGGCTGACGAAGCACCATGTCAAGGTCTCGCTGACGTCGTCGGACCTGATGCTGGCCATTCCGTCCGAGGACTTCTCGGAGACGACCGAGGAGTTCCACACCCATATCGGCCTGAACGTGATGGTGGCCCTGAAGAACGGCTCGATCTCCGCCGCCCAGACCGCGACCCTTCAGAGCCAGTTGCAGGGCACGATCTCGCATATCCAGGAGAAGCACGGCGCCTATCTGGCGAATCTGCCGGAGCCGCCGGAGGGCTGGAAGAACCCGATCACCCATCAGGGCACGCTGGGGAAGCTGCCGCAATTGCAGAAAACGCCGTTGACCTACGCCGACGCGAAAAAGCAGGCCGAGGGCGGCGCATCCGGGGCGTTCAAGATCAATAGCGGCATCCCTCCGATGCAGGCCGCGTCGAAGGTGACGCCGGGCTGGCAGAGCTTCGATCTCGACAAGATCAAGACGGCCGACCTCGTGAAGCTGCGCGACGCCACGCTGATGTACCAGCCGGTGCATGGCTCCTCGGCCGGCTCCCGTTACTTCATGGTCGCCGGCAACAGCTCGATCCGGGTGGCCGCCCGTTACAAGGGAGGCACGCTCTCCATCCGTCTGGAGGGACCGGGACTGTCGGACCACAAGAAGAAGATCGAGGCGATCGGCTTCTCGAAACTGTCCAAGTCGGAGCAGTACGCCTCGGTGCATCTCGATGTGGGAGGCGATCTCCTGCTCGCCAACAAGACGCTGGGCGCCTTCCTCGTCGGCTTGGGCGTCTCCCTCGAAACCCCGATCCCCGATCTCGCGCTGATCGCATAAGGAGCTGACCTTTGCTCACCGTTGAAGAATTCAAATCGCTCGAAGTCGGGGATGTCGTCGACACCGAGTCCCTGTTTCCCAGCCTGACCCAGGAGAAGGTGTCGTTTCACGTCCAGGAGCGGACGGAGCGCGAGGTCCGCTTCGTGGCCACCTTCCTGAACATCACCCTTGGCCGGTGGATGTGCCGTCTGACGGGCGGAAAGCTGGAGTGGTCGAAATGAGCTACACGACCCGCATGTACGCTCTCGCAGATGCGCTCGGCATGGCCATCGACAGCGACGGCGCGGACGGCAAGATCACGGGCGCCCGCATCAAGAAATGGAGGTTGCCGGGCGTCACCTTCGAATTCGGCCAGAAGGTCGTATCGTCGGGCATGATCGACGACCTGATCGGCGTCATCGCGAAGATCGCGGGGAACCTGGCGATTTTCGCGACGGTCGACGAGCAGGACGCAGTCGAGGTCCACATCCTCGATCTCGCGATGCTGCCGAAGGTGCAGTCCTGGCTCGAGGACGTGAAGCCCGCCAGCCGTGAAGACTGCCTCTCAAAGCTCGGCTCCGCCGTGGTCGCGTCCTTCAGGAAGGTCGGCAAGCAAGGCTGGAAGCCGGTGCCTTAGTTTTGCAATTGATTGCATAGAAATTTCGCAATGACCTTGTTGATCTGGACGACGTCCGAAACCTCCCTGCTGCAGAAGACCTTCGGCCCGATCCTGCGATCGTTCAGGCCGGAGGTGCCGGCGCACAAGTTCATACCCTGGAAAGAGGAGGACCCGGTCCCGGAAGCGGGGTCCGGGGACGTTGTCCTCGTATGTGGCAACAAGCCACTCGAAACGATGAGGCGCGAGGGTCTGGTTGCCAAGAACCGGACCCTGAATTCGTTACGGGAAAGACCCTTGAAGCGCGGCGGCGGTCACTTCCTGATGACCTTCGACCCGTACTCGATGATGACCGAGCCCGAGAAGATGGAGCTTCTCGCCTGGGACGTGCGGCTGGCGACGCGCGTGCTGCGAACCGGATCGGCGCTCCCGGACCTTGGCCAGTACAAATGGGTGAACAGCTACCAGCCGATGATCGACTGGATCGAGGCGCAGTTCGCCAAGACCGGCCGGCCCGTCGACGTCGCGTTGGACACCGAAACGATGGGCTTTTACCCGTGGTATCCGGACAAGGACATCGTCTCGATCAGCTTCACGGCGCAGCCGCGGACGGCCGAGGTGCTCTACCTTGGCCCGCAAAAGCACCCGGTCCAGCTCGACCCGAGCGTCCCGTTGTTCGACCAGATCAAATGGCTGCTGACTTCGCCGAAGGTGAA
The DNA here is from genome assembly GCF_023954335.1 of Aquamicrobium sp. Lineage (NCBI taxonomy): Bacteria > Pseudomonadati > Pseudomonadota > Alphaproteobacteria > Hyphomicrobiales > Phyllobacteriaceae > Aquamicrobium > Aquamicrobium sp. The sequence continues at coordinate 334,238 of NZ_JAMLIE010000002.1, forward strand.
GCTGCGCATGTCCAACGGGAAGTACGACCTGATCTGGATCGGCGTGAAGTGGGGCATCGAATGCACGAACTTCACCTTCGACAACATGCTGGTCGGGACCCTGCTCAACGAGAACCTGTCGAACAGCCTGAACATCCACGCCAAGATCCGCACCGACATGGGCGGCTACGATGACGCCTTCAACGACCGGGTCGACAAGAGCCATTTCGAGAAGCTGCCGGCGGACGACGACTATCTGACCTATGCCGGCGGCGACACCGACGCGGCCCAGCGCGTGGCCGACGACCTGAAGGCTGATCTCCTGCAGGACGAGCAGTTGGCGAAATTCTACATCACCATCCTGCACCCGGCCGCCCGCGCCTTCGAGAAGATCGAGCGCCGCGGTGTCTGCGTCGACCAGCAGGAGTTCCACAGGCTCCGGGACGATCTGAAGGTCGTCGTCAAGGAGAACCAGGACAAGGCGATGAGCCTGCTGCCGAACAAGATGCGGATCAAGTACCGGGACCGCATAGACGAGCAGCTTGCGGCCGGCAAAAGCCCGCTACTGCCTTCCATCCTCAAGGAGTTCTTCTTCACCCCTCATGGGTTGAACCTCAAGCCCAAGATGCTCACCGGCAAGACCCAGGAGCCGTCAATAGCAAAGTCCCATCTTCGCCAGTTCGCGGACATTCCGGTGGCGATGGAAATGGTGTCGGTCCTGACCGAGATGGATTCGGCGGCCAAGACGCTATCAACCTTCGTCGAGGGCTTCCTCAAGCACCTGCGCCCGGACGGCAAATTCCACACGACCTACTTCCTCGGCCGTGCCGAGTTCGAGGGACATGACGACGACGAGTCGGGAACCGTCACCGGCCGCTTGTCAGCCAAGGACCCGCCGTTCCAGGTGACGCCGAAGAAGACGAAGTGGGCGAAGCGCATCCGCAAGTGCTTCCCCGCGCCGCCGGGGCACGTCGTCCTCGCGCTCGATTACAGCCAGGGCGAGCTGAAGGTCGTCGCCTGCGTCGCGAACGAGAAGAACATGATCCAGGCATATCTCGACGGCCTGGATCTGCATGCGCTGACCGGCGCCAAGCTGGCCGAAGTGGACGTTCAGGAGTTCATGGCATGGAAGGACAACGCCGACACGGCGCTGGCGCTTTTGTTCGAGAAGCACCGCACCAACGCGAAGCCGGCGAATTTTGGCCTCCTCTACGGCATGCAGGTTGAAGGGTTCCGCACCTACGCCTGGGCGAACTACGGCATCAAGCTCACCTTCGAGGAGGCGGAGAAGATGCGGAACGCCTTCTTCGAGCTGTATCCCGGCCTGCCGGACTACCACGAAAAGCAGCGCACGATCGTCCGCGTGACGGAGATGGTCCGATCCCCGTTGGGCCGAGTCCGTCATCTCCCGATGATCCGGTCCTGGGATCGCGAGATCAAGTCGCGGGCCGAGCGCCAGGCGATCAACTCCCCGATCCAGTCGACGCTCACGGACATGATGTGCTGGGCGATCGCCCTGATTGAGGACGCTTATCCGAACTCCGGCGTGCAGATCGTCGGCCAGATCCACGACGCCCTGATCGCATATGTGCCGGAGCACGAAGCGACCCTGTGGGCTGGACGCCTGACGGCGATCATGAGCAATTTGCCCTTCCACGAGCTGGGGTGGGAGCCTGTCCTGACGTTCACCGCGGATGCAGAGGCCGGCCCCACTCTTGCCGATCTGAAGAAGCTGAAGCTCGCCGCCTAGCGTCTGCAATCAATTGCAAGATGTGGCTTGAGCTGACGCTGCCGAGGCAGGTGCGGGATGAGCGACGAGAAGACCGAGGGCAAACGTCCTCATTTGCGGCTGGTGAAGTTCCAGGGTGACGGCGATCCGATCCTGGACAAGCTCAGGGGAAAAGTCTCGAAGGCGAATGGCGAGGCGGTGGCCGCCAATGCCTTCGAGATCGAGGATGAATACCAGGACCTCTACATCGGCGCTGCCCGCGACATCGGCATCCTCGAACCGCCCTACAATCTGAAGTCCCTCGACAGGCTCGCCCAGGAGAACAACGCCTTAAGCCCCTGCATCGAGGCGATGGTCACGAACGTCGACGGCACCGGCTATGATTTCGAGAAGGAGGGTGAGGAAGCCGAGGACAACGAGGACGACACCCGGATCGAGCACCTGAACGACTTCTTCTCCCAGCCGTGGCCGGGCGAGTCCTTCCAGACGATCCGCAAGAAGCTGCGCCGCGACCTGGAGCGCACCGGCAACGCCTATCTGGAAGTGCTGCGCAACGCCCAGGACGAGATCGTCTTCTTCCGGCACGTCGACGCAAAGATGATGCGCCTGGTCAAGCTCGACGACCCGATCCCCGTCAAGAAGACGGTAAAGCGCCGCGGCAAGGACGAGACGATCGCAGTCATGACGCGCGAGCGCCGCTTCTGCCAGATGGTGAACGGCGTCAGCCTGGTCTACTTCAAGGAATTCGGCGCGACCCGCGACGTTCACAAGAAGTCGGGCCGCTGGTCCCAGACCGGGCAAAGGCTGGCTGCGCCCGAACGCGGCACCGAGATCATCCATCTTACCCTGCTGCCCGACTCCCACACGCCCTATGGCGTTCCCCGGTGGGTCAGCCAGCTTCCCTCCGTGCTCGGTTCGCGCAAGGCCGAGGAGTTCAACCTCGAATTCTTCGACAATGGCGGTGTCCCGCCGGCCTTGATCGTCCTGCAGGGCGGCACCCTTCAGCATGAGACGCGCGACGCCCTCGAACAGAAGATGACCAAGGGCACGCCCGGTAAGAAGAACCGCATCCAGATCCTGGAGGTGGAGCCCAGCGGCGGCTCACTCGAGAAGGAGAGCACCGTCCGCGTGACGGTCGAGCGATTTGGCGCCGAGCGCCAGAACGACGCGATGTTCGAGAACTACGACGACAAGTGCGAAACGCGCATCCGCCGCTCGTTCCGCCTGCCGCCGATCTTCGTGGGTAAGGCCGACGATTATTCGTTCGCCACCGCCTTCGCCTCCTACACGGTGGCCGAGGCGCAGGTGTTCAAGCCCGAGCGCGACGAGTTCGACGAGGTGGTGACGCTCAAGCTCGTGAAGGGCCTCGGCTTCGAGGAGTACAAGATCGTCTCGAAGCCGCTCGTCATCGAGGATGCCACGCTCAAGCTGGAAGGCATCAACATGGCCATCTCGACCGGGCAGGTCGAAATGGACGACGTGATCTACGAGATCAACGAGGCCGCCGGCACCGACATTCGCGTTTCCGACAAGCCCCGCGTCCTCAACGGCGCCAGCCATACGATCGACGCCGACGGCAGGATCGTGCCGGTCCCGATGCCGGAAGCCCCGGCGAACAGCAACAGGCCGGGGGCAGGAAAACCGAAGGCGGCCGCGAAGAAGAAGCCCACGCCGGTCGAGAAGACCGAGCACCGCGGCGCGCTCGACCTGGCGCTCGACACCATGCTCGCCCTGCGCAAGCGCGACGTCATTCAGCTGACGAAGAACATCAACCTGATCAGTTCACTCGATCATGTCGGCTTCGACCGCTTCCGCAAGGCATCGGCGGATTTGCAGTTCGTCGACACCACGCTCGACGCCGACGGCCTTACCGACCTCGCCTCCTGCACGATTTCCGTCATGGGGCGGGCCATGAAGCAGGACTGTGACTGCGGCCACATCCACTGAGGTGCGCGATGCTTGATCCGAAAGCATTCATCGCACTGGAGACAACCCAGTCGGCAGTCCTGCGGCACAGCTGGGAGCGGGACGCCGGGCGCCACATCGAGGCGCTCGACAAGATGCTCGCCCAGGGCCAGTGGGACTACGCCCACGAATATGCCGGCAAGATCACGATGAACGGCCTCGTCGGCTCGTCCTTTCCGCGCCTCGAGGAGCTGGCGGTCTCGTCGATCCTCTTCGGCGCCCAGAATGTCACGAAGGACCTCAAGAAGACGTCCTTTGTGACAGGCTCCGCGGAGATTCCCCGTGGTGTCCAGCAGGCCCTCGGCCACATGCAGGCAATGGTCGAGCGCGACGGGGCCGAGCTTCTCCGAAAAGAGCTTCATGCGCTGATACGGTCGGAAGAGCTTCAGATACGCGAACCGCTGGGGAAGGAAGAAGAGACGCTCTACGCCATGCGTCCGTTGAAGAACGCCGTGCAGTTAATTGCATGGGCGAAGGCGCAGGGTTTCCCATCAACCTTGGAAGACGACGATTTTCACGTCACCATCTGCTACAGCAAGGCGAAGGTAGAATGGGATGACGTTGAGCCGCGCGGCGACACGATCACGGTGTCCGGCGGCGCCAGGCAGATCGAGCTGTTCGGCAAGGCCATCGTTCTGACCTTCGACAGCGACGAGCTGCAGGCAAGGAACAGGGAACTGCGCAAGGCCGGCGCCTCTTCAGATCATCCCGCCTACCGGCCTCACGTCACGATTTCCTATGCCATCGAGGACTTCGACTTCTCGCTCGTCGAGCCGTTCACGGGTGACCTGGTGTTCGGCGCCGAGAAGTTCGCTCCCGTGAAGGAGGACTGGTCATCCGACATCAAGGAAATCCGCCTGAACAAGGCGGAACTCAGTCTGGCCGAACGGCTGAACAACGCCGTCCTCGGCAAGGGCGGAAAGATCATCGACATCGGCGCGAACCTCACGACAAGCCGGCTGGTGTCCCTCGGCTTCCTGGCCGAGGCGATCGACGCGGGGCTCGACACCTACCAGGTGAATGAGGTGCTCGACGAGAAGACCTGCCCAGTGTGCCGGTACATGCACGGCAAGACCTTCAGGGTCGAAAGGGAGTATTCCCGCGTCCTCAACGTCATGGCGACGTCCGACCCGAAGGAACTGAAGGGCCTCGCGCCGTGGCCTCTTCAGACGAAGGCCGGCCTCAAGCAGCTCTATTCGATGTCGCTGGGCGACATGCAATCATCCGGGTACGGCAGCCCGCCCTATCATCCCGGTTGCCGTGGGATGCTCGCGTTGCAGGGGTCGGTCATCGAAGAGTTTCCGATCGGCTCCATCGCCATCGCGGAGGCAGCGACGCTCCCGAGCAAGACCAAGCCGACGACGCCCGAGCCCACGCTGGCATGGACCGAGAAGCCGTATGCCTGGCTCGAACTGGTCGACAAGCTGAAGAGTCAAAACCGGCGAGAAGCCGCGCTCTCGGCGTGGTCGAACGACGATCTGGACACCGTGCGGCAGATCCTCGTGGACGCCGGTTTGCTGACGTGACGTCGGATCACGGGCTAAGCCGCATTTTTTGCAATCAATTGCAATGATCTAAGCCCTGCATATTCTCCCGCCTCGCTACTCGCGCACGAGATGGGGAGACCAGAGTTGTTCGGTTCGACGTTCGCAGCTGATTGGACGCAGGGGACATCCGTGCCTCCGGTGCAATCAATTGCACACGGCGGATCGGTCGCCGCGTCTGTCCAGATCAAGAAGCAAGATGACGAACAGCAGCTCGTCTACGGTGAGGTGTATGCGCCGGGTTTCCCTGACAGCCAGGGGGACTTCATGACGGTGGAGACCATCCAGGAGATGGCTCACGGGTTCATGCGCAAGGGGTTGGTCACCAAGATCGACGTCCAGCACTCTCAGCAGGAAAGTGGCTGCTACGTCGTCGAGAGCTTCATTGCTCGGGAAGGCGACCTGACTTTCATCCCTGGAAGCTGGGTGCTGGGCGTCAAGGTCCCCGATCCGGAGATCTGGAGCCTGGTGAAGTCCGGAGAGCTGAACGGTTTCTCCCTGGATGGCTTCGGCGTGCGCGTGGAAACGGTCCTCGAGATCGACATGCCCGACCTGCTCCAGGGAGAGACCCTTGAGGTCGAGGGGCACCGCCACCGCTTCTTCGTCAAGTTCGACCGGGACGGCAATTTCCTGGGCGGCCACACCGACGTCGTCGACGGTCACATGCATCGAATTCTGCGCGGAACCGTGACGGAGGACGCCTTCGGCCACGCCCATCGGTTCTCGTTCGTGGAGGGAGTCCTCAGTGCCCAGGTTTGAGATGAAAGCCACCGAGCTGCAGGGCACCGACGTGAACTTCGTATCGCTGGTGAAGCGGGGCGCAAACCGCATCCCGTTCCGAATTACCAAAGGGGATGAGCCCATGCTCGACTTGCACAAGATTGGCCGCACTCTTTTCAAGAAGGCCGAAGCTAAGCCCGAAATCGTGGCGGCGATCATGCAGCCGGGCACCGACGCCGACGCGCTCGCCCGCACCTTCAAGGAGGCCGGCCTCAACCCCGCCGAATACACGCCCGTCGAAAAGGATGGCGTGATCGTCGTCGCCAAGGCCAATGCCGAGGCCGCCGAGGACACCGTCATCATCAAGGCGAACGACAACATCGCGTTCGTCATCTCGAACATGAAGAAGGCGTTCTCGGACTACGACTACGAGAGCAAGGACTTCCTCACCGTCCTGAAGACCAACGGCTTCTACCCCACGCTCTGCGCCGCTCATGAGGCTTTCGCGACCACGGTCACCAATATCCTCTACGACGCCAACAGCCCCACCGAGGCGGCCCAGTCCATTTCCAAGGCGGCCGACGACTTCAAAAGCTACGTCACGGCGATGGCCTCGTCCTTGCCGGTCCAGGCTTTCAAAATGGAAGTCGCCCTGACCAAGGCCGACGCGGGCAAGAACGGCACCGGCGCCGGCTTCGAGGCCGGCAAGGGCACCGGCACGTCGCCGCGCGCCACGGCCGACGACGCGGCCAATACCGCCGTGAACGCCACCGGCGGCGAGAGCACGACCGGCAATCCGGATGAGGCCCCCGTCGATGCCCAGAAGGGCGACGGCAAGCCCCCGATGGCCGCCAAGGATAAGGACAAGGAGAAGGAGACCGAGGAGGCCAGGAAGGCCGAACTCAAGAACCTTCCCCAGCCGACCGGCCACGAACCGGGCGATGCGGACGGCTTCGCCGCTCCGCCCGCGGATACGCAGCGCGCCGTGGCGCATGCCAGCGCCGACGACAAGAAGATGAAGCTGAACGGCGGCACGACCGGCAGTTCCATCCCGGACGGCAACAGCGGCCTGGCCCGCTTCGGCGGCGTCAGGAAGAACGAAGGTGACGACCAGATCGGCGGCGAGCAGCAGACGCTTCCCGAGCATCAGTCGGGTGCCGGCGCGCAGCAGCCGAACCCGGAAAAGCCGACGGCGGCCGATCTCACGAAGTCGGAAAACGACGCGATTTTGCAAGCCATCGCAAATCTTCAGAAGAGCGTCTCGGAACAGGTCTCCGGCCTGGAAAACGCCCTTCAGAAGCAGGTCGGTTACCTGAACACCCGAGTCGATCAGGTGGCCACCATGGCACGCAAGACCGACGCGGCGCTGAACGGCACCGTGTTCGCGGAGTCACCCGCCGATCGCGCCGCCGCCCGCAAGGGCGAGGTCGAGAACGTGGACATCCCGCTCCTCGATACGGGCCTCTCCCGTCGCAGCGCCGCGTAACTGCGGAAGGCAAGCAACCCCTTTTGAAAGGAAATACCCATGTCGTCGAATTCCAGCCTTCTCCGCAAAGCCGACCTGGCCATCGCGGACCTGCAGGCCAATGGCGGCGAGCTGCTCCCCGAGCAGGGCGCCTCGTTCATCCGCAAGCTCATCAAGCAGCCGACCCTGATCCGCCTGTGCCGCGTGGTCGAAATGCTGTCCCCGAAGCGCAAGATCAACAAGATCGGCTTCGGCAAGCGCATCCTCCGCAAGGCCACGTCGGGAGTGGCGCTCACGCTCGCCCAACGCTCCAAGCCGACCACCGAGCAGATCGAGCTGGACACGAAGGAACAGATCGCAGAGGTGCGCCTGCCTTACGACGTCCTCGAGGACAACATCGAACGCGCGGTGTCGGCCAACAACGAAGGGTCGAACACTGGTCCTGGCGGCTTGCGCCAGACGATCATCGACCTGATCGCCGAGCGTGCGGCGCTCGACCTCGAGGAACTCGCCCTCTTGGCCGACACCGCCTATGTCAACGCGACCGATCCGGACGACCAGGCATACCTCTCCCAGCTCGACGGCTGGCTGAAGCGCGCCCGTACCGACGGTCATGCCGTCGACGCCGGCAACGTGACCATCGAGAAGTCGGTGTTCAAAAAGGGGTTGAAGGCGCTGCCGTCCCAGTACCAGCGCAACAAGGCCGCCTTGACGCACTTCATCTCGGTCAACAACGCCACGGAGTACCGCGACACGCTGGCCGACCGCGGCACCGGCCTGGGCGACAACATGGTGCAAGGCAACAGTCCCCTCTACGCCTACGGTTCGGGCGTGACCGACGTGGCGATGATGCCGGAGGAGGACGGCATCTACACCGACCCGCTGAACCTGATCTTCGGCGTCCAGCGCCAAGTGAGCATGGAGTTCGACAAGGACATCACCGCCCGCGTCTACATCATCGTCCTGACGTGCCGCGTGGACTTCCAGATCGAAGAGGCCGACGCGATCGTGGCTTACGAGAACATCGCTGAAGATTGATCGTAGTCTTGCAATCAAATGCACAAAGAGGCGGCCCCTACTAGGCTGCCTCTCATTGCTTGGAAGGCAGAAACGCTAAGGAGAGCAGCATGCCGACAGTTGAACTTCTGCGACCTCGGAGCCTGACGACGAGGGGTTTCCTCTTCCGTCAGAACGAGCCACGCACGGACGTCCCTTCGGAAGTCGCCCTCGAACTGATGGAGGACAGCCGCTTCAAGGTGGCTGGTCTCTCGAAGGCAGACTTCGAGGCCATCAGCGACAAGCCGCGCGGACGTGGCGAACTGCATGCGGCGATCCACGACGCGATCGGCCAGCTGGACGTCGACAGCGAAGACGACTTCACCTCCAGCGGCAAGCCGCACCACCTCGCGATCTCGCGCGTCCTTGGCTACGACATTACGGCGGCCGAGCGTGACGCCGCGATGCGCGCCTCCACCGCCGGCACACTCGACACGGCCGAAGGCGGCTCGGAGTCGATCGATCCGGCCAAGGATGGCTCGAAGACCAAGGGGGCCGGCGTCCGCATTGTTCGCGGTGCGACCGCCCGCCAGGAGCGCAAGGAGGCGCAGCTCAAGAAACTCAACACCGTCGGCGCCCAGAAGCCCGAGGAGCAGGACAAGGAGCCCGAGCGGCCGGAAGAAGCCGGCAGCCAGCAGGACGAGACGACCGAAGAAGCCGTGGAGGTCTGATCGATGCTGCTCGCCTCCGTGAAAGAGATCCGGGACCAGCTCGGTTTCGACGACATGACCGACATAAACGACGCCATCACGCAGGCGTTGCACGCTGTCGAGCCTCAGATCGCCGCACGTCTGGACACCTCTTTCGCGCGAGGCACGCAGAGCGATACCTTCTATGTGGGCGAGCCGACCGTCCAGGCGCCGGGCGTCAACAAGACGGAGTTCCGCCTCCGGCGCGGCCTGGTGCAGTCGATCATCTCGGTCACCGCCACGGCGAATTCCCTCCTCTTCAGCGAGGCCGAGCAGACCGACCTGACGTCGATCGTGCTTCCCGACAAGGACAAGGGGATCGTCCGCGACCTGAAGACTGCCTACCACCAGCAGACCGTGGAGATCGCCTACATCTACGGTTTCGAGGACGACGACACGTCCTACGATCTCGGTCAGGTGCCGAAATGGCTAAAAGAGTCCGCCCGTATCCTGGCGCTCATCCACCTGTCCAGCAACCCGGCGCTCACAGAGGCCGAGGTCAAGCTCGACGTCAGGATGCTGTCGGCCCAGTACGAAGCGCTCATGAGCAAGCACGTCCGGTACGCCCCGATGGCGCTGCTTCCCCTGTGACGGGGTCGTCATGGGCTCGGACCTTACCCTTGAGTTCGAATTCCGGAACAAACGCTTCAGGGACGCCGAGAAGGGCCTGCGCTCTTTTCATCATCACCTGAAGGCGAGTTGGGACGGTTCCGCCAAGGTCCTCAGTCAGGAACTGCGAGCGTTCCTTGATGAGATAGCCCAGGCCATGGTGCTTCGGCACTCGGGAGCGTGGCCCGGCGGCACCGGCTCGGAAACGCTGTCGAAGCGATCCGGCAAGATGCTCCAGAGCATCGTGGACAGCGTCGTCGTCAACGGCCAGACCTTCAGCACCATCCGGGGGACGATCGGCGGTTCGATGATCGCGGGCGTCCAGGAGTTCGGCGCAACGATCAAGCCGAAGAAGGCCAAGTACCTGACCGTCCCGCTGCCGGCTGCCCTGAACAGCGATGGAACCCCCAGGAAAAAGTCCGCCAGAGAGTGGGACAACACGTTCGTCGCCAGGAGCAAGGCCGGCAATCTGATCATCTTCCAGAGGCGAGGAACCCAGATCGTTCCCCTCTACGTCCTGAAAACAAGCGTCACGATCCCGCCGCGGCTCGGCATGCGCAAGACCCTCGATGTCGGCCTGCCGTACTTCGTCGAAAAGAGCATGGACGCGATCGTGCGTGCCGTCGCTACGGCGAAGGGAGCCTGACATGCCCGACACACCAAGCGTCCGCATGGGGATCATCAACCGCATCAAGGCTGCCTACGAGGCGGTGCAGCCACCGGCCGATCCCATGCACGTCCCGACCGATGCCGACTGGCCCTATGCGTTCTCGAGCGTCGAGCTGGGACCGCTGGAGCTGGAAGACCATCGCAAGAAGCACAGCGTCGGCATCGTGCCCGGCCCCGAGAAGGAGCGGTTCACCTTCCCGTTCATCGAATGCAATTTCCAGGTCGGGGTCGAATTCCGCATCACGGTGAACAAGAACGAGGAAAAGCCCCTGATCCAGGCCGAGCGCATGCTGACCGTGGTCAAGCGTGTCGTTGACGTCGATCGTACCTGGGGCGGTCTCGCGGTCGACACCAAGCGCACGGGCAACACGATCGACCTGTCGTCCTACGGGGACAAGACCGTCTTCGGCGCCCTCTTCATCGAGGTGATGTTCCGCCATTCGCATCTCGATCCGCGCGATCCGCACCCGGACCCCTGAGCATACCAAGCGCCCGACTTCGCGTTGACGCCTGATATTATTTTGCAATTGATTGCAAAAAGTATCGAGGGCGAGGATGCGTCGTGCGCAAGAGCTTCAAGCTGAAGGCCAGGGCCACAGAGCCGGCCGTAACCCCGGAGCCGGACTCCGAGGAAACGGCGCCTGTTGCCGATGAGCCCGCACCCGCGACCCCCGAGCCCGAGGACTACGGCAAGGGCGGCGTCTTCCGCTCGATCGGGGGAGGCAAGCGGGTCCGGGTCTGACCTGCACCTCCGCACTCCAAGGAAAGGTGCCCCATGGCTATCGCGCCCATCAGGAAACAGCAGTTCTCCGGCACGTCGAAGATCTTCGACGGCACGCTCGAGAAGAAGCTCAACGAAATCATCACGGCTGTGAACGGCGAGGAGCCGGCTTCCACGAAGCCCGAAATCGAAGCGCTCACGCCCATCGCTGACCCGTCGACGGCCACCTCCCAGGCCATCGCGGAGAAGCTGAACGATGTCATCGCGGCCCTCAAGGCGTGAGCGGCGGTCAGGCGAACTCCAGCAAAAGGTAAGAAGCTATGACCGTTGCAGCACCTCTGCTTACGCGCCGCGCTGTGCTCCAGACCGCGATCGAGGGCGTCTATCGCCAGGAAGCGGCTGTCGGCGTCAACGACGCGCTCTATGTCGAAGAACCCGACTACGCCGTCGACGTAAACCTCCTCGAACGCGACTTCGCCCGCGACGACCTCTCGCCGCTCCCGAATATCGTCGGGCGCCGCCTGGCGTCGATGACGTTCACCACCGAGCTGAAAGGTTCAGGTGCCCAGAACAGCGGCAACGTCGCGGATGCTCCGCTAATCGCCCGCCTGTTCCGGGCGTGCGGCTACTCCCTCACGGCCATTCCTGACGCGGACAGCACGGTCGTCTACCCGATCGGCAACCACACGGTGGAAGTCCAGTGGCTGGTGAGCGCTGTCGCGGCCGCGCACACCGACGTCATCAACTACTCGATCGAGGTCGTGACCGGCGGTCCTTCCGGCACGGCAGAGGTCGCCATCGTTTCAGACACCGCAGGGGAAGGCTCGCCCGGCCCCTCCATCGTGGCGACGTCCGGGACCGCGATCCCGCTTGGTACGCACGGCCTCGAAGTCACGCCGACCTGGGCGGGCAATCTGCAGGCCGGCAAGCGCTGGACCGTCTGGGCGCTCCCCACGGGCCTGCGGCTCGATCCGATCTCGGACAATTTCGAGAGCCTGACGCTGGTGCTGAACATGGACGGCGTCCAGCACAAGATGCTGGGCTGCTTCGGCACGTTCTCGGTTTCGGCCGAGGCCGGCGACTATGCCCGTATCGAGTGGGAGTTCCAGGGAACCTTCATCGACCCGACGGACGTGCCGATGCCCATCTGCAACTACGAGAAGTCGCTTCCGTCCCAGGTGGAACTGGCTCGCCTGCGGATGGACAAGGACTACATCATCGTCAACGCCTTCAACTACACGCAGGGCAACGATATCCAGATCCGCCCGGACGTCAGCTCGCGTGAAGGCTATGTCGGCACCCGCATCGTCTCGCGCGCGCCCGAAGGCGGCATCGACCCCGAGGCAGAGAAGGTCGCTGATCATGACTTCTGGGGGAGGATGGGCGACGCCGAGCGCATGACGTTCCAGATGCGGGTCGGCAAGGATCGCGGCAACACGGTGTGGTTCTTGGCGCCCAGCGTCCAGTACACCGGCCTGACCTACCAGGACCGGAACGGCATCAGGACCTACGATGCGCAGCTGCGCTTCAGCCGGGTTCTCGGAAACGACGAGCTTTGCATCGTCCTGGCTTAATATTCGCGATCACTTGCCTTTGGGGAGAGCGGCGGCGCTCTCCCCTTCCGGCCAAGTCCATGAGCCTGGAAGGATCGCCCTCGACGGCCCCTAGAGCTGCCCGGTTGCCACGAGCTTGCCCAGCAAGGCATTCACGCGCGTTTGCCATCCGGGGCCACTACTCCGCAGGTGCTCGACCGTTGCCGCATCCAAACGGATCTTCACCTCTACCTTCGGCGCATCCACTTTAGGCCGTCCACGCCGGGACGGCTTCATGCCAGCCATGAACGCGGCATCCATCGGAGGGTTGTCGTCGTGAATCTTCGGGTCAAACTTGGCCATGATAGAACCTTGCTTCGTGCTTTTCTGCCAGGCGCAGGCTGATGGCGCGAACGGCGTTTTCGTGAGAGCCTTCAGTGAAGACTAGCACATGCAGGCGGTTGTCGATTAGCCCCATAGCGACAAACCGAACCTCGCCATAGTCGAAGCGATCATCCTCGCGCTCAAATGCGGTATCCCAATCGAACGCTTCTGCAGCCTGTAACGACATGCCGTGCTTGGCGATATTCGTCGCATCCTTGGCAGGATCGAACTCGATCTCCATTGTTTTTCGTACACCCATTTAATCGAGAGGGCAATAATTTTTGTACACCCGAAAAAGATTGCCTGGGTATGATCAACCTTTGGGGTGTCTCTCCATGATGGCGACGAGAGCGGCCCGGATCAACCCGTAGGCCATCGCTTTTGCAATCAATTGCATGAAATAGCAGACCTCTCTTAGGCTTTGGGCGCCGCCGACTTGGCAGCCGAAACCCAGACAGCCGAAGGAGGCAGACCGTGGCTCTGATCGCAATGACCGTGTCCGATACGATCGAGCACGTTTCCGATCGCGACCCTTGCAAGAAGAAGATCACCGTTCCGGTCGATCCAGGCGATCCGTCCAAGGGCGTGAAGGAAGACTTCGTCATCGAAGAGGGTGCGACCGTCTTCTTCCTCAAGCCGCTCGACGTCTTCCTCAACGGCTACATCTACGACAACGCCTCGTCCCTTACGGGCAAGGAGGGGTCCGCCGAGGTCGGCATCAAGACCCGCGTGAACCAGACCAACATCGATGCCGTCCGCCACGGCCTTGCCGGCTTCCGCAATTTTGTCGACGCCAAGGGCAGCCAGATCGCGTTCAAGACCCAGAAGGACGTGGTCAACGGCCGCGAGTACGACGTCGCATCCGACGAGACGATCTCGAAGCTCGGCCTGCGGCTGATCCAGGAACTCGCCGGCAGGATCAAGGAAATTTCCGACGTCACCACGGACGAGGAAAAAAACTAAGACGGGGCGTCACCGCCATACGGTTGATGCCCGAGCGCAATTGCGTCGGCTGCACCAAGCAAGCGCTTTGGGGGTGTACCGCCAGGCGATGGAAGGATCACCCGCCGCACGAACCGGACCAACCGGGCAACTGGGTCAACCCCGCTGCCCATCCGGTCCAGCTGATGGGGGAAACGACCTACGCATGCCCCCGCCAGCACATTCGGGAGAACCCACGCTACTGGGGCTGGCTGCTCAAGTTCTACGGTTTCTACAAGAAGGGCTTCCTGCCCGGACCCGGCGGACTCCTCGATCAGTCGAACAAGGCCCTGGAGGTTTTCCGCATCCTAGATGACGCGAACGACCAGTGCGATCGCGTGGAAGCGGAGAAGGAGAAAGCCAGAAGCAGCAAGAGGCCGAGCAGAGCACCAGGCCGCCGATAGTTGTGCAGTTGATTGCAAGAAGGCACCGTTGTCGTGAATTCTCAGGAACTCGAATTCATCATCAAAATGAGGGACGAAGCCTCGGCCCTCATCGAGAACCTGGGCGGCTCCTTCGGCAAGGCCGGCAAAGGCGCGAAGGGTCTTTCGGACGACAACAGGAAGGTCGCCGGCAGCCTCGACGAAATCACCACCTCGGCCAAGCAGGCGATTGCCGCGCTGGCCGGTGTGGCGACGTCCGCAGGCTTGATCCGCAAGTCGGTCGGAGCCTGGAACGCCTACGAGATGGGCATCGTCGGCGTGGTCAAGACGACCAACCTCGCGGGCCGGGAACTTGAGGACTTCCGACGGAAGTTCGACAGCCTCGACAAGACGATGAAAGGCATCAGCACCCGCGAGCTGGCAGGTCTTTCCGAGACGGTCGGCCAGATGGGCGTGAAGGGCGTCGACGACATCGTCGCGATGACCGAGGTGCTCGGCAAGCTCGGCGTCACCTCGGACGTCGTCGGCCAGCAGGGCGCGACGATGGTCGGCCGCATCCTGTCCCTGACGGGAGAAGGCCCCGCCGGGGTCCGTCAATTCGGTGACGCCCTCAACCAGCTCGGCAACAACTCGAAAGCCACCGAGAGCGAGATCCTGAACATGGCGGCCGCCGTGGCTCAGTCGACCTCCGAATTCGGCCTGTCCTCCAAGCAGGTGCTCGCCCTGTCGGCCGCCGCCCGCGAACTCGACCTGAAGTTCGAGGTGACCGGCTCCACGTTCGGACGGGTGCTTCGCAACCTTCGAGACGGCTCCGCGACAGGCGCGAAGTCGTTCAAGACCTTCCTCGAGCAAGCCAGTCTTACGCGCGAGCAGTTCGACCAGATGATGAAGGACGATCCCTCCGAGGTCCTCATCAACTTCGCGGAGGTCTACGCCAAGATGACCAAGACGGGTCAGGCGGTCACTTTCCTCGAACAGCTCGGCCTGAACACCGACGAGATCAAGCGTGTCTTCGGCACCATCGGCGTGCGCGTCGAGGAAGTCCGCGCGACCATGAACCAGCTTTCCGGCGATGATTGGGTCGGCGCGCTCGACCGCGAGTTCGCGGCGTTCTCGGCCGCCCAGGAAAACCGGATGATCGCCCTCGGGAAGGCCATGACGAGCGCCTTCGCGGCGGTCGGGGAAGCACTTGCTCCGCTCACCGGCCCGCTCGTCGACGGCCTCACGTCGGGCATCTACGCGGCGATCACGGCGTTCAAGGCCATGCCGGAGCCGATCCAGACGGCAGTCGCGCTCGCGCTTACGCTCGGCCCTGCCGTGCTCGCGGTGATCCCCGCCGTTCGTCTCCTTGCGACGACCTTCAAGCTGCTTGGCGGCGCATCGATGTTCTCCGGCCTGACCGGCGCCCTCGCTGGGTTGCCCGCGCTGCTCGGGGTCGTGCGCAAGGCGTTCATCTCGACCGTCGCCGGTGCGGTGATGATGGCCAGGACCTCGGCGCTGATGACCGTCACGACCGGTCAGGCGATCGCGGGTCTGATCGGTTTCATCAAGAGCATCGGCCCGGCGTTCAAGGCGGCTACCGCGGCCGCGTTGCTGTTCAGCAGGCAGGCGATCGCCGCGATGGTCCGGCTCGGTGCGGTCATTCTTGTCACCTCGGGAAACCTGCTGGCGATGGTCCGCAATTTCGGCCTGATGGCGGCCGCCGCTCGCACGGTGGGCATCGTCACCGCGGCCTTTACCGGGCTGCGTGCAGCTATCATCGCGATCCCGGCGCTGATCGTCGGCATTCCGGCGGCGCTTGCGGGCGTCACCGCCGCGATTGCGGCAGCTCCCGCCGTCCTGGTCGCGGCGATCGTCGCGGCTGTCACGGCCGCCGTCGTCGCGCTCGGTGTGGTCATCTACAAGAACTGGGACGAGATCGTCGCATTCTTCTCCATGAGCTGGAGCGAGATCGGGGCGGCTCTCTACGACACGATCGCCGGAGCGTTCGACGCGACCGTCCAGTACCTCACAGACAGGTGGGACAGCTTCGTGTCCTGGCTGTCCGGGGAGGACGTCGATGACGTCCTGGGGGACGTGCAGCTGCGGCCCTCGCTCGACCTCGACGCCGTCCGGAGCCAGATCGACGAGGTCAGCCGCATCCCCGTCTCCTTCGGCAAGGAGGACGAGTCGCTCATCGACGCCCTCGTGCCGATGGCCGCCATCCGCAAGCAGTTCGAGCAGCTCGAGACCTTCGTCAACGAGAAACTCAGCCGGGCGACCGACGAGGAGCTTGCCGGCGTCGGCATCAAGCGGGAGGACCTCGAAGGCGCTCGCGAGATGCTCGCGCTGCACATGCAGATGCGCGACAATCCGCTGTTCACCCAGGAACGCGGGCTGAAGGACCAGATCGAAGACGCCCGCGCGTGGACCGGCGAGGACAAGGCGCGTCTCGAACTCGAGCGCCAGATTCGGGACGCCGCCGAGGCGACAGGCCGCTCCTACGAAGAGACGCGCAAGCGCTTGGCCGGCGTCGTCCGCGAGCTGCAGGAGGCTCGGAAGCTCGAAGCCTTCAAGGACATGATGGGCGATCTCGACGAGGAGATCGAAGCTGCGAAGGCCGTTACCGCAGCCGCCAGGGAGGAGCTTCAGGTCAAGAAGCTCATCAACGAGTTCAACAAGGAGAACTTGGCGCTCACCGAAGCCGAGGCTGCCGCGGTTCGCTCGAAGGTGGCCGCGCTCAACGAAGCCAAGAAGCAGGCCGCCTATGACGAGGCGCTGCGATCCGCACAGCAGGAGCTTGAACTCGCTCGCGCCACTACGGCGTCGGAGAGGGAACGCCTCCAGATCAAGCACCAGATCGCGGACTTCGAGAAGTCGAACGGCGCGCTCTCGGCCGACCAGAAGGCAGCCCTGGAGTCGGCCTTTGCGGCAAAGAACCAGGCCGAGGCTTTCAACCAGTTGAAGAGCACGCTCGATCCGGTGGGCGAAGCGACCCGCCAGTACGAGCAGAATGTCCAGACGCTCAACGCGGCCCTGGCGTCCGGGGCGATCACGGCCCAGCAGTACCAGCAGATGCTGAACACGCTGAACGCGACTACGCAGGACGCCCGTGATCCGTTCGGCGCGCAGCTCCGCTCGATCCGGGAGGCGATGGACGCGGCCCGCATCACCGGCGACTACCGCGATGCCGACGTAAAGACGCTGCAGACGATCAACGACCTGCAGCGCCAGGGTGTCGTGCTCACCCAGCAGCAGAAGGATCAACTCGCGGCGATGAACCGCGAGCTGCAGGATATCGAAAAATCCCAGAGTTCGGGCCTGCAAGGCTGGATCAACAGCGTCGGCTCGATGACCGACAATCTCCTGGACCTGACAAAGGATGTGGCCAGCGGCCTGTCCGACGCCATCTCCGGCGCACTGACCGGCGCGCAGGGCTCCTGGACGAACTTCCTGCGCGGCATCGCCAACAGCATGGTCAAGATCGGCGTCAACCAGTTCCTGAAGAACCTGGTGCAGGGCGTCCAGGGTGGCGCCGGCAATGTCACGGGCGGCATCAAGGACTTCTTCTCGAAGATCTTCGGCGGCAGCTCGCCCGTGGCGCCTGCGGGCACGGCCACCGACGCGGCCGCAGCAGTCCAAAGCGCCGTGCAGCAGATGGCCACCGCCACGATGAATGTTACGGCCGCCACGGTCCTGATCAACGGTTCGCCTCTGGGTGTCCCTGGCATGTCGCCGGGTAGCACCGGCGTGCTTCCCGGCCTGGGCGCTGCGAACCAGAACTTCGCTGCTCCGCTCGGCCAGGTGACGCGCCAGGCCCTTGCCCCGATCAGCGAGGCCGTCGACGACGTCTCGAAGCAACTGCGCGGCTCGATCGATGTCGTGACCAGCGCCACCAAGGGCCTCGATCTCGGTTCGCTGCGGGGCGGCCTCGACCTGACGGGTGCCAGCACAAACCTGGGCCTGCGCGGTTCGTTGCCTCTGGACATCGGCTCGGTCCAGAAGGTGACCGAGCAGGCGATCCAGCCCGCGCTGAAGTCCGCCGCCGGCAGCTTCGCCAAGCAGATAAGCCTGACGCCCAAGGAAATCCTCGACCTGAAGAAGACGCTGTCGACCGAGTGGGTCACGGGCGCCGGGGAGATGCAGGGCAAGGGCATCATCGACACGATCCTGAACCGCAAGGCGTCCGGCAAATGGGGCGACAGCATCACGGACGTCGTGAACGCGCGAGCGCAGTTCTCGGACATCAATTCCATCCTGACCGACAAAAAGGGTCGCTGGACGGTTGATGCGCTCCCCAACAGCATCCTGAACTCGAAGAAGGGTCAGATGTCCTCGGACCTGGTCGACCGCTGGCTGGCGGAACGTGCGGCCGGGGCTCAGTCGTCCGTGGGCGACAATCTGAACTATGCCAATCCCCACTACAGCTCGAAATCGAACCTCGGCTGGATCAACGCGCTCGAAGGACCGAAGTATGGTGCCGGCAAGGCGATCCACTACCACGGCACGACGCCGGAGCTGCAGCGTTGGCGGCCGGGAGAGTTTGGCCTGAACCTGCCGGGCCAGCCGGGCGTCGACATGATGTCCACCAGCTCGATCCCGCAGGTCACGCAGCTGACCGAGCAGTGGAAGCAGCAGATGACCCAGGCGAACGTGACGCTCGCCCAGGCCATGCCGCAGCAATTCACGCCGGCACTTCAGAACGTCGGCCAGCAGTTCACCCAGGTATTCGGCCAGGGCGGGCAGGCATTGCAGGGGATCGCTCCGCAGTTCCAGCAGATCGCCCAGCAGGCCCAGGGCGTTGTTCCGGCGTTGGGCGGCCTCGGCCAGCAGCTCACCGGCCTCATGGGGCCGCTCATGCAGGCGCCCGCTGCCACCGGCCAGTTCTCGCAGGCCCTGATGCAGATGATCCAGCAGATGGCTTCCTCCGGAATGGGCGGTATGGGGGGCATCTTCGGCATGCTCGGCGGTCTGTTCCACAAGGGCGGCGACGTGGACGGCGGTATCCCGGCCTCGGGCCTGCGCATGATGCCGGCGAACACCTGGGCGAACGCAGTCAAGCACCACAACGGCCTGAAGAGCGCCGAGTATCCGGCGATCCTGAAGCGCGGCGAGAAGGTGCTGACCGCCAACGACAACACTCGGACGATGAATGTCATCGAGGGCCTGACCTCTCGCCTGGAGGCCCAGCAACGTCAGCAAGCGCGCTCTGACCGGACCCGCTTCGGAAACCAGAACTTCAACCAGAACATCACTGTCTACGCCGAGGACGCGAACAGCTTCCGCAGGAGCGAGGGCCAGGTCATGGCCGACAGCTCCGTGCAGATGCGTCGCCTCGCCGGCCGCAACAGCTGATGTGCAGTCAATTGCACGGAGGGAAGCGATGGCGCTTCTTTGGATGGATGGCTTCGACACCTATGGGTCACATGGTCAGGATGCGACCGACGTGGTGTCGGCATCCGGCTACGTCAACGTCAACGGCCTCACCGCCGAGAACACGACGCGCACCGGCCGCGGCCTTTGCATGCGTATGTCCAGCGGCGCGGCCGTCTATCAGGGCACGCGCTGCCGCCGCGCTTTCGTGACGCGCGACGAGATCGTTATCGGCTTCGCCATCAACGCCCCCCGCAACGATTTCGGGTGCCTGGGAAACATTCTCTACGACGATCGCATGGGCACGATCCGCAGCCAGATCAGCCTTTGGCTCAACGGCCAGGGCGGCATCACGATCCTGCGCGGGGACAACCAGCAATTCCTCGCGGCCAGCGGCCCGAACATCATGTTCGCGAAGGTCTGGCACTATGTGGAGGTCAAGTACAAGCCGGGGTCGCACATCATCGTTCGCCTCGATGGCGCAACCGTCCTGACCGCGGCGGGGGGCAAGCACAACGACGCCCCCAACTCCGTGAACATGTTCCAGTTCCAGCAGCTATCCGGCGAGTTCAGCCTGAACGATTGGAACAAGAGGTTCGACGACCTCTACATCTGCGACACGACCGGCGCGCTGTTCAACGATTTCTGCGGCGACGTCGTGATCCACGCGCTGACGCCGATGCAGGACGCCGGCCCGAACCAGATGGTGGCCTATGGCGGCGGCCTGTCCAACTACACGGCGGTCGATGACATCCCGCCCGACGGCGACCTCTCCTACATCTACTCGAACACGCTCGGCCAGGTGGACATGTTCGACCTGGATGCCCTCCCGGCCAACATCATCGATGTGCTGGCCGTCAGCGTGCATGCGCGCGCCAGGAAGGACGCGGCCGGCACCTCCAACATCAAGCTGAAGTGCCGCTATCTGAGCGACACCGCCACCAGCCCGCCGATGACGCTGACGACGGTCTACACGAACAAGCACCATGTCTTCGAGACGGCGCCGGACGGCGGCGGCTGGAACCGCGCCAAGGCGAACGCCATCCATATCGGCGTGGAGATCGCCTGATGTCGCTCCGGATCACCGGCATCTCCGTGGAAGTGACGGGCATGAGCGGGCCGACCCTCATCGCCACGCAAAGCTCCGCGCAGTTCCTGGGGGTCTCGAACAACCACCGCCGCCGCATCACGCAGCTCTACGCGCACATCATGGGCAAATACCCCCTGAACACCGGGGAGGAAGAGGCCGACGGCGCCAACCGGTTCACGCAGGTCTACGCCAACGTGATGATCCCCTTCACACCCAATTTCGAGTGGATCGACATGGTCATCGACGAGGTTTTCCCTTTCGACATTTCCTACAACAGCATCGGTGCGACCCGCTTCCAGACGGACGTGGTGCGGGTGGACAGCGGCCATGACCAGCGGTCGTCGCGCTGGGACCAGCCGCTCATGGAGTACGACATCGCCTATGGCGTGCGGACCATGGAGCAGCTCCAGGGGCTGGTAGCGTTCTTCCGCTCGATGCACGGCCGGCGGGACGCTTTCCTCTACCACGATCATGTCGACCACACCTCGACACTGGCCACCGAGGAGGAGGCCCGACGCCCTCCGGATATATCCCATCTCGATCAGGTAATCGGCGTGGGCGATCACTCGAAGTTCAAGTTCCAGCTGATCAAGCGGTATCCGACGCCCAGCGGCAACAAGGAGCAGATCAGGCCGATCTACCGGCCCCAGCCGGGCACCGTCATGATCGGGGTCGGCGGCCTGCAGACCGCAAGCTGGGAGATCGACTACGCGACCGGCGTGATCACCTTCGTCCCGAACTGGCAGAAGGTGAACCTGCAGAACATGCGCCTGGAGCCGGCGGATGGCGCGAACCAGTGGCGCATGCTCGGCGCGACGGGCACGTTCACCGGCCTGGTAACGGGCGACAAGATCATCACCCGCAACTGGCTGAACCCGCTGAACAACAGCAACGAGGCGATGAATCTTGTCGTCGCCTCCGTGGCCGGGGACGGCTCCCAGATCACGTATACCGGCCCCGCGAACTACGGCGAGCTGGAGAGCAACCGCAACGGCGTCGGCGTCTATCGGCACCCGGCTCCCAAGCCAAACGTCGTGATTACGGCCGGCTACCATTTCTATGTCCCGGTGAGCTTCGACACAGATCGCCTTCCGGTGGCCCTGGAGGAATACGGGGTCGGCGGCGCGGCGGACGTCAAGCTGATCGAGATCCGTCCGTCGGAGGTCTTCGACGAATGAAGCGCATTTCGCCGGCACTCTTCGAGCAGCTGAAGGAGCGGTCCACGCACATCGTGCTGGGCTGGTATCTGGAACGCAAGGACGGCCTGAAGCTCGGTTTCACGTCGGGCGACGTCCCGTTCACCATCGACGGCATCGAATATGTTCCGTCCAATGCCTTCAGCGGCATGGCCGTGTCCTCGAAATCGAACCTGTCCGTGGACAATACGAGCGCGACCGCTCTGGTCAGCGACAAGATCACGGACTGGGACCTGCAAGCCGGCCTCTGGGACAATGCGTTCGTCCGCATGTTCTGGCTCAACCCGTTGCAGCCGGAGATCGGGGCGGTTCCGATCCGGGGCGGCCGCCTTGGCGAGGTGAAGATCAGGAACGGCCAGTTCGAGGCCGAGGTGCGGTCTCCATTCCAGAAGCTGCAGCAGCCGTTCGGGCAGTTCTTCACGCTGGAATGCTCCGCGGCTCTCGGGGACGACAGGTGCAAGGTCTGGCTCGAAGCCCAGGAGTGGAAGGCGAACTCGCGTTACATCGCCAAGGCCGGCGCGGACGCCGGCATCGGCTCCTATGTGAGGCCGAGGGTCCAGAACGGCTTCTGGTATCAGTGCGTGCGGGCGCAGGGCGCCCAGGCGTCGGTCACGTCGAACCCGCAGGCCGGCGTGCTCGGCAGCCTGATCGCGAACGGGCTGATCCAGAACTACGTGAACGCCCAAGGCGCCGCAGGCATGTTCAAGCTCATGCTGCTGATGGCGAACATCGGCAGCGGCGCGACTGTCGTGAACGTGAACAGCCACCCGGCGCTGAAGGCGATCGCCACGGCGATGAAGAAGCAGACCTCGGGCGCCGTGACCGTCGAAGGCATGATGCCGTTCGGAGAAAGCTACTACCAGCAGGACCTGACGAGCCAGGGACAGCTGGTCAACTCGCAGGCGTACCTGACGCCGACGAAGGAAGGCGAGGTCCCGCTCTCGGCGCCGGCCGGCGTGCAGCCGCTGACGGTCACGAACGTCTCGTCGAGCATCCGGTACGCCATCGGGCTGTCCGGGCCGGCCGAGCCGAACTGGCCGCAGGCCGTGGGCGTCGAGGTCGCAGACAACCATCTCGTCTGGCGAACGATACGCGCGCGGCGTCTGCGGGGCGCGGTCACCGCCGTTTTCAGCCGCAGCCACTTCACGGACGCCTCGCGCGCCGAGCCCTACGACTGGTGGCGGTACGGCACCGTCGAATGGATCACGGGCACGAACAAGGGCCTGAAGGTCGAGGTGCGGGCCTACTCGCAGGAGGGCGGCGGCGCCTTCGCGCTGCTTGAGCAGATGCCGGGGCAGATCATGCCGGGCGACGAATACGAGGTGGTGAAGGGCTGCGCCAAGACACGCACGGCCTGCAAGAACGACTTCGACAACATCCACAACTACCGGGGCTTCCCCGACATGCCGACCGAGGAGAAGGCGCTGGCGACAGCGAACATCACCTCGAAGGGCGGCCAGAAGAAGCAGGACAGCGGAGGCAGTTGATGATCGACCGGCAGCACATCGTGGACACGGCCCGGACCTGGATCGACGCGCGTTACCGGCACCAGGGGCGCTCGAAGGAAAGAGGCGTCGATTGCGTCGGCCTCATCATCGGTGTCGGCGCGGAACTGGGTTTGCAATTAATTGCACCGGATTTCTACGCGGAGAGCCCCAGCTCGAACCTCGTCCTGCGCTATGCGGACCAGCAGCTCGAGCCGATCCCCGGCAAGGAGCTGGCGCTCGGCCGTGTGGCCATCCTCTGGGGCTTCGACCGGAACGAGGCCCAGCATCTTGCGATCGTCGGGGAGCACGCCGGCCGGCAGACGATGATCCACTCGTTCAGCAAGGCCGGAAAGGTGCTCGAACACAGCTGGGACGCCTTCTGGATGAAGCGCCTGGTCCGCGTCTACGAGTATCCCGGCACCACCCCTCTGGAGGTGTCGCCCTATGGGTAAGATTGCGCTCTCGCTCGCCATCGGCGTGGCGGGTACGATGCTGTCGGCGGCGCTCGCGCCGAAGCCGAAGGACCAGTACGGCCCGCGACTCTCGGACATCAACATAGCGACCGTGTCGCCGGGCAACCCGATCATCCGCCTCTGGGGCGCCATGAAGGTTCCGGGCCAGTTGCTCTGGACGTCGAAGCTGATCGAAACCGAGCATGTCGAGGAAGTTGGAGGGGGCAAAAAGGGCGGCGGGAAAGGCGATAGCCAGAAGATCTACACCTACACCTACTCGGTGGATTGCACCGTCGGCGTCTGCCAGGGACCGGTCCACCGGATCAACCGCATCTGGGCGAACCAGAAGCTCCTCTGGATGCACGACGACATCGTCATGCAGGCGAGCGAAGACTTCGACGCGGCCTATTACGCCGAACTCGACCGGCTGGTGAACCAGGAAGGCGTCACGCGGCTGGAAGAAGCCTATTGCGGCGCGTTCATCTTCGCCTTCAACAATTACCGTCCCGACGAATACACCTACGGCACGCAGGCCGAAGCGGTCGCCTACATCATGGCGCACCCCGGCACGAACCTGACGCCTCCCGTCCCGGCGCCGAGCCAGTCCGCCGTCGACGCGCTGCTCGGGCAGATGCTCGACGGTCTCGGCAAGGACCAGGAATACGCGACGAACAAGATCCGGTTCGACTCGATGAACGTCTATCTGGGCAGCGAGACCCAGACCCCGAACGCGAAGATGGAGGAGTATCTCGGTGTCGGCAACGTCCCCGCCTATCGGGGCGTCTGCTACTTCGTCATCCATAATCTCCAGCTCGAGGACTTCGGCAACGGCGTGCCGACCTTCACCGTCGAGGTGCAGAAGACAGACGGCGCGGTGCAGCTCCACGAGATCGTGCGCGACGTTTGCCGAGAGTGTAGCCTTGATGATGTGGAGTTCGATGCCCTCGGCCACATGCCGACAGACATCGAAGTGCCTGGCTTCGCGGTCACGCAATCGCAATCCGGGCGCGGCGTGCTCAACATGCTCCAGTCAGTCTACCCTTTCGACGCGGCCGAAAGCGCCTACCGGATCGTCTTCCAATGGATCAACCAGAGACCGGTCGCGATTATCCGGCGCGAGGATTTCGGCGCCTACGCGGACGGCAGCGAGCCACCGCCCTCGATCGAGACGACCCGCGCCCAGGATGCGGACCTGCCGCGGCGGCTGCAGCTGAAGTTCCAGGAGCCCGCGCGCGCATACTCCCCGAACATGGTCTATGCGACCCGGCAGGTGACAGAGGCGGACAGTGTCGATGATCTGGACGTCACGGTCGCGCTCACCCGATCGATGGCGAAGACCCGCGTCGAGGAGATGCTCGCCCTGAAGTTCACGGCCCGGAAGAGCCACAAGGTGCTCTTGCCGCGCAAATATGTGATCGTCGAGCCGGGCGACGCCGTGCTGGTTTCGGACCTGACCGACACGACCGGCTACCAGTATCTCTCATGGCGGTGCGTCGGCGTGGACATCGGCGCCAACGGCATCCTCGAGCACGTCTTCGTCGATCACAACCAGTTCCTGCACACGACGGCGATCACCGAAGGCGATCTGGACATCGACGACAACCAGCCAGCGGTGCTGCCTCGGGGTTCGCCCACCGTGCCGTACCTGCTCGATGTGCCGCTGCTCAGCGACCAGGAAACGGACAATGTCGGCTACTACGCCGTGCTCGCCGGCAACCGGAATACATGGTCCGGCGGGGCGTTGCTGATCGATATTTCGTCGGGCGGCACGGTGCAGGTCTTCGGCATCGAGGAGGCCAACGAGGCGGCAGGCTCCAAATGGTACGCGGTCGCCCAGAACAGCGTAGGCATCGCCCACGGCTACACGCTGACGGCGCTCCCGCGAGCCATGCCCGGCCTTTGGGACGACCAGCTCGCCATCCGGGTCTACATGCTGAACAAGGAGATCGACCTAGCCTCCGCAGACCCCAATGACCTGCTGTCCCAACCGCTCAACATGGCCGTGATCGGCAACGAAATCGTCCAGTTCTCGCAGGTCAGGGACCTCGGCAACGGCATATGGGAAATCTCGAAGTTCCTGCGCGGGCTCCGTGGCACCGAGCATGAGATGGACAAGCATGCCCCTGGGGAGCGCTTCGTCCGCCTCAAGCAGTCGGCCATCAAGCGGATCACACATGACAACAGCGGCCTGAACAAACCCCAGGTGTACCGGGCCGTGACCTTCGGGGACGACCCCGACAGCGCGGCCAGCTTCACGTTCGTGAACACCGGAAACAGCCTGCGGCCGTGGACGCCGGCCGTCCATGAGCTGGTGCGGCGGTCCAACGACGACATCTACATTCGCTGGAGCCCGCGCAGGCGTCAGAACGGCGGCCTAATCAACGGCCAGACCCTGGAGATCGACCAGCCTTTCGAGCGTTACGAAATCGACGTTCTGGACGGGAATACGGTCGTCCGCACCGCATCGATCACCGGCCGCGAGTGGACCTACGCAGCAGCCAGCCAGGCCGCCGACTTCGGGCAGGTCGAGGACAGAGTCCGGCTGAGATTGTATCAGTTAGGCCAGATCGTGGGCCGCGGATTTGCCCAGGAACTGGAGGCATAGGGCATGGTTGCGACCCCAAAGCTCGGTGTCCGCCTGATGGCATCGAACGATGTTCAGAAGGAGGTCGTCTTCAACGAAGCCGCCGTGGTGTTCGACGCCATGGTGGCGCGGTCGGCCAAGAACCGGCAGAACAACCCGCCCGGCTCCCCGGCCGACGGCGACACCTACATCGTCGGCACCGGAGCGAGCGGTGCATGGAGCGGCCACGCGAACAAGATCGCGCTCTGGTTCAACGGTTGGCGCTTCTATTCGCCGCTCCAGAAGATGAAGTTCTTCAACGAGGCGACGAGCACGTTCTGGACTTACTCCGGCGCGGGTTGGACCCAGGACCCGGCCGGCACGCCGTCGACGCTCGACGACCTGACCAATGTCGGGATCGTAGCTCCCGAGGACGGCGACGTGCTGACCTTCAACGCCTCGGACAATCGCTGGGAGGCGCAGGCACCCGCCGCGATCCCGCCGCTGGGGCAACTGGCCGACATCAACCTCAACACGCTGCTGGACGGTCAGATCCTCGTCTGGAACGAGACAGGCAGCCAGTGGGTGAACAGCGCGCCTCCGTCCGGCGGCGGCGGTGGGGCGACGGCGCTCGCACAACTGACCGATGTCGAGATGAACAGCCCGAGCGAGGGCGATCTCTTCATGTGGGACAACGCCGCCGGCAAGGCGATGTTCAAGGAATTCGAATTCCCGGCCGCCCAGCTCAACGACCTGAACGACGTCGTGGCCGGCGGCGCCCAGCAGAATGACGTGCTCGCCTGGAACGGCGCCGCATGGGTGCCGAGCCCGGCAGCCATCACCTATTCGTTCCTGGGCATGGTGGACGGGCCGCAGACCTTCGACGGCTATGCAGACCACTTCCTGGTCGTCGACCCGACCGAGAGCTTCCTCCGCTTCATGTCCCTTTCGGAGCTGCTGTCCGGCGCGACGTTCAACCTCGCGGATTTTCCCGACGTCGAGGCACCGTCCGACACGCACCTGAACAAATTTCTGAAACTGACGAAGGTCGGGGGCACATACCAGTATGTCTACGACACGGTGAACCAGACGAATTATTCGATCGGGCTCACGGTCGGCGGCACCGCGATGACCTCGCGCATCCGGCAGCTCTACCTGAACGGCTTCAACGTCATCGAAGACCCCGACAATGACGGCTTCGTCACCATCACGGCCTCCAACGTCCTCGAATTCCAGGCCGACGGCGATGCACTTGGAGGCGACGTCAGTGCAATCAATTTCACCGGCAACGGGATCAACGTCACGCTGATCGATGACGTGCTGACCGTGGATATCGGTGAGACCGCGCAGGCGGTGGCGTTGTCGGACCTCGATGACGTCCAATTCGAGACGCCGCCGGTCGACGGCAACGTGCTCAAGTTCGATGCGCTTTCCCAGAAATGGGGGCCGGGCACCGGCAGCGGCGGCGGGCCGAACATCGATCAGAACGAATATGTGGTGGCGACCTACGAGCTGGGTCCCTTCGCGCCGCCGACCGCCGAAATGTTCCCCGGCCGGCACAACGCGCCGTCTGCGGACCTGACAGCGGTCAAGGGGCGCGGCCTCGTGATCCAGGGCGGCCCTCAGACCTCGGGCGTGCGCCACGCGGTGGTCTATCGACAGCTCGAGTACGACCTGGAGCCGTGGATGGTCACCGCCCGCGTTGTCCCCGACTCCTTCATGGTGGCCGGTCACGCGGGCGGGATTGTCGTTCAGCGCGCTTTCAACGGGGCTTTCGTTTTTCTCGCGCTGGGCAACTCCAACAGCGACACGCAATTTTCGTTGCGTCTCGGATGGGTGAGTGCTGCCGGCGCAGAGACGATCCTCCTGACCGAGCCGAACCAGTACAACTGGCTGCGCCTCGGCTTCGACGGCAACCACATCCGGGCTTGGGTGTCTTCCGATGGCCTGGTCTGGCAGGTTTTCGGCAATCCGGTCGATCCTTCCACCACCCTGCAAGGCGTACCCGACCGGGTAGGCATCACGAACCGCTCGAACGCCACGCATGACGGGACATGCGGCACGCTGCTGACCTATTGGGAAGATCCCGACTTCCCGGCAGGCTCTCGAATTCAGCAAGGCACGGTCAGCCTCGGGCTTGGAGCCTTGCAGGACGTCGACATGGAAACGGCGCCGCCCGTCGACGGCCAGACCATCGTCTGGA
Source organism: Aquamicrobium sp. (assembly GCF_023954335.1). Taxonomy (NCBI): domain Bacteria; kingdom Pseudomonadati; phylum Pseudomonadota; class Alphaproteobacteria; order Hyphomicrobiales; family Phyllobacteriaceae; genus Aquamicrobium; species Aquamicrobium sp. The sequence continues at coordinate 363,007 of NZ_JAMLIE010000002.1, forward strand.
ACGAGATGGAAGCAAAGTGGGTGCCCGGCGAAGCAGGCGGCGTCATCGAGCAGCTCGGTGACATCGAAGACGTGGATCTGGACACCCAGGCCCCGGCTGACGGGGAAGCTCTGGTCTGGGACGAGGCCGGGCAGAAGTGGGTTCCGGGGTCTGCCGCCGCTGAAACGCTCGGGGATATCGGTGACGTCGACCTGACCGATCTCGAGGACGGGCAGTCGATCGTCTGGAGCGAGGCCGAAAGCAAATGGCTGCCGGGCGCGGGCGCCCCGGAAACACTGGGCGAGATTGGTGACGTCGACCTGGCCGCGGCGCCGGTCGATGGCAACTCCCTGGTCTTCGACGGCACGCTGGGCAGATGGGTCGCTGGTGCCGGTTTCGGCAACGTGGCGACCGAATTCGACATATCGCTGTTCATCCCCGGCACACCCGATGCCGAAAGCGTCATCGCCCGGTACATCACCGCCAGGGAGTACACGCTTGCCGCCGATCTCGAGGACAGCTTCGCCTATGCCGAGACCGCGGCCGATGGCGAGGTGATCATCTCGATCCAGAAGAACGGCACCATGATCGGTTCGGTCACGTTCGCGTTCGCCACCAACGACGGCGTATTCGCCTTCGACGATCCCGTGGGCTTCGCGCCCGGCGACCGGCTGACCCTCGTCTCGCCGTTGAGCCTGCAGAACCTCGCGGACATCTCCATCACCTTTGCAGGGAGCCGCATATGAGCATTCGTCATATGGATGGCTTTGAGCAGTACGCAGCTCAGGCCGACCTTGGAAACACCTATGTGCTGACCGGCGCGGCCGTGTGGGGGCTTTCGTCCGACACGCCATTCGGCCGGGGCAAATCCCTGGCGTGCCTGCAGCCTGCGGTGAACCACAACGGCCTGGTCAGATCGATTCCGCAGGTTCCCCTCGGGGCATATGTCGGCTGTGGGTTCCGCCTGAAGATCGTCGCCTATCCCTATGCGAACGACTACCGCTACCTGTGCCGATTTCTGGAAGGCAACACCTGGCATGCCGGCCTTCATATCGACGCCGGGGGCTTCCTCGCGCTGTACCGTTCCACCGCCGCCGTGGCCGGCTTCTCGCGGCCGCTTCTCCTCGACACCTGGTATCATGTCGAGGTCCGCGTGAAGATCGGAGATGCGGATGGCGAGATGGAGGTCCGCGTCAACGGCGAGACATGGGGCCTTGTGACGGGCGTCGATACCCGCAACGGCGGCCAGGGTATCATCGATGCCGTGTCCCTGATGCAGGTGAACGCCGCGACCGTGAACAGGAACGGCAGCTTCCTCGTCGACAACTGGGTTGTCTGGGACACGGAAGGCACGACGAACAATACGTGGGTCGGTGATGCCGAGGTCCTGACGATTTTCCCCAATGCCGATGACGCGCTTGGCACCTGGGTCCCGAACACGGGGGACGCCTGGGACGCGATCAACGACGTCGGCAGCGACGGCGACACGACCTATATCAGCTCCGAAACGGTAGGCGACGAGGCCACGTTCGGCCTGGAAGCGCCGGCAGTCGCACCTGCGAACATCCTGGCGATCGGCACGTCCGTCGTGGGCAGGAAGTCGGATAGCGGCACCCGCTCGATCCAGCACGGCATCGTAAGCGGGATCGATGAAGCCCTCGGGCCGGGCAGCGCTTTAGGCACGAGCTATGCCGCCTCGCACGCCATCTTCGAGGCGGACCCGGCGACCGGCGACGCATGGCTCGCGGGCGCCATCGGCAGCCTCAAGACGAAGATCAAGGTCTCGGCATGACGGACGCAATCGTCACCCAGGATGCGGTGAAGGTTCTTGCGACGGCCGGCGGTGGTCCGGCCCGCGTGACCCAGAGTTCCGTCAAGGTGCTTGGCGACGCGCGACCCCCGGCTCGGGTGACGCAAACCGCGCTCAAGTTGCTGGTCAACCAGGAACCGGCCGCGTGCTTGTCGCAGGCATTCCTGCAAGTGCTCCATCGGTCGAGGCCGGCCCGCCAGCCGTCCAGGCAAGTGCCGATCGCAATCTCGATGACGTCGGAAAAAGGCATTCCCGGCGATCCGTATTGGAGCCGGGTGGAATTCCTGGTGCGGTCGGACATCGGCTATTTCGACCTGTCCCGGCGCAAGCGCGGATTTTCGATGGATCGCCGCTACGGGCCGTTCATCACCGCCGCGCAGGCAAAGTTCGGCACGACCTCGTTTCACCAGCGCACCGTGCCGAGCAGCGCCGTTCGTCATTTCGGGTTGGCTTGCCGCCCCGACGTCCAGAGATATGGCATCGGGCGCAAGAAATTCACCATCGAGGGATGGATCAGGGTTCCCGCAGCCAACTATGCCGTCGTGCTGAGCTGCTACAATCCCGATGCGAATGACCGCGGCTGGATGCTCCACCTCCAGAATGGCATCCCCACATTCTGGGCGGCAGACCAGACCAACTCTGCCGCGACCCTGAACCTGGCGGCCGCGTCGGCGCTGTCCTTGAATAGCTGGCATCACCTCGCCATCGATCGCGACGATGAAGGCGTCGTCCGCCTGTATGTGAACGGGGCCATGGCCGCGTCGACCAGCTACCCCGGCCTGATACGGAAGGCCGGCGCCCGGCTGAAGATGGGCGGATCGCACACGAACAATGCCGCCGAGTGCTGGCTCGATGACGTCCGGTTCACCAACGGGGTCTGCCGCTATGGGTCGGATACCGGCTTCACGGCGCCGACGGGGCATCCACCATTCGAGCCTCGGGATATGCCGGAAGTCGACCCTGTGCAGGACCGGTATTACGACCTGATATCCGTGCTGCTGGACACGTCGGCGGGCATTGTTGACCGCGGCCCCAGGGGCGTGCCTGTCTACGGCAATCCGGCTCCCACCGCGTCGACCAGCCAGAGCCAGAGCTTCTACGACGGCCCCGTGCAATCCCTGTGGCCGCTCTCCGGGGCCAAGATCGTGGTTCCCGATATCGACGACCAGAACAACCTTGGTGACGGCACTCCCTTCACGATCGAGAGCATCTTCAACTACTACGCCTCGCAGGGCATCGTCAGCTATGACATCCTGGGCGTCCAGAACCAATGGGTGCTCTGGGCCAGCGCCAGCAACATGCGTATCTATTTCTGGAACGGCACGGGCTGGACGAGTGTCGGCAACGCAGGGGACAACAGCTACAACAGCCTGATCCATTTCGCCTTCACCTATGACGGCAAAGGCGTGAGCCGCATGTACATGAACGGCTATCTCGTCGACAAAACCGTGGGGGTTTACCCGCCGAGCGTGCCGGCAGCGGAACTGCTCCTTGGCTGGCAATCGAACCCTGGCCGCATCAACGAGTTCCGACTTACGAAGGGTATCGCCCGATGGACGGACGACTACTGCATCCCGGCTCACGAGTATTTCTTCAGGCCGCCGGTTGAAGGGCCGGCCTACGTCCCGGAAGTCCCCCCTGGCGATAGCTATTCCTATCCGTACCCGTTGCCCGTCGTGAACCCTCGCGCTGCGGTGGCGCCTGGCTCGGAGTGGCTGCAGCTTTCCGGCAATATCCCTGGCCGCTGGAACAAGTTCATGCAGACGGGCGGCTATCAGGACTATCCTGGGACCCCTTACGCATTCCATCTCCAGTCGACGACGCGGGTCCATACTGTCCAGAAGCTATCGATCCCGGAGCTGCTGGTCGAAGATGTTGATGCCGGCCTGGTCGATGCGGTCTTCGAGCTTGATTTCGGGTTGGACCCGCGATCGCCCGCGGCAAACGGCTGCTACCTGGTCAGGGCCACGAATGCAGAGGGGAAGGTCGTGGCGCAGCGGTACAGCCGTAACTTCTCCGCGGAGAACTGGAGCCCGCAGTCGGTGCGGCTCCCGCTGCCGGCGGGCACGCGGGCGGTCGACATCGGCTTCCTCGCCTTCAACAGCGGCACGGTCCCGGCAATCAATTGCACAAATCTCGAAGTTTCCCTCGATCAGCGGAGCGATCCCGTTCGGTATGTGGCGCTGCCGTCCTATCCTCCGGCGCCGGCCGAGTGGGCGACGAATCTCGGAGGGGCGATCACGACCGTGGCGCTCGATTACGGCACCACGGGCCTCTCGCAGACCGCGGATATGTCCGACACCTATTTCGAGGCTGATCTACCGCCCGAGATGACCGACGACATCGACGCGGGCCTGTGCGCCTTCGAGATGAACTGGTTCGGCACGCTCCATTCGGGCGACACGAACGACGGCGGCCGGGTCTGGGCGGAGTTCCTCGACGCCGGAGGCGTTCAGGTCGGTGAGCGGCGATATGACAGCTCGGCTTACTACAGGCAAAAGCTCGGAGGCGAAGGCTCGCAGCTGGAGACGCGCATCCCCGACGAGGCCCGCAAGGTGCGGATGGGGTATCGCGGGGTCCGCAGCGCGCGCGAGACGGGGATCGTGAGCTTCTATCCGATCGGCATGCACGGCCTGGTCAAGAAGCCCGCGGTGTTGCCGCCCGATCCCCCGGTTGCGCCCGTCGTCACCGAGGACGATTTGTGGCCTTGTGTCCGCTATCTGCTTTCCTCGCGGAACGGAGCCATCGAGAACCTCGCGCCTTTCGGCAGCATCACGCACACCGTGAACGGGACCGCCCAGCACACGGTGGCCGAGAGCAGGTTCGGGGACGGGAACAACATCGCATTCAATCCCGCCGGGGCAGCTTCAAACGCCGACTACCTCAACGTCGTCCTTCCTGGTCTGGGATTCAAGACGGAGCTTACCCTTGAGGCGTGGCTTCTGAAGAAGGGCAACCCACGCGATTGGACAGGCATCTTCAACGGCTTCGGCCAATGGAATGACAGCGCGTCCAACTCGCTACAGTTGCATGGCCCGGTTGTCCGTCCCGATGCGCCGATCCCGTACAATGAGTGGTTTCACCTGGCCTTCTGCCGCGATGCAGACGGGGTCTGCGAAATGTTCGTCAACGGCAAGAGGCAGGCGGCCGTCAATCTGTCCTACCTCACGGCACTGACGACGAGCTTCACGATCGGCCGCAGCTCCTCGGCCAGCGACAATGCGAGCTGGTACGGCTACATCGACGAATTCCGGATCACGGACGGCAAGCGCCGCTACACGGAGGACTTTGCCCCACCTGCCAACCGATTTCCTGCCACGGGCGGCGGGGCGCACTTCCTGCCGGTTCTCTATACCGGGGTGGCGACCAGCGGCACCAACTCGGCTGCCTACAGCCACGCAAGCCAACCGATCGGTGCGCAAGGTGTCGATCGCCATGTGCTGGTCGTTGTAGCGAACAACCGCGCCAACGGCATCGCCGGGTCCCCCAACACCGTCACGGTCGCGGGCGTCGGCGCCACGAAGATCGCGGAGTTCGACAGCAGCTGGCACGCGGGCGTCCACAATGCTCATATCAGTTTCTGGATGGCGCCCGTTCCGACCGGCACGACGGCGACGGTCGCCGTATCCTACACCGGAAACAGATACCGACATGGCATCGCTACGTTCTGGGTAGATGGCGAACCTGAGCTGCTCGATGCAATCCAGGGGACCGACAGTCAGCCGTCCCTCGGCACGATCGCCGTGGGCGAAGGCGGCCGGGTCATCGCCGTCGCCCTCAACAGCCAGAACGTGGGCAACTATCTGGTGGTCGGAGAGCGGCACATTGTCGAGGACGGCACGCTGGAGGTCGGCAGCGACTATCTCAACTGGACGGGCGTGGAGCCGACCGTCAGCGTGAACCTGGAGAACGATGCCACGGGTGCGTTCAACAGGTTCGCGGCGATCAGCCTGGTCGCTCCCGGCGGCTGAGCGGATTTTCCTCCTGAAAGCCTTTATCGCGCCGGCCTCCAGACTGGGCCGGGCAGATTGCAATCAATTGCAAAAAAGAACGGGGCGCGACTAGAACAGGCCGAATGCAATCAATTGCACACGCGCCTGCGTGGAGGTCGCCGTGATTACCGAAGCCGATCTGAGGAAATTCCTCCCGAAAGCGAAGGCGGCGCTTGTTGCCGCTGTCGCCGGCAATTGGCATGAGGCGGAGGCTGCCGGCATCACGTCGCCCCGCCGCATCCGGCAGTTCCTGTCGAACATCGCTACCGAGACGGGCGGCCTGACGTCGATCGTGGAGAGCCTGACCTATACGAGCGCGCAGCGCATCTACGACGTCTTCAAGGGGCCGGCGACGAACCGCCGCTTCAAATCGGTCGCTGAATGCCAGTCCTATGTCCGCAACGCCAAGGCGCTCGCGATCAAGGTCTATGGCGGCCGCATGGGCAATGCGCCGGCCCCCAGCACGGACGGCTGGGACTTTCGCGGCGGCGGCATGCTTCAGACCACGGGGCGCGAGGGCTATCGGAACATGGGCTTCGAGGGCAACCCCGGCGCGCTCCAGTCGAACCCGAAGCTCGCCTTTCTGGCTGCTGTTCGTGAGTGGAAGAAGCGCGGCTGCAACGAACTGGCTGACAGGAACGATACCGAGGGGGTGCGCAAGGCCATCAATGGCGGCACCAACGGCCTGTCCGACGTGAGAACCTACCTGGCGCGGGCTGTGACCGTATGGCCCGACAACGCCAAGCCTGCGGGGGTCCCCGGAGCGATCACGAACCCCGTGGTCATCAGGGAAGCGCAGGTCATGCTGAAGGCGCTCGGCTACACCGAAGTCGGAGGCGTCGACGGCGTGATCGGGACCATGACGCGGGGGGCGATCCTGGCCTTCCGCGCCGAGAACGGCCTGCCGCTCACGCCCACTCTCGACGACGAGTTCATGCGTGCGCTCAAGGTCGCCCAGCCACGCCAGATCGCCAAGGAGCGCGTACTGGCCAGTGTCAGCGTCGTGGCCGAGAAGGTGCCGGAGGTGAAGGCAAACATGCTGTCGAAGATCCTGTCCGCGACCACGGCGGCCGTCTCCAGCTTCTTCGCCGCGATCGTCGGCATCTTCGACCAGTTCGATGACGCCAGGGGCTACATCGACCCGCTGAAGGGGTTTGCCGCCGGCCTTCCGGGCTGGCTCTGGCTCGTGCTCCTCACCCTGCTGGCGCTGTCGATCTTCATGATCAGCCGGAACGGCGAGAAGAAGGGCGTCGAGGCGTTCCAAAGCGGTGAGCGGCGATGAGCCCGCGCGCCGTCATCTACGGCCTGCTGCTGCTCGCGAGCGTCCTCGCCATCAGCTGGACGGTTCACACGCTCCGAGAGGGAGCCAGGCTGGAGGCCATCCAGGATGTCGAAGACGCGAACAGGAAATCCGAGGGCATGGCGGCCGGCGGCCAGGCGGATGTCGATCGCTGCCATGGCGCTGGCGGCAGGTGGGACCGTGCTCGCGGGGTGTGCGACGACGCAGCCGGTCAATAAGCCGTGCGGCGTCATCGTAGACAGCCTGGGCGATGTCCAGGCGGCCACGCCCGACGGCAACAAGAGGATCGATGCCCACTTCGAGCGCGGCGTAAGGGCCGGTTGCTGGGATCGATCGGCAGCAGGGCGCAGCCCGTAAGGGAAGGATAAGCCGCGTGTTGATCGGGGGTCACGACATATCCTTCTGGCTGGCGGTGCTGGGCGCGGCGATCCTGAAGCTCGCCACGTCTCCACGCATGACCTGGTTGCGGAGCCTCATCTCGGTCTTCGCAGCCTTGTTCGTCGCGTGGGTCTTCACGAAGCCGGCCCTGGCGTTCCTCGATCTCGACCGGGACACATATACGATCCCGGTCGCTGTCCTCATCGGATTGACCGGAGAAGGACTGTGCAAGTGGCTGATTTTCTCCGCCAACAATCCGAAGGAAGCCATCGAGTTCCTGAAGATATGGAGGGCGAAGTGAAGATGCTCGATATGGTAAGTTGGCCCGCGATCATCGCGCTAGGATGGCTCTATATCCTGGGTGTCGCCAGCTGCTCGTCCGACTCCAGGGCCGGGCCGGTAGACCCCCCGGCCCATTGCGTGAAATATTGCAATTGATTGCAAAATTCTGCTTGATACTGCCCGCCTCTAGGTCATAGTCAGGGGACGACAGGCCAAGGAGGGCCGGCCCCCGCATGCTCAAGCTCGCCATCGAAGCGCAGATACCGCTCATCGCCGTTCATACCCGCGATCTCGTCAACTTCGTCGACGTCCTGAAGACGCTGACCAAGAAGGCGCCGATGGTGTTCGACCCGAACAGCCCGAAGCCAAAGCCGGACTCCCTTTTCTATTTCGTGCATCCCGCCGGCGCCCAACTGCCGCTGGTCAAGATCTACGAGAAGATGGTCGCCGCCGAGAGCACGCTGATCCTGGTGAACCCCGAGCGGGTGGTGGAGCCGATGTTCAATGCCGGCGAGGTGCCGGTTCCGCGGGCGCTGCTGCTCGACTTCATGAAGCAGATCGTCATCGACGAGGCCCAGGCCGCCACGCTGCTGCAGGGGCTCGGCGGATGCACGATCAAGGAGGCGGCGGAGCTGGTGCGCCTTACAACGGCGCGCGACAACAGCCTGACCGTGCAAGGCATCATGGAGACCCGCAAGTCGATCTTCCAGGGGATGAACGGCCTGACCCAGATCGACATCAAGCAGGGCTTCTACGACCCGCCGAAGGAGCTGGCGGACTGGATCGGCAAGGAGAGAGACTTCTTCCTGCACGGCAAAGACCCCCGGCTCGTCCCCCGCGGCCTGCTGATGGACGGCCCGCCAGGCACCGGGAAGACGGCGGCGGCCAAGTATGTGGCCGAGCAATGGGGCGTTCCGCTCTACCGGGTCGACATTGCCGGAACCAAGAACAAATACGTCGGCGAATCCGAGCAAAATCTGCTGAACAACCTTGCCCGCCTCGATCACGAGGAGCCGTGCATCGCGCTGATCGACGAGGTCGAGAAGATCTTCAACACCTCGAACAACGATACGTCGGGCACCACGTCCACGATGCTCTCGCAACTCCTGTGGTGGCTTGCCGAGCACAGGAGCCGGGTGCTGGTCATGATGACCACGAACGCGGCCAGCAAGCTCCCAAAGGAGCTGTACCGGGAGGGCCGCATCGACAAGACGCTGGTCTTCGCCGGTCTCGAGAATGCCCCCGCCATGGATTTCGTCGCGAAGGTGCTCGACGGCTTCCACGGCAAGTTCAGCGAGGTTGCCGTGAAGGAGATCATGAAGAGCGTCCAGCCGATCTCCGACGTGAGCCCGCTGACCTACTCGCAAGCCGCCCTGACGGCCGAGACATACGCCTGGATCAAGAAGTCGCCCATGAACGCCAAACCTTGATCCCGCTCGCCTGCCAGCCACGATCACCGTGCAATCAATTGCATGGAAAGCGATGAGGAAACGACGATGAACGCCGAGAAACAGCCGCCGTTGATGATGGGCGGCACCGAGTCCAAGCAGTCCTATCTGGTGATCGCCCGCCGCGGCGGCTTCGCCCTGGGCGTCAAGCCGGAAGCTGTCCTCGACGGCAAGGCGTTCGGGCACGACGGGACGACATGGTTCGGCGCCCGGCTGCGGTCTGCGATGGCCGGCGGCCTGTTCGACACGATGCCCATCAACAAGGTTGTGTCGATCAAGGACATGATGCTGACGACGGCCACCGCCTGGCCCGAGGTCGTCTGGGAGAACACGAACGAAACCCGGTCCTCGACCGTGATCGGCGTTCTCTTGCATGGGCGTCCGCTCGGCACCGACGAGGAAGTGAAGATGTTCCTCGACGAGGTCGACAAGGGAAAGCTGGCCTCCAAGCTGGCCGATTACGTCGCCACGCTGGCCGGCGAAGAGAACCTCGTCATTCCCGTCAGCGAAATCCAGGAATGGCTCGACCAGTATTACAAGGGCCTGGTCGCCCAGATCATGGACGCCGTGAACAAGAAGAACGCGATCAAGCAGGAGATGGAAGCCCAGATCGGCGTCTTCGGCATGCAGGCCCAGATCCTGAAGAAGGCGCTCGAGAAGGCTCAGGAAACGTCCAAGTCGGGTGAAGCCGAGGACAAGGAGCCGCCGGCCGCGGGTGTGTGATGCCCAACCCGTTCGCGCGCTGCATGAACGTGGCGGGGTCCCAGTCAGCCGGGGCGATCCTGTTCCGGCTGACCTATTGGCTGCCGAAGTCCAAGATCAAGGACGCTTCTGGAAGGCGCTGGGTGTCGTTCAGCCGCGAACGCTGGATGGTGGAAGCCGCTCTGACGGAAGCCCAGGTCAAGCGCGGGCTCGCGCAGCTCAAGCAGATCGGCGTCATCAACGTCCAGACGAAGCTCGTCAAGGGAAAGAAGGCATCGTTCGTGACGCTGACCGACTATGGGCAGAAGTGTATTTCTGCGCCGGAGCAAGTTGGTCAGAAGTGCAAAATCGCACCAGGCGCGGTGCAGAATTGCGCCAGTCAAAATCTCGGAAATGCACCATCTATAGATACTACGTATCTTAGTGAGGGAAAGGGTAGTGAGGGAAATGTAGTGAGTAGCGTGACTTCGCACGCTGGGGTTTATCCGGGGAAAACTTCAGGTCCGGGAAAGGTTGGAAGCATGATCAGACTCCCTCCGAAAGCCAAACGCCAGGGCATGAACGCGGAGGCGGCCCCCTCGAAGCCGAAGTCGGTTCATGACGTCGTGGCCCACGTCAAGGCGAACAAGATGCTGCACAAGCCCGACAGCGTGTCCGGGCTCTCGTTCCTCTGGAAGAACCTGCTGCACGAGCACCACGGTCTGGTGGCGACGGTGACCACGAAAAAGGAACTCGGGCTGCTGAAGCATTTCCTGAACAAATGCCCGCCCGGTACGGCAGAGCAAGCTATGACGGCCGCGATGCTCGACTGGATCAAATTCGCCAAGACCGTCGAGCAACAGGCCGGGGTAAAGACCTCGCCCTCCAAGCCCAAGCTCGAATTCCTGCTGACCCATGCCGGCGTCGCGGTGAACCTGATCGGCAGCCCCTCAACATCGAAGCCGTTGAATCAGGAGGCCGGGAAAGGCGTCGGCGCGTCACGAAATTTGCAATCAATTGCACATAATGCCAATACTGACCCGGTCGATGAGGTGCAGGACCTCGACCAACTGCTTTCGATCCTCGGGGGTGATTGATGCATGCCGACCCCTACAAGGACGGGGTGCTGGTCAAGGAGCACCACGAGCGGCTGGTGGCTGACATCGACAACTTCGCGCTCGATGCCGGCATCAAACCGCACTGGATCTACCGGCCGCTGCCGGACGACTTCACCAAGCGCGAGATCGACTACCTGAAGGCATTCCGCAAGCACATTGCGGGGGCGACCGGCGTCTCGGGGATTGTCTACAGCGGCCCCAACGGCGCGGGCAAAATGGAGCGCCGCATGGCGGCGATGGCGGGGGCTTTGGTGCGCAATTTCATTCGCTCCCGCGTCATGACCCTGGGAACCGTTCTCGACCTCCTGGCGTCCAAGCAGATGCCCGAGATCACCTGCATCCTGATCCCAAATTTTTTCTACACCCAGGCCGAGGGCGGGACGATCGCCTCGTGGCAGACGTCGGCCCTTCTCGACTTCCTCTCGCATCGGCAGGTGACTGGTCAGCAGACCGTCCTCTACGCCTCGAACAAGGATTCGCTGCGGAAGGAATACGGCCTCGGCTTCGGCGCCATGATCTCCGAACACTTCCTCGATGTGGAGATCTGAATGCTCGGCAAGATGTTCATCTCCGCCGTCCTGGCGGAAGGCTCGGTCGCCGGCTTGCTGCAGTTCGGGGACATCGAAAGCCTGTTCAAGGCCAGCGAGGTCCCCGTCTATGCGTTCGTCCGCGAGTTCGTGAAGAAATACCAGGCGCTCCCGTCGCCCGACACGATCCTCGCCCACGTCGACGAGGCTTTGGTGCCTCACAAGGAGCCGGCGGCCTACTACTACGACCTGCTCGTCCTGCGCGACACCGAACACCGGCTGAAGAAGGCGATGCAGGACGCCACGCAGAACCTGCTTCCGAACAACAAGCAGCCGGAGAAGGCGCTGGTCACCCTGTCGACCGCGGTCATGGAGCTGGTGTCCCGCCGGCAGGCCAAGCAGGTCGTCGACTTCCGCGAGGCGCACGATGCGCTGATTGCCGACTACGTTGCGAAATGGAAGACGCCCGACCAGTACGGCATCCAGTTCGGCTGGCCGACGCTCGATGACATTATGGGTGGGGCCGTAAAGGGCGACATGATCTCGATCATCGGCCGCCCGGCGGTCGGCAAGACGTGGCAACTGCTTTATGGCGCGCTCCACGGTTGGCGCCAGGGCATGAAGTTGAAGGACCCGACACCGGCCGAAATCCAGAACCAGACGCCGTTGTTCGTCTCGATGGAGATGAACCCGCTGGCGATCCAGCAGCGCCTGGCCGCGATGTTCACGCACCTGCCGGCGGGCCAGATCAAGCACGCGGGGCTGACCTCGTCCAATCTCCAGAAGTACAAGGACGGCCTGACCCTGATCAAAGGGCACCACGCACCGTTCTGGGTGGTCGACGGGAACCTGACGGCGACCGTCGAGGACATTTTCATGCTGGCCCAGTATCTGAAGCCCGGCAGCATCTGGATCGACGGCGGCTATCTGCTCAAGCACCCCAAGGTGAGCGATCGATACCAGCGCGTGGCCGAAAACGCGGACCTGATCAAGCAGGAGCTGGCACCGCTCGCCCCCACCACCGTCTCGTGGCAGTTCGCCCGGTCGGCGGCGAAGAAGGACAAGAAAAAGGGCGAGAAGGCCGGCCTCGAAGACATCGGCTACTCCGATGCCATCGCGCAAGTCAGCTCGGTTGCGCTCGGGGTGTTCCAGGACGAGAGCGTGGAGACCCTCCTGCAGCGCGTCATCGATATCCTGAAGGGCCGCAACGGCGAGGTCGGGAAGTTCACGACGAATTGGGACTTCATCGGGATGGACTTCTCGGAGGTGCTCTCTCCCCACGTCGAAGACCTTCAGTTTCTCTAATTTTATGCAATCAATTGCAAAATTATTGCACTCCGCAGGCCGCCAGCTAAGATCGGGGAAAGGCAAAGGAGTCCGAAATGGCAATCGTCATCAGCAAGAAGAAGGTCCAGCCGCCGGTCACGGCGCCCGACCCGATGCTCTCCGAATTCGCCGCCAAGATCGACGAGGTCGGCCGCCTGGAAGGGCCGGCGCTCAAGGTCAAGGACAGGATCAAGAAGCTGCAGGAGGAGTTGAAGCCCTACGCGAAGGTGCAGAAGGAGCTTCAGGAGATCATCGACCAGCTTGGCGACCCCGACGCGGCGATCGAGGAACTCGGCGTCGAATTCAAGATCGAGGCCGGCATCCGTGGCACCAGCCGCAAGGTCACCGACATGAAGCGCGTCCACGAAATCCTGGGTGACGAGCTGTTCTATGCATGCGCGACGATCACGCTGAAGGACCTCGACGCCTACATGATCGAGCCGCAGCGCAAGGAGGTCATCACCGAAAGCCGCTCGTCCCGGACCATGAAGATCACGGCGAGGTAGTGACATGGCCTACCAGTTTCCGATCACGGTCGCCGTGGACGACGAGGCGGCCGCGCAGGCGCTGCGCCTCAAGGTCGAGAAGATCCTCGCCGCGCTCCCCGTCGAGGTCGGGGACATCGCAGCTCCGTTCCAGCCCCTGTCGGCCGCGTCGCCCGGACAGATCATGGTGTGGACCGATGGCGGCTGCGACATGAAGAAGAACGGGGTCGGCGCCTGGGCTTACGTCATCAAGCTCCCCGACGGTTCGGCACATGAGCATGCGAGCGGCGAATTCGATACGACGAACAACCGCATGGAGCTGATCGCCGTCATCCGCGCGCTGGAAGCACTCGAGATCGGCCCGGAGATCGTCATCCATGCCGACAGCGAGTACGTCATCAAGGGCTGCACGCAGTGGGCGCGCAATTGGGTCAAGAACGGCTGGAAGACCTATCAGGGCAACGCCGTGATCAACCGCGACCTGTGGGAAATCCTGCTCGCGCTGTACCAGCTGCACAATGTTCGCTTCGTACACGTCAAGGGCCATTCCGGCATCGTCGAGAATGAGCGTTGCGACGAACTCTGCACCGCCAAGATGCAGGAGCTTCACAAGGACGCTCTCGCCGCCGGCCCGGCGATGCAATGAAGATCGAGCGCACTGTCAAGTTCCTGAAGATGCTGGGAGCGAAGGTGCCGTTAGCCCAGAAGCGGGCCGGCTGGATCGTCTCCGATTGTCCGCTCGGCCCATGGCGGCACGAAGGCGGCAAGTCCAGCCCCGAGGTGTTCGGGGTGAAACGCGAAGGCGGGGACGCTTTCTGCAACTGCTTCGCCTGCGGCTATCACGGCCGCATGTCCGACCTCGTTCTCGAAATGCAGATGCTGAACGGCAAGCAGCCGGAGATCGCCGTCAAATGGTCGGAGATCAACGCGCTGATCGAGGAAGCCGAGAACGACGACCTGCTCGACCTCGACTTCCCGGACATCGAGGAGGTCCTGTTCGGCGCCAAGGAGGAGCTGCACCTGTTCCCGGAATGGTGGCTGGACAGCTTCCCCCCGTGGCGGGAGGTGACCTTCGCAAGGGAGTATCTCAAGAACCGCGACGTGCCGGCGGGGATCGCTGACAAGCTCGACATACGGGCCGACACCAAGGACGGCGAACGGCGCGTCTGCTTCCCCGTCCGGGACTTTGAGGGCCGCCTGGTCGGTCTTCACGGCCGGGCGATCGAGGAAGGGGCCAACCCGAGATACCGCATGTACCTGCAGGCGAAGCGGAACAACCCGATCGTCTGGTACGGGGAGTCGTGGGTCGACCGGTCGAAGCCGATCCTCGTCGTCGAAGGGCCGTTCGACGTCGCGTCGGTCCTCAAGGTCTACGACAACGTGGTGAGCCCGCTGTTCGTCAACCCGAGCGCCGAGAAGATCAGGCGCATGGCGGACGCGCTGGAGGTCTACACGCTGTTCGACCGCGGCAAGGGCGGTGACGCCGGCCGCGAGAAGTTCGCGGCGGTGCTGGGCAAGACCCATGTGCTCGTCCACCTGATGGTCCCCGAAGGGCTGAAAGACCCCGGCGCCTGCTCGCCAGCCGCGCTCTTCGACATTCTCCACGAGGTTCTTCCGGGGGTCGAAGAATACCCTTGCAATCCCCCGGATTTCAGTCAAATTTGCAATTGATTGCAAAATCATCATGTAAATCTGATGTGAGACATAGCCTCTCAAGGAGATCGATATGGCCCTTACTTTTGCGAAGGCAGCCCAGAAGTCGACGACGTCGCTGTCGACCTCGAAGCCCGCTTCCTCCCCCTCGAATTCGACCAAGCAGACGCCGAAAAGCCAGTCCGGCGTGTCATTCCTGAAGTCGGGTTCGGCCGCCCAGGAAGCGCTCGCTACCGAGGAAGCCAAGGCGGAAATGGCCAAGGCCGAAGCCGGCCGCGCCTGGCGCTTCATGCTGAAGGACGGCGAGGAAAAGAGGGTCACGTTCCTCGATGGCAATCTCGATGAGAACGGCATGCTGACCGATCAGCGGTTCTACCAGCACACGCTGTTCGTCAACGGCAACTGGATGAATTTCGTCTGCACCTCGGACGTCGACCAGTCCCAGCCGTGCCCGATCTGCGCCCGGAACGACAAGGATTCGCGCCCCTCTCTGGTCGGCGTCCTGACCGTCATCGACCATTCGGAGCATGTCGTCCAGAGCGGCCCG
Source organism: Aquamicrobium sp. (assembly GCF_023954335.1). Lineage (NCBI taxonomy): Bacteria > Pseudomonadati > Pseudomonadota > Alphaproteobacteria > Hyphomicrobiales > Phyllobacteriaceae > Aquamicrobium > Aquamicrobium sp. The sequence goes on from NZ_JAMLIE010000002.1 coordinate 378,533, forward strand.
AACAAGGGCAACGTCATCAAGAACCAGCGCCGCCTCTACGTGATGAAGAAGGGCACGATCAAGCACCTGCAGAAGCTCGCGGAAAAGCGTGGCGGCCTTGCCGGCTGCACGTTCGACATCGCCCGCACCGGCGAGAAGGAGCCGAATGTCGGCAACCAGTTCGACTTCGTGGAGAAGCACGAGTCGCTGGCCAGCATCGCCGCCGAACTCGGCCTCAAGGAGGAGGACTGCCTGCCGCTGAGCTATGGCGAGGAGATCAAATACTACACGCCGCAGGAGCTGATCGAACTCGGCGTCGGCAAGGCGCACGGCGGCCCCGGCTATGAGAAGGGCGTCGGCTCGAAGATTGCCGATCAACTATAATTTGCACTTGATTGCAAATTCGCATCGGGACGCCGTCACCGACCGATGCGGATCGCAGGCCGGTGGCCGCATGCACCGGCCTGCACCAGTTCAGGGAGAATACCGTTGGCCACGCTGGGCGAACTGATACGCCACGACAAGCCGCTGATCACCGATGCGATGGCGCATTATCCGCACTCGGCCCAGATCGAGCGGAAGTACCAGTTCACGTCCCGGTTTGGTGACGTTGTCTCCCTGTTCCGCAAGGACCCCAAGACCGGCCTGATCCTGCTGCCGCGCGCCGTCTGCCCGGTCGGCTACAACGACAACCGTTCCGATGGCCAGGTGGTCGTCTTCCCGAAGTGCCCGACGCCGCGGCCGCATCAGGTGGAGCTGTTCGAGGGAACGACGGCGTTCCTGAAGGCCGGCCAGTCCGGCGTCGTCAGCGCCTATACGGGCTGGGGCAAGACCGTCCTCGGTTACAAGGCCGCCTACGAGGTCCAGCGCAAGACGCTCGTCATCACGACCAAGGACGACATTTACAGGCAATGGATCGACGGCGCCGGGACGTTCCTCGGCCTGCAGCCGCATGAGATTGGCGAGATCCGGGGTGACAAATGCGAGGTCATCGGCACCAAGTTCTGCGTGGCGATGATCCATTCTCTGTCGAGGGACGGCAAATACCCTGACTGGATCGCCAACGATTTCGGCCTGGTGATCTTCGACGAGTGCCACCGGCTGCCGGCCGACCAGTTCATAGAGGTGGCCTGCATGTTCCCGGCAAAGCTGCGCCTGGGGCTCTCCGCCACGCCCAGCCGGGCGGACGGCAAGGAGTTGCTGATCTTCGCCCATATCGGGCCGATCCGCGCCAGGACCGAAGCCCAGCTGATGGTCCCCAAGGTCATGCGCTTCCGGTCTGCCTGGGAATGCCCGCGCGTCATTCGTGACGACAAGAAGACCGGCGGCAAGAAGGTGGTTCGCCTGCCTCACGAGCCCGGCAAGACGGCCCATCTCGAGAAGATCATCGCCGCCGACCCCGTTCGCAACCAGCTGATCGCGGAGCTGATCGACACCGCCTTCCGGAAGGATCGGAAGATCGTCGTCTTCTCGACGCTCCACGAGCATCTGAAGGCGATCCATCGCGCGTGCCGGGAGAACTTCAAGATCTCTGGCCGGCGCATCGGCTACTACATCGGCGCCAACACGGCCGAGGAGCGCAAGGCCCGCGAGAAGGAGAAGGTCAAGCCGATCCTTCTGACGACCTACACGATGATGGGCGAAGGGACGTCCATCGACTGGCTCGATCTCGCGATCCTGGCGATGCCGCGCTCCAACGTCGAGCAGCCCGTCGGCCGCATCCGGCGGGAATATCCGGACAAGCCGACGCCGACGGTATTCGACATCATCGACGACGATAGCCCGGTGTTCTCCGGCTACGCCGCCAACCGTCACCATTGGTATCAGACCGTCGGCAGTTACATTCAAGACGTATAGCCAGGCAAGGAGGCTACAATGGCGCTGAAACTCTCCAAGAAGGCGGCGACCGCCACGAAAACCACCACCCACAAAGATCAGGGCAAGGTGATCTCCGAGGAGACCAGCCAGGAGAACGTCGAAATCCCGGAAGAGGTCTCGCCTGAAATCTCCGCGTCGCCCGAGCTGTGCCGCGTCGGCTTCGAGGCCAGCTACACGCACAACCTCGGTGACTTCAAGTCGACCAGGATCGCCATCTCGCTCTCCGTCCCCTGCGAGTACGGCGAGATCGACCAGATCGCTGACTATGCGGAGACGTGGGTCGATGGCCGCCTCTCCAAGTGCGTCAGCGACATCGTCAACGGCAACTGACCTGCAATCAATTGCACAAAGGACTTCAGCATGCAGTTGCCCGAACGCCGCTATGGCAAGTTCTCGATCGAGCAGGATGTCCTGATCCAGGCGCCGGACATCGTCCGCAAGGTGATGGGCGAGTGCGTGATCCTGCGCGCCGAGTTCCGCTTCCAGATGAACCAGACCGACTATGAAGCCTGGTCTCCGGGTTTCGATCCGGTCCCGGATGGGCAGGAACCGCCATCCTATGACGTGGTCTATTCCGACGAGACGGACACTGTCACCTGGTCCAAGCAGGAGGAGTGACCTTGGCGGTGAAGATCTCGAAGAAGGCGCCCGCAAAGGCTACCGTCGGCGTGGCCGACCTGCTGGCGACGTTCCAGAAGGACAAGGGTGACGCCATCGGTTCGTTCGGCGGCCGCCTGGTCAACTCGACCCGCATCCCCACCGGCCTGTTTCCGCTCGACCTTGCGCTGGGCGGCGGCTTCCCGCGCGGCAAGACCACGACCATCTTCGGCCCTGAAAGCTCGAACAAGACCAATATCGCCCTGCGCGCGATCGCCATGCACCAGCTGCTCTGGCCCGAGCTGATCTGCGTGTTCGTCGACGTCGAGAACGAATTCGATCCGGCCTGGGCGAAGGCGCTCGGCGTGAACACCGACCAGCTCGTCGTCCTCAAGCCGGCCTATGCCGAAGAGGCTGTCGACCTGATCGAGGGCATGCTGCACGCGCACGATGTCGGCATGGTCGTGCTCGATTCCATCGCCGCGCTCGTCGGCACCGCGGAGCTGGAGAAGAGCGCCGAGGGCGCCGTGGTGGGCGGTGTCTCGCTCATCATGGGCAAGCTCTATCGCAAGACCGTCAACGCCCTTTCCGAGGCGGAGAAGCAGGGCCGCTATCCGTCCCTGTTCTACATCAACCAGATCACCACCAAGATCGGCGTGATGTTCGGCAACCCCGAGGCCGAGCCTGGTGGCAACAAGCCGAAATACCAGTCCGCGATCCGCCTGCGCGTCCATGGCTCGAATGTCATGGACAAGACCATTTCGGACGTCATGCCCGTGGCGAAGGAGGTCAGCTTCGTCATCAAGAAATGGAAGACGCCGATCCTGGCCGCCTCCGGCCGCTTCGAGATGGCCACGCAGCCGCACAAGGGCCTGCAGGTCGGCCAGTGCGACGACTTCAACACGGTCAGCGAGTATCTCAAGACCTTCGGCCTGTTCGACAAGGGCGACAAGGGCAAGGGTTGGCTGATCTACGGCCAGCACTACGACACGATCGCGCCATTCAGGGAGCGCCTCTACGGCGACGAGAAGTTCGGGGCGCAGATCCGCCGGCACATCATCAGCACGATGCTCAAGGGCACCGTTCTCGAGGAGGGCGAGGCTTGACCAACCCGTACCTCGAACGTCGCGCCAAGCATGCAATCGGGAAATCGGGCCGGGCGTCCGAGCAACGCCTGGCTCGCCAGTTGAAGGCCAAGGCGCGTCCGGCCTCGGGCGCGATGGAAGGCGCCAAAGGCGACATCGACCTCGGCGCGGTGCTGATGGAAGCCAAGAGCACGACCGCCCTGTCGATGGGGCTGAAGCTCGAATGGCTGGCCAAGATTTCCCGCGAGGCCCGCCAGGAGGGCAAGTCGCCGGCCCTGATGATCTCGTTCGTCACTCCCGACGGCAACCCGGTCGTCGACGGCGAATGGGTCGCGGTTCCCCGCCATGTCTGGGAGGACAGCGTCGGATGAAGATGACCCTCGATCCCGGACGACCTGAACGCATGGTTCCTCGACGCCGCCTGAACGACGTGCGGGTGGTCCGATGGCGGTGAATTTCCTCAAGACCGCCAAGAAGGCCGCCCCGCCGATGGGCGTGAAGTTCCTGCTTCACAAGCACCTGTCCGGCTACGACCCCGCGCGCTCCATCAGCCGCATCCACGCCTCCGACCTGACCAAGGAAGGGGGCATCTGCCCGCGATACTATGCTCTGCATGACCTGACGGGCCAGAAGCCGAAGGACCAGTGGCTGACGACCTCCGAGCGCATGACCTTTCAGATCGGCCGGGACCAGGAGCGCAACATCGTCCTGTGGTTCGCGGAGATGGGCCGGGCCGTCTGCCACTGGAAATGCACGAACTGCGGGACCGTTCACGACTTCACGCTGCGGCCGGCCGCCTGCAAGCATTGCGGCTGCAAGTGGACCGAGCCGAAGGAGGTTCGCTTCGAGAGCGCCATCTGCGGGGCCTCCTGCGGTATCGACATGCTGGTGAAGCTGAACCAGCCGAAGCTCCGCGTCACCGAACTCAAGACCATGGACAAGGAGGAATTCAAGGCCCTCAAAGCCCCGCTCGCGGAGCATCAGTGGCGGACCAACCTCTACCTTCGGCTGATCGCGGAAAGCGCCCACCCCTGGTCCAACCAGGTCGATACGGAGGAAGCGACCATCCTCTACGTCTCGAAGGGCGGCTACGGCTGCCAGGACGCCGAGCCGGAGAAATGGGGCATGTTCGAGAAATACTCCCCGTTCAAGGAGTTCGCGATCAAGCGCAACGACGCGCTGACCGACGGCATCGTCAACCGCGCCAAGGTGGTGACCGACTTCCGAAAGGGCTTGATCCCGTCGCCCTGCGGCATCTGCTCGAACGCCCTGACCAAACGGGCGATGAAGTGCCCGATGAAGAAGCATTGCTTCTCCGGCGAATATCCGGCCCAGCACGAGTGGAAGGACGTCTGATGACCGTCAGGATCAAGGGCGGGGTCCCGCTCACGTCGATGGGCATCGATCCGTCGCCCGCCGCGACCGGCATCGTGCTGCTGGAGGAAACCGGGCTGAAGATCCCCGCCACCCTGTTCGTCGCGGAGCTGAAGCCCGAGCCCGGCCTCGACGGCCTCGACCGTGCAATCAATGTCACGCACCAGATCATGGAGATCGTGCATGGCCACAAGCCCGACCGTCTCGTCGTCGAGGGCTTCTCCCTGAACACGAAGAACGCTTCCAGCATCATCCCGCTCGTCGAGCTGGGAACCCTGATCCGCTTCTCGATGAAGATGGGCGGGCTGAAGTGGTACGACCCGCGCGCAACGGAGGTGAAGAAGTTCGTCTGCGGCAAGGGCACCGCCAACAAGGAGCAGATGATGCTGCAGGTGTTCAAGCGCTGGGTGTTTGAAGCCGCCACCAACAACGTGGCCGACGCCTACGGGCTTGCTTGCATGGGGCTCGCCCAGGCCGGCCGCCTTCCGGGCATCACCCTGGACATGCAGAAGATTGTTGGCGCCATGTCGGTGCGCTCAAAATAATTTGCAATTGATTGCAAAAAAGCTACGTTGGACCGATCTACTCCACACGAAGGGCCAAGGAGGGTCTGTCACATGAGTTCCGCATCACTGTCGCTCCTGAAGGGCGCTGCCAAGGCGGCCGTCGAGGACGCGATCACCGAGGAGAAGGTAGACCCGCCGACCGATGCAGCAGCCGAGGGCGAGGAGGATGTCGTGGTCGATGTCGACCAGCTCGACGCCCCGCAGCTCGACGCCCTTGTCGAGGAGAACGACATCGATGTCCCGGAGGACTGGAAAAATTGGGACGCAGGCGACAAGCGCGTCTGGTTGAAGAGCCAGTTCGAGGACGCCTCCGAGGCGGCGGGCGATGCCGCTGCCGCGCAAGACAAGCCGACCTCGGAGCCGGCTGTTACGACGGCCACCGACAGCGCGCAGACGGAGCAGACGGAGCAGACGGCGACCGCCGTGGAGAATGACGATCCCAAGATCAAGGGGAAACCGAAGAAGGAGAAGGCGCCCGCCAAATCCAAGGACGTCGCCACCTCGACCGCCAAGTCCGGCGAAGTGATGGAACCCGACGTCCTGGCGGACCTCGTCCACGAAATCGAGAACCTGAAGAAGAACGACGCCCTGACGATGATCATGGCGCTGTCCGAGCAGACCGAGCTGACCATGTTCCGCCTCGGCGGCGTCCTGTCGCTGATCCAGGCCAACGGATGGTTCGAGCCCTATGCGTCGTTCCGCGACTTCACCGAGAAGGAGCACGGCCTCGCCTATCGCAAAGCCATGTATTGGGTCTCTATCTACAACGGCCTGTCCGCGGCCCAGGTGCCCTGGTCGAAGGTGCAGGGCCTCGGCTGGACGAAGCTCAAGGAGATCGCGCTCGTCATCACGGCCGAGAACCAGGACCAGTGGATCGAGATCGCCAAGAACTCGAACACGCTCACCCTGATCGACACCGTCAAGAAGACGCTGGCCAAGGAGAGCCCGAAAGCTCTCGAGGACGGCGCATCCAAGACGGTCACGACGAAGACCTTCAAGGTCCACGACGACCAGAAGGCCACGATCGAGACGGCTATCGACAAGGCGAAGGAGCAGTCCGGCACGACGGTCGACACTGTCGCGCTCGAGTTCATCTGCATCGACTTCCTGGGCGGGCAGACGCTCGAACAGAAGCTCAAGGCGATGGGTATGGAGGCGGCCTTCGCCATCCTCGAAAAGGCGTTCCCCGACGTCGACATCACCGTCGACGTGAAGAGCGACGAAGCGGCCTGAAAGCACCTCAACAGCCTGATCGCAAAAGACCCCGGAGAGTAATCTCTCCGGGGTTCTTTTTTGCAATTGATTGCAAATTCCTATTGCATCGCAGCCGGCTCAAGTTACCGTCAAATCAAGGAACTTCTTCCCCACACCAGCAGCGCCAAGGAGGGCCAAATGCTCGATGTTTCCGGTAAGATGATCTACGAGACCCAGGCTGTCGCGAACATGATCGCCGGCAAGCTGACCAAGAACAAAGGCGTCAAGTATGACGTCTACAAGGTGACCACCGGCTTCCAGGTTGTTCCCATCACGGTCTGCAAGGACTATGTCCCGCCGGCCAAGCCGCTCCCCGTCGCCAAGCCCGCCGACCTCGTCAAGAAGCTCCAGGACGAGGCCGCGGTCCCCGACAGCGACAAGATCACCCTGTCCTTCAAGTTCAAGAACGAGTCGAACGTCTACATCGACGTGTTCATGCCCGACGGTACGGTGAAGTCGTTCGGCAAGTCGAATATCCTCGCCTACGCGATCAACGTCGAGGAAGGCACGTCTACGCCGACCATCCAACTGACCATGACCAAGGCGTTCGCCAAGAAGCGGGGCCTGATCTGATGACCCCGCTCGACCTGAAGAAGTTGCGGGAGGGGCTTGCCCTCCTGCCACGGGGTGACCGGGGCATGGTGCTGGCCCTTCTGCAGCGCGAGTCGTTCAACACCGTCCAGAAGAAGTACCTCCGGTCGATGCTCGGCCTCGTGAAGCAGGGACCGAAGCCGGATCTCGTGACCTACCCGGCAGGGGCCTACGGGCGCCTGGTCTGGCACTTCCAGCACGCGCGCAAATACGTCACCTATCCCCGCATCCATTTGCACAAGACCATTTTCTGGGATGGCGTCCTGTTCTCGTTGGCTGGAAACGGCTCGAAGCATCCGGGAACCATCACGATCAACAACGGGGGCGCCTTCGGCAAGGCCAGGCATTTCGGGCGGATCGACACGGATGGCGGGATCGATTTCCAGAATACCGCGCTTACCGAGGGCGAGGAGAAGGCGCTGAAGGACATCCTTCACGCCATGACAGAGAATCTGGCCGACTTCGCCAGATACCGATTCGCCCTGACCGGGGTATGTGTGTTCACCGACGAACCCGTGGAGGGGGAAGTCGAAGCCGAGCACGGCTACGGCCGAATCACCGCGCTGCGCTGGGCGCTGCCTTATCCGCATCAGGCCGACGCTTAACCAAACCCACGTATTCCCGACGGCTTACCGCTTCCTTCCTTTGGCCTCGCAGCCCGGAAGCTACGATAAGTCATGGAATTTTTCAGCCTGGAGGGCGGCCATGCATATCAATGTCGTGTTTACCGGCCCCGCAGTCACCAGCGGGGGAAAGATCATTACCCGTAAGGAGTTAACCCAGGCATGTACTGCGGCTGGACTAACCGTTCAGTCCACCGTACGCCGCGACACCGATTTCTTGGTTTCGTCAAGGACCGACACGGTCAAGGCCCGAAATGCAAAGTTGCGTGGCCTCACGGTTATGCCATATGAATCGTTCATCAACGGCTTTCTGGACGGAGTCGAACTGTCAGGGGCCGGCACGTTCGATCCGTTCACGGACGTCGTGGCCAAGAAGCGGAGACCACCTGCATTTTCAGATGGCGAGCAGCTGGCGCTGATGGATGTTTTGTAGGCGAGAATGTGCAATTGGTTGCATAATCCATGATCGTCAAGCTACAGGGACGTGAAGGGGCGTTTCTGGGAGCGGAGTAAGGGAACCATGATCAAGGAAGCTAAGGCCCAAACCAAGCAGCAGGAACTCAGCACCAAGCTGCTTGCCAAGGCGTACGCCTATGCGAGGGATGTGAACAAGAACCTTCTGGAACTGAGCGTCGCGCTCTGGGAGCTGCAGAAGAACAACATCCATGACGTGGTGACCTTTCAGGAAGAGTCGGGGCTCAGCCAGCGAAAGACATACTACCTGATCGACATCGGCAAGGCGTTCTGCAACCTCCCCATCACGCCCGACCAGGCCCGAGAGATAGGCTGGACGAAGCTCAAGGAAATTGCCCCCTACGCGCAGGCCGAGAACTGGCAGGAGCTGGTCGACAAGGCGAAGAAGCACAAATCGTCGGACCTCGCGAAAGTGCTTCGCGGGGAGAAGCTGATCGAGAATGAGAGGGTGCTCACCCTTCGGCTGTCTGCCGCTGACAAGGAACGCCTCGACAAGCTCCTGATGAAATATGGGGCCGGAAAGACGACGGCGACAAATATCTCTGACCGGGAGCGGGGAAAAGCACTCATGAAGATCGTAGCTGATCTGGGGTTCTGACCAGCGTTGCGGCCGAACGCTTTGAATATACAGTTTGATCAATTCTTGAACACGGAATAATATTTACAATCAGTCGTATAACCCCTTTGGAAGGCGCCCGTCATGATCGCGAACACCAGGCCGATCGACGAGGAAGCCCTCGCCGCGAAGGTGGGCTTTGTAGGGCCGATCGGTAAGACAGCGTCGGCGGAATGGGGCTTCACCCTTCTCCAGGGGAAGAACACGATCAAGCTGGCATACGCTTCCAAGGTCGAGGCCCAGCAAGCCAGGAAAGCTCTGGTGGGCAACAAGAACATCTTCGGTGTGGCGTCATCCGCCCTGTTCAACGCGATCCTCCAGGTGGTTGTTGGGGAATAGCCGCCCCGAAACCGGGGGACAAAACAGACTGTCCCGATGTCCGGCGGGGACATTCGCGGGGACCCGGATAAACTCCCAAAATTCAGGGGGTAATCCCAAGCCTTCAAGCGCCCCCAAAAGCCCGCTACACCAGGCTTTATCGAAGGCACTCCCTACCTCCCATATGGTAGCTTCCAAATTCCAGAACGCCCCCCCGGCCTATAGGGAGCGTCCCAGGAACCCCTTTCCCCGCACCGAACAAGTCACCGTACAAGTCCGCGCTTTCGTCGACGCGCCGGTACTGACCCTGCTGGTCGCGCCGGTAGTCGGCGTGCGGGACATTTCCGATCGATCGACAGGCAGCCTGATCGCGTCGCGTCTCTGTCCGGCTTGTGCCCGGCTCCAAAAAATCAGCATGACGATTTTGCAATCAATTGCAAAAAGTGCGGTATAAGCTAAGTTAGGGGCATAGGGAACAGGGCAAGGCCACGGAGGGCAACGCCATGAAGACCGCCACAAGGATCGCAATCGAGCAGTACCTGAAGTCGATCGCCGGCCTGAACCTGTCGGCCGAGCTGGTCGCCGCGGGCGTCAACGCGATCGTCTCCGGCCTCGAAGGCAAGTGAGAACGCCCGATGAGCGACGACCGCTACTACTGCGCCCGGCAAGAGAATGGGTTGCTCACCGTCGGCACGATCGTCGCGGGCGCCCGGCACCCGATGTTCCGCGACGTCTCGGAAGACAATGCCCGCCAGATCGGTCGGGGCCTGATGGAGTCGGGGATCGAACTCGGCTCCGAGTTTGCAATTGATTGCACGACAATTCGACGACGCTACGCATGAGGAGACGACGATGAAAGTTTGCGGATTGCCGATGGTTCTGCTGTTCGCGGAGCCCGACTACAAGAACTACGACTGGAAGAAGGAGCAGGCCCGCGAAAAGGCGCACCAGGCGCAGCTGAAGGACTGGTTGCTCCGCTCGGGCTACGCCGGCCAGCACACGGGGAAGATCCTGTCGCTTCCGATGGGCGATGGCGCGGCGCGCTACATGTACGCCGACTCCCCGAAGAAGTCGTTTCTCGTCCACCTGCCATATGGCGATGCCTGGGACAGCCCGCTCGCCAGGGACCTGCCCAAGGCCGCGGTGATCAAGCGTCTGGTCGACGAGGAGAAGGTCTCGTCCTTGTTCGACAAGATGGCGGCGAAGAACGATGCGTGATCCAGCCTCCGAGAACGATCTGAAGCCGTTCAAGCCCATGCTCCATGAGATCGAGGTCATCCAGAAAGTGCTGCTGTCCAAAGCCCTTCAGGACCTGATCGGGGCCGGCGAATGGGACCTGACCGAAGAAGAGGAAGAGATCCTCTGGCAGGCGATCAAGGCGGCCCAGCATGAGTGAGCCCATCCTGTTCAAAGACCCGGAGCGCGAGATCGTCCTTGAGAAGTACAGGGACAATCCGACCATGACCCAGATCCTGAACCACGCTTTCCGTGTGCAGGACCAGGTCAATCACGACGTCCTGGAATGGCGCCAGCCGTCCGAGGGCAAGGTCGCAGAGGTGATCGCCTGGTTGCTTGACCGCCGGCCCCAGCTCACCAGGCCGCATCCGCTGGGATACGACTGCCGGCCGACGCCCTTCGATTATCGCCGCCACGCCAGGGCCTATGCCGTGCAGCTGCTGTTCAAGGTGGCCGATCCGTACTGGAGAAGCCTCGACCTGATCAGCTCGGCCACGCTGGAGGACCGTTGGTCCGCCGAGGAGCGGATCGATTACTGGCGCGCTGTCGCGATCTGCTCCTCCACCTGGGAGGAGACGCCGTGAAGTCGAACCTCGAAGACATCGAAGTCCACATGCACCACCAGACCGACAAGGCGGTGCTGGTGAGCACGGACGGCGATCGCGAGAACGCTGTCTGGGTGCCCAAGTCCCAATGTCAGGTCGAACACAAGCGCGGCCGCCTCTGGGTGCTCACCGCCGAACAATCGCTACTCGAAGACAAAGGACTCGTGTGATGGCGACCCCCTTGATCACCGTCGAGATCACGATGACGCCCGTTCAGGCAGCCCAGCTTTCCAACGCGCTGGAGGCCGGCGGCCAGGACACCGGGACCGAGATCGCCCTCAAGCTGGGGACCCTGCTCGACAAGGCCCGGCGTGACGTCGAGGCGATCCCCAACTGCGCCGGCACAAAGGTGCGAGAGTGGCTGGTGCCGAAGGAGGAGCGTGGTGGTTAGGCACGATCCGACGAAGGACCACCCCGAGATCATCGCGATCAAGGCCGAAGCCGCCGAGATCAAGAGAGCCTACGCCGGCCTCAGTCAATCCCAGGCGATCGAAGCGGCGGCGCACATGCGGGGTTTCAAGACCTACGCAGCATTTCTCGCCGGCCTGGAGGAGGAGACGCCGTGAAGACGCTCAAGCTCGACATGGCAGTCCAGGCCCGTATCGCTGAGATCGACAAGGAGCTGGAGGACCTGCAGAACGGCGCGTTCTCGCCCCACGACCCGAAGCTCGACGCGCGCATCGATGAGCTGACCCGCGAGAGGTGGCGACTCGATCCCGAGAGCGCCTTCGACACTCTGGGGCTACGCTGATGCGCTACCAGGACATGGACCCGCTCGACGTGGTGTTTTCCCTGGTCGACGACAAGACAGGCAAGACCACGCACATCAACGTCACGGCGCTTGCCAAGAGCTGGAAGACCAAGGCCCGGCCGATCGTCACGATCGAGGTCGAGCCCGCCATTGCCGAGTATTTCGTCCAGAAGCGCGGGATCGAGCAGCATCGCGTCGACCGCCTCATGGGCGAGGAGATCAAGGAGCCCCTGCTGCTCCTACACTGGATCGACGGAAGCCACCTGCTTGTCGACGGTCATCACCGGTACGTCGCGGCCAGCCTGAAAGGCCAGACCGAACTGAAAGCCCGGCTCGTCCCCAAGAGCGTCTGGTCGAAATACGTCATCGTCGATCTGCCGGCCGAGCGTTCCGACCGCATGACGAAGGGGTTTTCCGGCATTCTGTAGCTTCTGCAATTGATTGCAAAGCGTAGCGTGAGGAGTGAGCGAATGACGACGAAGGTCAACACGATCGCCGCGATGGTCTGCGAGCTGATCGAGATGCACATGGCGAAATGCGATGAAGCCTTCCCGCATCCCGACGATCGCCCTCCGCACATCATCGGCCAAGAGCACGGCACCAGCGCAAACATTCAGACGGTGAGCAACGTCGATCTCGGCGCCGAGCATCTGATCCACATCGAGCTGGATGACGGCACGTCGTTCAACATCCGAGTGGAGGAAGCCTAATGCGGAGGACCTATGATGTGATCGTCACACGGAACACCACCGAGAGCTGCACGATGCTGGTCGAGGCCGAGAACCGCGCCGCCGCGATCATGCTGGCCCATGAGCGGTCCTACCGGGACCCCGATCTGGTGTGGGAACAGGACGACACCCCGAACGCCAGCAAGGAGCACTACGTCACCAGTTGCGAGGCTCAGGAGGATCTGGGGTCGTGACCGCATATGTGCGAGCGCAGCAGTCCTGCACCCTGACCGAGGACGAAGCCCAGCAGATCAGCAAGCGGACGCATCTGTTCGGCTATCGGCCCGAAATCGTTCGGCTGCCCACCGGCACCCGGCTCACGATGTTCTCGGATGCCGATGCCGCGAAGGTAAAGGAGCTGCGGGACGAGATCAGGGGAGCACGGTAGTGAACGCCTGCGGCACCTGCACGATGTGTTGCAAGCTGCTGGGGATCAGCGATCTGGCGCCCCGCAAGCCGGTCAACCAATGGTGTCGGCACTGTAAGCCCGGCAATGGCTGCACGATCTACGAAGACCGCCCCCGGTCGTGCCGCGAGTTCGAGTGCCTCTGGCTGCAATCGCAGACCAAGCCGCATCCGATGGGGCCTGAGCTGCGGCCGGACAAATCGAAAGTGGTGATCGCGCCGACCAGCAGCCCCAACGTGATGACGGCGTTCGTCGATCCTGCCCAGCCCTTGGCCTGGCGCGAGGGCGGCATGAAGCGCATCCTTGAGCGCCTGGCGAAGATCGATGTGCGGGTGGTCATCAGCCTCGGCATCAGCACCAGGAAAACTCTGATCGAGAAGCACGGTGGGGCGATCCGCGAGCGCACGATCACCATGTCCGATCCCGACGAGTCCGGCATGCAATGGTACGACCCGATGAATCAGTCTGAATGACGTGCAATCAATTGCACGCCCATCCATTATTTTGCAATTGATTGCAAAATATATTGACCCGCCGTAGGCTCAAGCTACGGTCAAGGCATAGGGAAATCCAACTCCCGAACGCCATGGAGGGCAAGCAGATGTGCAGCATGAACATCCTCACCAAAGCAGAAGTTGAATCGACCCTGAAGGCCGGCGACTCGGAGACTTGGGCCGAATACCTGGCGCTTCCTAGCGATCTGTCGAAGGCGTCCTGCATCATTCGAAACAATTGGGGGACGTTGATTGGTGCAGATGAGTTCGTTCGTCTGTACCGCCTGCACCGACACGGCCTGATCTGAGGAGCCGGTAATGGCATCCAAGACCAAGACCGCCCAGGTGATCGAGCACATGAACCAGGGTCGATGGAAACAGGCCCTCAAGATCGCCAAGACGTTCACGATCGGGGTTACTCAGGACCAAAGGGCGATCTTGGCTCGCGCCTACGAAGCCCATCACAACGGGTATCTCATGGCCCAGATGAAGCGGGACCCCGAGATATGCATCCAGCAGGGCGTCGATCTCCTGAAGTCGATGTATGGCAGGTTCCTGACCGGGACGGACAAGGCCGCCTAGCTGTCTGCAATCAATTGCACGATTACTGCGCCTTGGACTTCTTGACGCCCTGCCAGTTCATCACGGCGACCATCTCGGCCATCGTGTCTGCGTCCAGTTGGTGATTCTTCCAGACGTAGTGGGCAAGGGCGAGCCGCAGCATCGATTTGCTATCACCTTCTCGGGTTGCCAGCGCGAAGCTCATGCCAAGGTTAAGCTCCGCCTCGAATTGCGTCTTCTCTTTGAGAATGGTCTCGACAATTTCGTCAACGGTCGCAAACGAGTCGATCCGGTACACGGCTGCCTCTCCCATCGAAACCAGAGGCACCCCGAAGCCGGGTGTTAGAACCCGTCGCGTGTCCACAACGGCGCGGCCGCCTTTGGGCCTGAGCCTTGGACATACGCGACCGCCACCCGGCCGCTAAACTGGCAGCCGAGGACACGCTTGAGAGGGTTCTAAGCCTCACGACGGGTCTCCCCGCCGCAGGATCAAAATAAGTGCCGCTGGTGAAGGAGTCCATAAGGCACCGGTGCAACGGTCCCAACAGCGTAAAGTTTGCAGTCAATTGCAAGATTGATCTCCCCTTCATCAGGTCGAGGCCAATCAACTCGACCTTACTTGGCAGGCCCAGTGAGCCAATAGCGCTATCGCCTCCAGGAAGCGGTCGCAACTTTCCGGCCGAACGCGATTGCGTACCGCGTTCAGAAGGTTGGCGGGGTGTTGATCCAAATAAGGATCGTTTCGCCAGGAAAGCTATTTCGCCAACTGTGGGGTCGGCGGCTCTCGAAATAGAACGAGTCGCCTACGCCAAGTTCTACAAAGCGGTCGCCGTCGAGTACAACTTCGACGCTCCCGGCGAGCACATGAATGAACTCCTCGCCTTCGTGCTGATAAGCCCCTTCGCTCGATGCTCCGGGCGCTAACACGAAGCGATGGCATTCCATGCGGTTCTGGCCCTCGGCTAGGACATGGACCGTCACGCCTGACGAACTCGGCGGCCAAGCCTTCCACTGGCCGTCACGAACCAGCGATTCTCCTGACGCTTCGTCCTGTTGACCGCTCAGGGATGCAATAGTCGTACCCAGGTGTTTCGCTACCGCGTGTAGCGCTGTCAGCGACAGACCTTGCGATGTTCGCTCAAAAGTTGAGAGCAAGGAGACTGAAACGCCGGTTGCTCGCGCAACTTTGTTTAGTGTCATGCCGGCATCTCGGCGGAGCCTGCGGATTTTCGAGCCGAATGGAATGTCGGATGCGATTTTGGTGTTGTCGGATTTTCCAGCGATTTCCCAGGCGCCAAGCGGCTGCTCCGACAGCCTTTGACGGATAGCCGCCGGATTCAGACCCTCCTGATTCCGCAGCCAGACGATCGCCTTGAGGCGGTCGATCAGCGATTGATCGTAGAGTCTCTGACCGGATGGTGTGCGGATTGGTTCGATCAGGCCCTGCGTCTCCCATAGCCGCAGGGTTGAGGGAGAAACGCCCACTGTGCGGGCTGCTTCGGCAATCTTGAAACTGGGATCGTTCAATGGCCTGTATTCCATATCGCGGCTGATAACACCTTCCACTGAATAACGCCGGCTGACCCGCTTGCAACTCTACTGAAAAAATGCAGATAGTTTGTGGCGGAGCTACGTCACGCATTTTCGCATCCATTCGTCCATCCGGAGAGGGAAACCATGTCGAATACAGCCATCGCGGTCCGCCGTTCGGACGCCATCTCGCGCGGCGTGGGCGTCACCACGCAAGTCTACGCCGAAAGGGCCGAGAACGCTGAGATCTGGGATGTCGAGGGCCGGCGCTACATCGACTTCGCGGCCGGTATCGCCGTGGTGAACACCGGCCATCGCCACCCCAAGGTGATTGCGGCGGTAAAGGATCAGCTCGACCGGTTCACTCACACCTGCCATCAGGTCGTGCCCTACGAGAACTATGTGCTGCTTGCCGAGCGCCTGAACAAGGTGGTGCCGGGCGACTTCAGGAAGAAGACGGTCTTCGTTACCACCGGCGCCGAAGCGGTGGAGAACGCGGTGAAGATCGCGCGCGCCGCCACGAACCGTTCAGCGGTCGTTGCCTTCACCGGCGCCTTCCACGGTCGCACCTTCATGGGCATGACGCTGACGGGCAAGGTGCAGCCCTACAAGGCCGGCTTCGGGGCGATGATGCCCGACGTGTTCCACGTGCCGTTCCCGGTCGAGCTGCATGGCACCGGCGTCGAGGATTCGCTCGGCGTGTTGGACAAGCTGTTCAAGGCTGATGTCGACCCCAATCGGGTAGCTGCCTTCATCGTTGAGCCGGTGCAGGGCGAAGGGGGCTTCTACGAGGTGCCGAAGGCTTTCATGACCAGGCTGCGCGAGATCGCCGACAGGCACAGCATCCTGCTCATCGCCGACGAGGTGCAAACCGGCTTCGCGCGCACCGGCAAGCTGTTTGCCATGGAGCACTATGGCGTCGTCGCCGATCTCACCACCATGGCCAAGGGGCTCGGCGGCGGCTTCCCGATCGCCGCCGTCACTGGCCGCGCCGAACTGATGGATGCGCCCGGATCGGGCGGCCTCGGTGGCACCTATGGCGGCAGCCCGATCGGCATCGCGGCCGGCAACGCCGTGCTCGACATCATCGAGGAAGAAGGACTGTGCGACCGCGCCGAGCGGCTCGGGGCAAGGCTGAAGCAGCGCCTCCAGTCACTTGTCGGCGCCGTTCCGCAGATCGCCGACATCCGCGGCCCCGGCTTCATGAACGCCGTGGAGTTCAATTTACCCGGGAGCAAGACACCCAACCCCGACTTTGCGAACAGGGTGCGTGAGCAGGCTCTGGCCAGGGGGCTGATCCTGCTGACCTGCGGCGTCTATGGCAACGTCATCCGCTTCCTCGCTCCCATCACCATCCAGAACGAGGTGTTCGGCGAAGCGCTCGATATTCTGGAAGAGACGCTGCGCGACTGCGCGAAGGACGCCTGATCCATGACGATCTCCGACAAGCTCCTGTCCAGGCTCAAGGACCCGTCGCTCGCCATCGACAAGGCTCTGATCGCCGGAGAATGGGTGGCCGCCAGCGACAGCGGCAAGACCTTCGAGGTGACCAATCCCTCTACCGGAGAGGTCATCGCGGTGCTGCCGGACATGAACCGGGCGGAGGCCGCGCGCGCCGTCGACGCAGCCTACATCGCCCAGAAGGCATGGGCGAAGAAGACCGGCAAGGAACGCGCCGCCTTGCTGCGCAGGCTCTACGACCTGATGGTCGCCAATGCCGACGATCTGGCCGCGATCCTAACCATGGAGATGGGCAAGCCGCTGGCGGAGGCCAAAGGTGAGATCCTCTACGGCGCGGCCTATGTCGAGTGGTTCGGCGAAGAGGCCAAGCGCGTCTATGGCGACACGATTCCCGGCCACCAGGCCGACAAGCGCATCATCGTAATCCGGCAGCCGGTCGGCGTCGTCGCGGCGATCACGCCGTGGAACTTCCCCAACGCCATGCTGGCGCGCAAGTTCGCGCCGGCGGTTGCGGCCGGCTGCGCCATGATCTCCAAGCCGGCGGCGGAAACGCCGCTCTCGGCGCTATCGCTGGCCTTGCTGGCGGAGCGTGCTGGCCTGCCGGCGGGCGTCTTCAACGTGGTGCTATCGAAGGATTCGCCTGCTGTCGGCAAGGAGTTCACCGAGAACGACAAGGTGCGCAAGCTGACCTTCACCGGCTCAACCGAGGTCGGCCGCATCCTGATGCGGCAGGGCGCGGACCAGATCATGAAGCTGGGCCTCGAGCTCGGCGGCAACGCGCCCTTCATCGTGTTCGACGACGCCGATCTCGATGCGGCCGTCGAAGGCGCGATGGTTTCGAAATACCGCAACAACGGCCAGACCTGCGTATGCGCCAACCGCATCTATGTCCAGTCGGGCGTCTATGACGCCTTCGCCGGGAAGCTGGCCATGAAGGTCAGCGCAATTAAGGTCGGCGACGGCTTCGAGGACGGCGTCAATGCCGGGCCGCTGATCGACAGGAAAGCGCTCGCCAAGGTCGAGGAGCATATCGGCGATGCCGTGTCGAAAGGCGCGACGGTGGCGCTCGGCGGCAAGCCGGACGCCAGAGGCGGCCTGTTCTTCCAGCCGACCATCCTGACCGGCGTGACGACCGACATGAAGGTCGCCCGCGAGGAGACCTTCGGGCCGGTCGCGCCCCTGTTCAGCTTCGACACCGAGGAGGAGCTGATCGCCATGGCCAACGACACCGAGTTCGGCCTGGCTTCCTATTTCTACGCAAGGGACGTGTCGCGCATCTTCCGCGTGGCCGAGGCGCTCGAATACGGCATGGTCGGTATCAACACCGGCCTGATCTCAACCGAGGTTGCGCCCTTCGGCGGCGTCAAGCAGTCGGGCCAGGGGCGCGAAGGCTCCAAGTACGGCATCGATGACTATGTCGAGATGAAATATCTCTGCTTGAGTATATAGGCATAAAACAACCTCCATAAACGATGTTCTTGTGTCGCCTGCTGCGAAATCGCTCGTATTTTGAGCGCTCGGCGGCACGAATGTCCCCACCATGATTTATTACCCAAAGATCAAATCTCAATAAAGGGAACAACGAGATGGCAACAGGCACCATCGTACTAACAGTCGCGTGCAAATCTAGGAGAGGAATAGTCGCTGCCATTTCCGGCTATTTGGCCGGAATGGGTTGCAACATCGTTGATAGCTCGCAATTTGATGACCTCGAATCCGGCATGTTTTTTATGCGGATCAGTTTCCTTTCCGAGGAAGGCCGCAACCGCACGGAGCTCGAGGAAGGGTTCTCCGAAATAGCGGAAACTTTCGGGATGATCACCGAGATGCACGATGAAACACATCGCATGAAGGTGTTGATCATGGTGTCGCGATTCGGCCATTGTCTGAATGATCTTCTCTATCGCTGGAAGATCGGGGCGTTGCCCATCGATATTGTCGGGGTGGTATCGAACCATTTCGACTACCAGAAAGTCGTCGTGAACCACGATATCCCGTATCATCACATCAAGGTGACGAAAGAGAACAAGTCAAAGGCGGAAGCCGCGCTTGCCGAGTTGATCGAGCAAACAGGCACGGACCTCATAGTTCTCGCCCGCTATATGCAGGTGCTTTCCGATGACCTCTGTCGGAAGATGTCGGGGCGGATCATCAATATCCACCACTCCTTCTTGCCGAGCTTCAAAGGAGCAAATCCGTACAAGCAGGCGTTCGAGCGCGGCGTCAAGCTGATTGGCGCAACTGCCCACTACGTCACCGCCGATCTGGATGAAGGCCCGATCATCGAGCAGGACGTGGCCCGGATATCCCATGCTCAATCGGCCGAGGATTACATCTCGATTGGCCGTGATGTGGAAAGCCAGGTTCTCGCACGCGCCATCCATGCTCATATCCATCATCGGATCTTTATCAATGGAAATCGTACCGTCGTATTTCCGGCAAGCCCCGGCTCGTACGCTTCCGAGCGGATGGGGTGAACGATGTCAAAACTCATCGACGGGAAGGCTGCGGCTCAATCGGTCATAGAGCAGGTGAAATCTGCGACAGGAGTACTGCAGCACGAGACCGGAACTGTTCCCGGCATCGCGGTGGTCATCGTGGGCGAGGACCCCGCAAGCAAGGTCTATGTCGCCTCGAAGTCGAGGATGGCGAAAGAATGCGGATTCCATTCGGTCCAGCATGATCTCTCGACAGAGAGCAGCGAAGTCGACCTGCTCACCCTCATCGGCATTCTCAACGCCGATCCGAGGGTTCACGGCATCCTGGTGCAACTCCCGCTGCCGCCCCACATCGATTCGGGCCGCATCCTGCAGGCGATTGCCCCGGAGAAGGACGTCGACGGTTTCACCTTCGTCAACGTGGGCAAGCTCGGAACCGGTGAGATTGCGAGTGCGTTCGTACCCTGTACGCCGGCAGGCTGCATGATACTTCTTGAGGGAGCACGCGGCCGTGATCTATCCGGCCTGTCGGCTGTGGTGCTCGGTCGCTCGAACATCGTTGGCAAACCAATCGCGAACCTGCTTCTAGCCGCCCATGCTACGGTTACCGTCGCTCACAGCCGGACCAAGGACCTAGCAGCGATCTGCCGCGCCGCCGATATTCTCGTCGCAGCCGTTGGTCGGCCAGAAATGGTCAGGGGTGACTGGATCAAACCAGGAGCAACCGTAATCGACGTCGGCATTAACCGTGTATCGGCCCCAGACAAGGGGCAAGGGAAGACGCGGATTGTGGGTGATGTGGCCTATGCAGAGGCGTCAGAATGGGCAGGCGCCATCACACCTGTTCCAGGTGGCGTTGGCCCGATGACTATTGCGATGCTGATGGCGAATACGGCAAAAGCCGCCTGGATCGCGTCCGGGCTGGAGATCGCAGATTTCGACACGCTCTTGTGTGATCGAGGCCCGTGTGTAACGCCGTCCTAAGCCCTGCCCAGGTTGACGAGATATGATGTGTGATGGCGAATCGCCTCGCTATTTCGGGCAAGCGCCAAGGGGAAAAGCCGTCGACCTGGAATTCAGTCGACCGGCATTAGGCTGCCGGTCGACTCGGGGGCCGTGACAGTCATCTAAGTGGCAAGCACCATATGGCAAGGAAGGGATCGGAACCGGAGCGCATGGCGTGGAAGATGTTTGGAGAGTTGTAGAGCGTTCCGCCCACACCAGGCGAAAACCACTCTTCTCCTTCTCGCCACCACTCGCCCGCGGAAAGCGCGAGATAGGCTTCCTCGGGGGCATGCTGATGGTCAGGGTAGCGGATGTTTGGAGCCATCAATGTCATGCCGATCCACACATCGTCCCGGACCTCCAAGCCAGTCGGTCCGACTAGGATAGCATTCGCGTGGCCATCCCAAAACTCGGGGGCTGACTCGTTGCTGCTCGCACGCTGCGTCCATGTCAACGATGGTCGAAGATGCTCAAACGCATCGGCGACTTTCGCCAGCCCAGCCGATTTCCTGCGTGCGGTTTCCAATGCTGCATCGATAAAACGGCAGACAGGTAGTTGCCTGGGTTCCAGTTCGTTCGTGCGTTCTGCTGGTGTCTTCAACGCCGCTGATATGCGTGAGACAACAGCGATGGTCGACTGCGCGACGTTCGGGTCTGCTCGTATGCAGTTGAAGGTGTGGTCTATAAAATCCTGCAAATCCTTGGACTGATGCGTCATCTGCGCCTCCAAATTTGTCGCAGCCGGCTTGCCTTAGTCCGACTGGCAATGTGTTAAACTGGCTAGAATGAATCGCCGACGCAGACCCAGATCAACTCGGCCGATCCGGGTCCCAGGCTTCTCCACGAGTGCGGCGTACTGCTATTGAAGTAGATGCTATCCCCCTTCGTCAGCACATGGACCCTATTGTCATCAAGGGTGATCTCGAAGGTTCCGGATGTAACGACAATGAACTCTTCGCCGGAGTGCCGGTATGCGCCATTGCTTTGAACGCCGGGTTCCAGCGTCCATCGCTGGCAATCCATGACATCGACGCCGGAACCTAGCCGCTCGATCTGGACGCCGACGCCGAGGCGAGGCAGCAGTACCCCGCGGTCCCGCATCACGATCTCCTGCCCGCTTCGACTTGTGTCCACCCCCATGATTTCGTTCAGTGTCACGCCGAAAAAGGTCGCAATCCGCTTCAGCGCCGGAACGTCTAGGCCAATCGACGTACGCTCAATCGATGCAAGTTGGTTTGCAGTGAGCCCGATGGCGCTTGCAACCTCGCGCTGTGTCAGTCGCCGTGCGGTACGCATCTCGCGCAATAAGCGGCCGATTCCATCGATGCCAGAGACAGGCTCGACATTTCCGGGCGCCGGCAGCGACGTGGCGATCTGGGCTATCGGCATCTTCTTTCGACTGCGCATGCGTTTGATCGAGACCGCTGTCTCCACGTCGGCATGCTTGTACAGCCGCCTCCCGGTGGGGCTATAGGTGGGTTGCAGCAATCCTTTCTGTTCCCACACACGGATGGTCGAAACGGACACGTCGGCTAATCGGGCGACATCAGAGATTTTCAAGGCCGGGGTTCGATCATCGGCGGTAGATGCCTTCTGCGTCTTCGCGGTAGGCGCCTTCCGGGTCCTATCATGCGTCATTCGAAACGGCCTCACGTCCAGCCACAAATACTTCAAAATACAGCTTTCCGACGGCTTTTGGTTACTTCAATCTGACCTACAAATTTTCATCATGAAGCGTGCCGTGAGCTTTCATCCAGCGGCGGCATATGAAGCACTGCGCCGCAGGGATGGCAACCGTTTCCGTCCTCGCATCACTTTCGTCGTAACGACAATAGCGCGTTCGAAAGTGCCTTGACATCCCCTCAAAGCTATATTTTTGTAGCTTTTATCCAAGCTGAGAAGCGCATCTCGAGCTGGGAGCCAACACCTGAATTGCTGTGAGCCCGGGTCGCCTGATCTCGGTTCCCGCCGGTTAGCTATGCCGGCTGGCTGCCTCGATTTGCGGAATGTGCGTCAAGTTTCGATTTCAACGACCCAGGACGGGTCAAACCGGAGGACGAACATGAGGATAGGAACCACCATCTTTTCAGCGGCGTTGCTGCTATCGACTTCTGCGCTCGCCGACCCCGTCTACGGCGGTCGCGCCAACGTCGTCATCCAGCCGGAGCCGCCGGGCCTGATGGTCGGCTTGCTCCAGAACCAGCCGACGCAGATGATCGCGGGGAACATCTACGAAAGCCTGCTGCGCTACGACACTGACCTTCGCCCCATGCCGCAGCTTGCGCATACGTGGAACATTTCCGAGGACGGCCTGACCTATACATTCCAGCTCAACGAAGGCGTCAAATGGCATGACGGCAAGGACTTCACGTCCGAAGACGTGGTGTTCTCGGTGGACGTGTTTCTTCGTGAGACCCACGCTCGGGTGAGGAGCGCACTCCAATATGTGGAATCGATCACTGCGCCGGATGCGCACACCGTCGTCTTCAAGCTGAATCAGCCTTTTGGTCCGTTCATCGGCATGTTCGAGGCTGGAACGATGCCGATGATCCCCAAACACATCTATGAAGGCACGGATTTCCGAAACAACCCCGCCAACAACACTCCCATCGGCACCGGTCCCTTCAAATTCACCGAATGGGTCCGTGGATCGCACGTTCTCCTGACCAAGAATGAGCAGTACTACGAGGAGGGCAAGCCCTATCTCGATGAGATCTACTGGCACGTCATTCCCGACGCGGCCGCGCGCTCGGTTGCGTACGAGACGGGAGTAATCGACATCCTGCCGGGTGGATCGATCGAAAATTTTGACGTCAAGCGTTTGACCGAGCTTGCAAATAGCTGTGTTACCGACAAGGGCTGGGAGTTCTTTGGTCCCCATTCGTGGCTATGGCTCAACAACCGTATCGATCCGATATCGGACGTGCGGTTCCGCAAGGCGATCATGCATGCCATCGATCGCGAGTTCTCTCACCAGGCGCTGTGGAACGGCCTTGGTAAGCTGGCGACCGGGCCGATTTCCTCGTCGACTCGCTTCTACAGCGACGATGTCACCAAGTACGACTACGATCCGGAGAAGGCACGTCAACTGCTGAAGGAAGTCGGCTACGACGGCAGGCCGATACGAATGCTCGCGATGCCATACGGAGAAGTATGGACGCGCTGGGCCGAGGCCGTGAAGCAGAATCTGGAAGAGGTCGGCATTCGCGTCGAAATCGAATCTACCGACGTCGCCGGCTGGAACCAGAGACTGTCCGAATGGGACTATGAGATCGCTTTCACATATCTGTTCCAGTATGGCGATCCCGCGCTTGGCGTCTCGCGCAACTATCTCTCGACGAACATCGCAAAGGGCAATCCCTACAACAATGTTCAGGGTTGGGTGAACGAGGAAGTCGACCGCCTGTTCAATGCTGCGGCGGTTGCGGTGACACCGGAAGAACGCCAGAAGCTCTACACCGAAGCGCAGCAGAAGATTGTCGACGAAGTCCCCGTCGCCTGGCTTCTGGAGCTTGGCCTTCCGACGATTTATCGCTGCAATATCAAGGATCTGATTACGACCGCAGTGGGCGTCAACGACGGCTTCAAGAACGCCTATATCGAGAAATAGGCATGCCTCCAGGGCGAGGGTGCGTCTGTGCTCTCGCCCTGGGGTTGCGCTCGATGCTGCCGTACGGAACCAGGTGAGATAGTGCATGCTTCTTTTCGTTGCTTCGCGGCTGTTGAAGGCTGCGGTGGTCCTGATTGCGATCCTGACGCTGAATTTCCTGCTGATACACGCCGCACCGGGTGACCCTGTGTTTGTCCTGGCCGGCGAGGCGGGAGCTGCTGACGCCCTCTACATCGAGCAACTGCGCGAACGCTTCGGCCTTGATCGTCCGCTGCTTCAACAGCTTGGCATCTATCTAGGCGGCATCCTTCAGTTCGACCTGGGCTTTTCCTATCGCCAGCAGATGCCGGTCATGGACCTGATCCTGCAACGACTCCCGGCGACGCTGCTCCTGACCACAACGGCATTCATAATTGCCCTGACGGTCGGAACGCTGGCGGGTGCGCTCGCCGCCGCGCGCGTTCGAAAGTGGTCCGACACTGTGATCTCAACCGCCGCTCTCTTTTTCTATGCAACGCCACTCTTCTGGGTCGCCTTGATGGCCGTGCTGGTTTTTTCTGTCTACCTGGAGTGGCTGCCGGGCTTCGGCTACGAAACCGTTGGTGGGAGATATACCGGGCTCGACCGGGCGCTCGACATCGGCCGCCATTTGATCCTGCCGGCGACGACCCTGGGGCTCTTCTTCACCGCCGTCTATGTGCGCATGACGCGCGCATCGATGTTGGAAGTTGCCCAACAGGACTTCGTCAAGACGGCTCACGCCAAGGGGCTCAAACCCGGATTAATCCAGCGCCGTCACGTCTTCCGAAACGCCATGCTTCCAGTGGTGACGCTGGCGGGGCTGCAGGCCGGACAGCTCGTCGGTGGCGCGGTCCTGACGGAAACCGTATTCGCCTGGCCAGGTATTGGCCGGTTGATGTTCGAGGCGCTGACGCAACGAGATTACAACGTCCTGCTCGGCGTCTTCTTCGTCTCTGCCGCCATGGTGCTTTTCTTCAATCTGATTACCGACATCCTCTACCGTGTCGTTGATCCCAGGATCCGAGCAGCGTGATGGCTGATTTCTGGAGACGATACCGTCGCAACTACGGAGCCGTCATAGGGCTCGTCGTTCTTGCCTTCGTCATTCTGGTGGCACTAACCGCGCCGCTGATTTTTCCCGACTCTCCGTGGCGAATGGTGCAGCGCCCCTTCCTGCCGCCGTTCGAAATGAGGGCCTATCCGCTCGGCACCGACACGCTCGGTCGAAACGTCATTGCGGGTCTCGCCTATGGAGCGCAGATTTCCCTGCTGATCGGCCTCGTATCGACAATCGTCGCCTTGGTGATCGGCATTCCGATCGGTGCGTTGGCCGGCTATTTCGGCGGCATGGTGGACGATGGCCTCATGCGCTTCACCGAGTTCTTCCAGACGGTTCCGAGCTTCGCGCTGGCGATCGTGCTCGTCGCGATCTTCCAGCCGAGCATCTATTCCATCGTCGGCGCGATCGCGATCGTGAGTTGGCCGCCCGTTGCGCGCCTCGTCCGCGGGGAAGTCCTTTCGCTGCGCTCGCGCGAATATGTCGAGGCGGCGATACTGTCCGGGCAGACCCACTCGACCATCATCTGGCGCCAGATTCTGCCCAACACGCTCTCTCCGATAATCGTGCTGGCGTCTCTCATGGTGGCGACGGCAATCCTGCTCGAGTCCTCGCTTTCGTTTCTGGGGTTGGGCGACCCGAACATGATGTCGTGGGGCTACATGATCGGCGCCGCCCGGACCGTTATCCGGCAGGCTTGGTGGCTGTCCTTTTTTCCCGGGGTCGCGATCCTCCTCACGGTGTTGGCGTTGAACCTCATCGGCGAAGGCTTGAACGACGCACTCAACCCACGCCTGTCCCGGCGGGGGGAGTAGGCGGGCTATGATGACGAAACCTGTCGCACGTATCGACGGCCTCACCGTTGAACTACCCCCTGGAGCCGATCGCCCATACGCAGTCGAGAACGTGAGTTTCGAGTTGCATGCGGGCGAGATTCTCTGCGTCGTCGGCGAGTCTGGGTCGGGCAAGTCGATATCAGCCAACGCCTTGATGGGGTTGCTTCCCGAACTGGTTCGTCCGGTTGCAGGATCGATCACGCTGGGCGACGAGGACCTCCTGAAGAAGTCGCCGAGCGAGCTTCGCGCGTTGCGTGGCAAGCGCATCGCCATGATCTTTCAGGAACCCATGACGGCGCTGAGCCCGTTGATGCGGGTCGCCGACCAGATTTCCGAAGTCTTCGAGGCACATGGTCTCCTGGGCAAACGGGAGCGTGCTGCGCGCGCCCTGGACCTGTTGCGTGAGGTGGGGATCCCCGATCCGGAACTGGCTGCGCGCGCCTACCCTTTCCAACTCTCGGGCGGACAGCGCCAGCGTGTCATGATCGCAATGGCTCTGGCGCTCGAACCGGAGGTCCTGATCGCCGACGAGCCGACGACTGCGCTGGATGTCACGACACAGGCGCAGATCCTGCAACTCATCCGAAGACTTCAACGGGATCGGGGGATGGCGGTGATGTTCATCACCCACGATTTCGGTGTTGTCGCGGAGATCGCCGACCGTGTCACGGTGATGCAGCATGGCCGCATCGTTGAAGCCGGCGCGGTTGACGACGTGCTGATGAGACCCACGCACGACTATACGAAGAGGCTTCTCGCTGCGATTCCGACCGCCGCCGCGGGTCGCCGTGAACCCCACAGGGGCGCTCCACTACTTTCTGTCGAGGGGCTGAACAAGACCTATGTCACGAGGGCATCGCCCTTTCGCAAGCCCCGTGTGGTGGAGGCCGTGAAGGATGTGTCTTTCAATCTCGCGCAGGGAGAAACGCTAGGCATCGTGGGTGAGTCCGGCTCAGGGAAGTCGAGCGTCGGCCGGTGTCTTGTGAGGTTGATGGAAGCCGACACCGGCACCGTTCGGCTTTCAGGTGTCGATATGGCGAGCTTGAAGGGCGAGAAGCTGCGCACCGAGCGTAAGCGCATCCAGATGATCTTTCAGGATCCCTACTCGTCGCTCAACCCTCGCACGCGCGTCGGTCGAATCGTCGCTGAGGGTCCGATAGCGCATGGGCTACCTGCAAGCAGCGCGTATGCCAATGCAGCCAAGCTGCTGGAGATGGTCGGGCTCGAAGCCTCTACGATGCACCGTTATCCGCACGAATTCTCCGGAGGCCAGCGTCAACGTATCGGTATTGCGCGGGCTCTCGCTTTGGAGCCCGAGATAATCATCGCTGACGAAGCAGTTTCTGCACTTGACGTCTCCATACAGGCGCAGGTGCTTGACCTGCTCGATGACCTGAAGAAGCGCCTCCATCTGTCACTCGTTTTCATCACGCATGATCTCCGCGTCGCCGCCAAGATTTGCGACCGTATCGCTGTGATGCAGAAGGGGCAGATCGTTGAGTTGGGCTCCGCGTGGGACATCTTCAACAGGCCGCAGAACGCATACACACAAGCATTGATCGACGCCATTCCTGGGCGAGAAAAGCAATTGATTGCGATTGAAGGAGGATAGATTCCATAACATCGGTGGCACTAACAGTATCTTCTCTTTGCAAGAATTGCATACTGTGGATGTCAATGTGCTTCTATCAAGAAGCTATCTATTGACAGGTAAGTCAGACGGCCGAGTTTCTGAGCCCTTCATTTGAGTGGTTCGGACGCAAAATTGCAAAGGCAAATATACATGGAAATCCCTTCAAGCGTCGATGTCGTAATAATAGGCGGTGGAATTGCCGGCTGCTCTATCGCCTATCATCTGACCAAGATCGGCATCACTGATGTGGTGCTGTGCGAGCGGCGCCAACTGACGAGCGGAACGACCTGGCACGCGGCTGGTCTCGTTACCCAACTGCGCGCGACGCGCCGCATGACCGAATTGGCGCAATACACCGGGGAGTTGTTTGGTCGCATAGAAGAGGAAACGGGGCAGGCCACAGGGTTCCGCCGCACCGGCTCGCTTCGCGTTGCCACGAATGAAGCACGGTACGAAGAGCTGGCGCGCGGCGCATCTATGGGGCGCACTTTTGGACTACCGGTGGAGGCGGTAACACCAGGCGAGATCAGAGAGCGGTGGTCGCCTATCAGCACGGAAGGTATCGTCGGCGGATTCTGGTTTCCCCAGGACGGACAGGTCAATCCGGCCGATGTAACTATGGCCTACGCGAAGGGGGCGCGCATGGGTGGTGCGCGCATCATCGAGAACCTTCCCGTCACCCGCATTCTGGTTGAGAACGGGCGCGCGACTGGCGTGCTCACCGACCAGGGCGAGATCAGGGCGAAGCATGTCATCGTCTGCGGAGGCATGTGGTCGCGTGATCTGGCTGCGCAAGTCGGCGTGACGCTGCCGCTTCATGCTGCGGAGCACTTCTATGTCGTCACCGAGGCGATCCCGAACCTCCCCCGGGACTTGCCTGTTCTTTTCATGAGCGACGAGTGGACCTACTACAAGGAAGATGCCGGAAAGCTGCTGGTGGGCTTTTTCGAGCCTGCGGCTAAGCCGTGGGGGCAGAACGGCATATCCGAGAACTTCTGCTTCGACACGCTGCCCGAAGACATCGAGCACATCGCGCCGCATCTGGAAGCGGCGACGCACCGGGTGCCGCTCCTCGAGCACGCGGGCATGCAGTTGTTCTTCAACGGACCGGAGAGCTTCACGGCCGACAATCGCTACCTCCTCGGCGAGACGCCCGAGGTTGCAGGATTGTTCTGTGCGACGGGGTTCAATTCGATAGGGATTCTCTCGTCCGGGGGGGTGGGCAAAGCGCTTGCGGCGTGGATCCATGATGGCCGCCCTCCGGTGGAACTGATCGACGTCGATGTGCGCCGGACCCAGAGTTTCCAGCGCAACCGCCGGTATCTTCGGGACCGAACGGTCGAGTCCCTCGGTCTGAACTTCGATATGCACTGGCCGAATCGGCAATTCACCACCGCGCGCGGCGTCCGGCGGTCGCCTTTCCACGACCGGCTGCTGGCAGCGGGTGCCTGGATGACCGAGACGGCCGGCTGGGAGCGCCCCGGCTTCTTCAAGACTGGAGGGGAGCCCTCAAGCGTCGAATACTCCTACGGCCGGCCGAGCTGGTTCGGCAATGTGGCCGCGGAATGCCGCAACACCGCCGAGAACGTAGCCATCTTCGATCACTCCTGCTTCGTGAAGTACCTCGTCGAGGGGCCTGACGCGCTTGCAACGCTCAACTGGATCTGCGCGAACGAATGCGATGTGGAGCCGGGGCGCGTCGTATACACGCAATGGCTCAACGAGAACGGCGGCATCGAGGCGGACGTCACGGTCACACGGCTTGCCGCCGACCGGTTCATGGTCGTGACCGTCGCCGCCTCCCAGCGCCGCGATCTCGCATGGTTCAAGCGCCACGTTCCCGACGGCGCCCGCGTCTTCATTACGGATGTCACCTCCGGCCTGTCGATGCTGGCGCTGATGGGACCAAGGGTACGCGAACTCATGGCGCGTGTTTCACCCGACGATTTCAGCAACGAGGCGCTTCCCTTCGGAACAAGCCGCGAAATCGATCTCGGCTATGCCCGGGTGCGCGCCAGCCGGTTGACGTTCGTCGGCGAGCTGGGCTTCGAGATCTATGCCGAGACGGAGGTCGCCGCCCATGTATACGACGAGATAGCGGCGGCCGGGCAGGACCTTGGATTGGCGCCTGCCGGCTTCTTCGCGCTGAACTCGCTGCGCATGGAGAAGGGCTACCGCCACTGGGGACATGACATCGGCGAGGAAGATACACCCTATCAGGCTGGGCTCGGCTTTGCCGTCGCAGTCGACAAGCAAGGCGGTTTTCTCGGTCGCGAGGCGCTGCTTCGGCAGAGAGCCGAAGGGCCGATCCGACGCAGGCTCGTCCAGATCAAGCTGGCGGGCGGTCCGAACGCTCCGATGCTCTACCACCAGGAACCGATCTTGCGGAACGGCGGGATCGTCGGCGCGATCACCTCCGGCGCTTACGGCCATCGTGTCGAGGCGTCGCTTGGGCTCGGCTATGTCGCGAATGAAGGCGGCGTGACCAGGGAGTGGCTGGCGTCGGGCCAATGGGAAGTGGAGATCGCGATGAAGCGATATCCAATCGAGATCCAGTTTGGCGCCTGGTACGACCCGGCCAACGCCAGAGTCCGCAACTGATCAGATCAAATCAACACACATACAAAGAAGACAGGCCAAGATATCCAAAAATTCTGGCCTAGAAATAGGGAGAGGTAGGACAACATGCCTTCGATGCGCCAATCACCATATTTTTCAAGGCAACAGGCCCTCGGTGCGGAGTTCGTCGATCGCATCGGCTTTTCCGCACCCTACCACTATGGCTCGATCCGTGAAGAGCATCTGGCTACTCGTTCAGGAGTGGGAATTTTCGACGTCTACTATCAGGTCATGATCGCGATTATTGGTCAGGATGCTGTCCGATTCCTTGATAGGCTTTGCGTCAACGACATTCTCTCGATGAAACCGGGAGACATCCGCTATTCCTCGATCTGCAATGCCGCTGGCGGCATGATCGACGATCTCACGGTCTTTTGCTTTTCGGAGCGGGACTATCGACTCGCCCCAACACCCGCGCGCGTCACCGCCGTGCTCGCCTGGCTTCACCAGCAGCGGGAAACCGATGATGTCTCGATTGTCAACCTCGGCTATAGGGACGCCTATCTGTCGATCCAGGGACCGAAATCCCACGAGGTTGTTTCAAGCCTGACGGACACGGATGTCGATGGCGAGGCGCTGGGTTATTTCCGGTTTACGTCCGGGGTGTTTGCTGGCGTGCCGGATACGATCATTTCCAGAACCGGCTACTCGGGTGAACGCGGATACGAGATTTTCTATCCCTCCGAATATGCCTGCCACATATGGGACAGCGTCCTAGAGGCCGGAGCGAAATTCGACATCCGCCCGTGCGGCCTGGGCGCTCTCGCGACATTGCGGATGGAGAAAAGATATCCTCTCTACGGGCTCGATATCAACGAGACCACGACCCCGATCGAGGCTGGTCTCGGATGGACATTGCGTAAGAGCAAGGGCGATTTCATAGGGAAACCGGTTCTGCAAGAGCAGAAAGAAAACGGAACAGAACGCCTGCTCGTTCTTCTTGCTGCGGAGGACACTAAGCCGTCCTTTGCAATTGGTGATTCCATTGTTTCCGAGGGGCGTAAGATCGGTGCGGTGACGTCGGCGGCCACCGGCCATCTCGTCGGGCGAAGTCTGGCGATGGGTTACGTTGAAACTCCGTTCGCGACAGACCAGAGGGAACTGGAGATCGTCTCGATCGACGCAACCCGTACAGGGGTACGGGTGTGGCTGAAGCCAATATACGATCCTCAAGGATCAAAGGCACGCCAGTAGGCTTGCATCGCGAGAAGGGCATAGGCGTTCAGACCAGTTGGCTAGTGCCGCCAATGCCTCATCTTGCGACAAGCCGGTCTATGGGGCGTTGCGAAACTCAACGCTGTTTCGGCCGGAATGGTTGGTGGGTCGGATATCCCGCGCGGAAGAGGCGACGGTTGACCCACCAGCAATAGATGTCACTCTCACAAGCCAGAATTGC
Organism: Aquamicrobium sp.; assembly: GCF_023954335.1. NCBI lineage: Bacteria > Pseudomonadati > Pseudomonadota > Alphaproteobacteria > Hyphomicrobiales > Phyllobacteriaceae > Aquamicrobium > Aquamicrobium sp. Next base: position 410,275 of record NZ_JAMLIE010000002.1, read on the forward strand.
AATCAATTGCAATTCTACGACCTTCAGCAAGAATAGGGAAAGGAGATCGAATGAGGTGATGACATGAAACGAAAGGACCTAGCCGCTCTGCTCACGCGGGCGGCCGCCGTTATCGAAGACCCCGATAGCGAGACAGGCGCGGAACGCGCTCAACTGGTCGAGGATCTGGTTGCCGCCAGCGCGGAGCTGGAAGGGGCGCTCATCCGAATCCGCTGCACCGATCAGCTGGGCAATATCGCCTACATCATCAAGGAAGGCGGCCAGGTGAGCTGCGTGCTCGCCAACGGTATTCCAGCGGCACTGTCCTATGGCGTCGGTCATGTGAAGGACGAGATGAGCTTGAAGTTCAGTATCGCGGACGCCAACACACCCGAACAAGCCCTTCAGGCTGTCAGGGCCGCGGCCGGCAGCTCTCGCAAGGCGGAGCTGATCTGATGTGGCTCAATCTCGACGACAAGGAGATCGCGATTATCAAGTTCGCCTTGGCTTCAGCCATAGGCGACGGGCCGGCAGTCGATCATGGTGCTGCCATCATCGCGAAAATCCAAGCGAATGAGGCCGAGAACCCGCTGGACGCCGCATATCGCAACGCCGTCGAGACCAATGATGAACTGGAGGTTGATGACGACGCGATCGTCTCTCTCGGCGCCGATCCAGGTGCTTGGGTGCATGCCTGGGTGTGGGTGACGAATGAGCAGATCGGAATTACAGACATCGACGATGCCGATCGCGGAGACGCAAACAACTGCCGTACCTGCGGGGAAAAATACGATCCCTATGGTGACGGCTACGACGGCGAGTGCCCGGACTGCGCTGACAAGACCTATGCGAAGGAGTTCCCGGAGGAGGCCGAATGAAAACCTACCTGTCACCCGATGGGAGCGAGATTCTAGGAACACTCGAGACCCTGATCGGCCGGGCGGAGATCATCGGCATCAACGACGATGGCACCCCGGAATACCAAGGCGGAACCGAGGTATTTTGGAACGCTCAGAAGACGGTGCGGAGGGATGGACAAATCGTCTATCTCGATGAGGCCGGCCGAGAATGGACGTTCGACGAACTGGTTCCGGCTGACATGGAGGAGGACGAGCAGGCTTAGTTGGCTGCGGACAGTGTTTCTGCTTGACGATCTTGCAGTCAATTGCAAATTATTGGCATCCGACCACGATCAGGGAAGCCAAGGAGGGCACCATGAGCAAGAAACCTAACTGGTCAGCAGATCGTCCCCTGAAACCCGACGTCGACCCTATGCTCGACGACCTCTTGGAGGCGCTGAATAGCGATAAGCGCAGCACCTTCGCCAAGGCAAATGTCAGCGGCCTTTCTACATCGACGCTGAACAATTGGCAGAGCCGTAAGGTCCGCCACCCGCAAAGCGTGTCGGTCCAGATGGCCTACCGGATGCTCGGCTACGAACTGAAGCCTGTGAAGATAAAGCGCTGAGGATCGTGCGGTGAATTTCACTCGGCAAGCTGCGGTCGACCTGGCGGGCAAGATCCAGCAACGTGAGGAGCTGCTCAAGCTATACGAAACGCTCTCACCGGCCCGGCCAGATCAGGGTGTCGGAAAATGCAAGCTCCGGGTCTACGCGGGACCATTCGAAGGCCATCTCGAGTGGGTGCATGCCGACGTTCCCAAACTGCTTGTGGAGGAGCTTGTAGCCAGCGGTGAATTGCGCGCCAAGGTCCGGGCAATGATCGCCCGCTTCGGCCGAGAGCTTCGCGCCGCGGGCATCAGCATCGAGGATGCAGATGAGGTCGGCGAGTTCAAAACTTGTTGATCAATTCATTTTGCATTTGATTGCAACTTCATGCCCTGTTCGATGCCTACTGGTGGCCCATTCGGAATCGACACGGATCGGCATATATTGTCCGCATGGCGGGGGAGAAACTGGAAGAGCTTACAGACGCGCAAAGACGTGGATTGTTCGGCAGGGCGATGCTCGATTTTTTACGGGAAACCCAGGCTGTCCAAGGCGTAACGTCAGATTTGAGCCGGCATTGTTTCGACTTCGTCGTGGGATTGGCGATTGTAGTCGGACAAGGCGATGGCAAGGAATTGTCAGTGTCTGACATAGCCGGTTACACCGGGGCTTCGAGATCGACAGCCTGGCGGGCACTGAGGCGGTTGGAAAAGCTGGGTCAGGTAAGGTTTGAGCAGGTCGGAAACCGAAAGGTTGTTCGTCTTTCCTATGTTGACAATCCCGAGGTCGCAGTACGTCTCAAGGCTGCCGCGACAAAGCTGTCCAAGACGATTTATGCGCTCTACCCCTGAGCGTTTCATATTGAACACATGCAAACTCGACATGAACGCTATGAGCTTGCAGAGTGATATAATCGTTTGTTTTCGGAAGATTTTTTACCGCCCGAGTCACGCAGACCCAGCAAGGGCCAGGAGGCTTGTCGTGTCCGATGATGGCAGAACCATAACAGTCCAGTTTGTTGTCACGCTATCGCTGAAGGCAACAGAGGATTTCTTCGATCACGAGTTGCGCGATGCTCTTACGCCGGACGTTGAAATGGCAAACGCCATGCTCGCAGAGGCGGGTCTGGCCGTCGAGGTCATTGACATATCGTCCCAGGAGGTTTTCTCGGCATAAACTGCAATTGATTGCAAAATAATCTTGCAATTGGCTGCATAAACCGTACCGTGGGGACATTCAAAACAGCGCCAGTTTACACCAAGGAGGGTGACGATGGCCGAGAAGAAACCCACGCAATTGCATGCCCTGTTGGCCGTCGAAGCTGACCTGACCAACACCGCGAAGGCGGTCCTTGAGGAAACGGTCACGACGTTTGCGAAGAAGCCCGACCACTTCCGCGGTCACGTCAAAGCGGTGACCTACTTCAACGAGGCCCGCGTCCAGGAGAACGAACGCGAGGAGAAGAAGCTGGTCACGACGGTCGACGACAAGCTCGAATTCACGCTCGATCACGTCGCTCGTCTCTACGACGCGCTCCTCCAGAAGGAGGAAGCAAACCAGCGCGCCAAGATCGACCTCGTCATCGACGGCGAAGTCATCGGCACCGATCTTCCGGCCACCTTCCTGCTCGGCCTGGAAAACCGCCTGAAGAGCGTCCACCAGACGATCCTCACGGCCCCCACGCTCGACCCGTCGCTGATCTGGGAGGAAGACCAGAATGCCGGCGAAGGTGTCTACCGCTCGACCCCGCAGGTATCGAAGCGCACCGAGAAGGACACGCAGTTCAAGGTGCTCGCGGCCGCCACCGACAAGCATCCGGCCCAGATCGAGAAATGGACGGTCGACGTCCCGGTCGCCAAGATCGAAACCACGCATGTCTCAGGCATGTGGACGCCGGCCAAGAAAGCCGAAGTGCTGGCGCGGGTCGACAAGCTGATGAATGCGGTCAAGAAGGCTCGCCAGATGGCCAACACGGTCGAGGTCGACAAGATCCAGGTCGGCCAGAAGATCAAGGATTACCTTCTCGGCGCCTAAGCCGGGATTGCGACGGGTGGTCCGCCCCAGCCCCCCCGCTCAGGATCACCCGTCGCAGCTGTTTCGAGGCCGAGCCTTTCTGGCCGCCTCACCAAGGACCCATAGGGGTTAGTATTGTTGTCAGTCTAAAAGCCGGCCCCGCTTTCGAGCGGTTAGCCGGAGGTCAGTATCCTGGTCAGTCTTGTGCCCCTCAGTTTGAGCACAGATGCGACGGCAGAAGGTAGCGAAGGTCGTTAGATATCGCCAGTCGCGGGTTCGAGTCCCGCCACCCCACCCAATCACCCACGATTGGATCAGATGATGGGGTGTAACTCAGTGGTAGAGTTGGTGATCACGTCAGTAAGAGACCGACGGACAGCCGGAGCCGAAACGGACTAGATGGTAGCTCAGTTGGAAGAGCAATTGGCTTGAAACCAATCGGTCGCGGGTTCGATCCCCGCACATCAAAAGGGCGGTGATGGTGCGGAATGCCATCATCGCCCGCATTGTGTCCACGAAACGACGGCAATTAATTTGCAATTGATTGCAAATTACCTAAGATCATGAGGCCCAACCAAGGAGGGTCCAGGTGCCGAAGTTCCGAGTCGTTAAAGGCCACGATGCATGGGCCAAATACGCCACTACCGTTGAGGCCGAAACCGCCGAAGAGGCTGATGTGATCGCTATGGATCGCTTCTACGAAGGCGCGTGGGAAGAAGACGGTGTCGCTGAGTTCGACGACTATCAGTTGATGGAAGGCGAGACCGAGGAAATCAAAGACGAAGGAGAAGAACATGCCGAAACTGCGTAATGGCGGTACGGACACCGAGAAGCTCGCCCAATGGTTTGGGCGCAAGTGCCGGAACCACAATCCGCTCGAGGAGCTGGGTGTCGCCAAGGCGAATACCCGCGCCAACATCTACAAGGCAAAGACGAAGGGCGACCTCGGCGTCGTGAAGGACGATCCGTCGACGGTCGTCTATCACGCGGCCGGCCGGGCTTTCGAGATCAAGATCCAGGAAGTCGAACCCGATAAGTACCAGCCTGAACAGCTTGCCGCTGTCGGCTACTGATCCCTTCGGGGATCGAGAGACGGGGCCACTAGGTTAGGGAGGGAATCCTGAACCTCCGCAGCGATGATCCGACAAGGCCGGGGAGCTGCTAGTTGGCCGATAGCGCCGGGAGCGCCGGTTCTATCCCGGTGCGCGCCCCGTCTCTCGCATCAATTCAAGCGCAGGGAGGGCCGGGTGGCCATCGTTATCAAGAAGAAGGCGTCGACCAAGGCGCCCGCCAGAGTGGTGGAGCCCGACGAGCTTGTGGCTCCGCGCTCGATTGAGCCGGCCGTGCCGGAGCGCCCCGTCTCCTGGAGAGACTTGCCCATCGCTTCGTCTATCGAGGAATTATGGGCTGCCAAATCGAACACGATGAGGCCGCCCGACCCGACGAGCTGCGATCTCTGTGGCCACTCCTATGCATTCCCATGCCACGGCAAGGCCGAAAACTGCATGAACGCCAAATGGGCGCGGGAGACCGGAAAGCAGGTTCCTTGACGGTTGCTGTATCGCTGTATATTTTGCAATCAATTGCAAAATACGTTGATCGTTGGTGCTCATCCGAGACAGATCGACGTCCAGCCTCTCCGCGTCAGGGTAGTTTCATTTCCACTGATCGGAGGAGCATCTTTCCGCAGGATGCCATGCCGATTGTGATCCGAAAGAAGGCGAGCAGGCCGACCGACGTTGCTCCAATCGCTCCGATCGCGGAGCGTGGACCCGCTCGCAAGAAGCAGCCCGTCGCAGAAGTAGATCGTCCCTTACGAGAAATCGCGCTGAGCATCGCAAGGACTCTTGCACGTCAGGCTGCTAGACGCGATCATGCTGCCCTATACCCCGAGGGCGATGGAACCAATGTCTAAGGCTGCTGTCTACGCGCGTTTTTCCACTGAACTTCAGAGTGATCGTTCGATTGAAGACCAGATTGTCTTGTGCAGGTCATTTGCTGACCGTGAAGGCTATCAGGTCGTCGGATGCTATGAGGATCGGGCGAAAAGCGGCGGCTCCATCTTCGGGCGCGATGGCCTGCAGCAAATGCTCTCCGACGCGACGAACAAGAAGTTCGACGTCATCATTGTCGAGGCGCTGGACCGTCTGTCGCGCGACATGGAAGACCTCGCGGGCATCCACAAGCGCCTCCAGTTCCTCGGTATCCGCCTGATCGCCGTCCATGATGGCGAGGTAAACACCGTCCTCGTCGGCCTGCGCGGGCTCGTGGGCCAGATGTTCCGCGAGGACAACGCCCACAAGGTCCGCCGCGGTCTTGCTGGCCGCGTCAAGAGCGGGCTCTCGGCCGGCGGTAGGGCTTATGGCTATCGACCGAACCCGATGAAGAAGGGCGAGTTGCTCATCCAGGAGGACGAGGCCGAAGTCATCCGAAAGATCTACCGCGAGTTTGCCGGCGGCAAGTCCCCGCGCGCGATCGCGAAGGAGCTGAACCATCGGGGCGTCGCGCCCCCGCGCGGGACTGTCTGGTCGTCGACGACGCTCAACGGCAACGCATCCAGGGGCAACGGCATCCTCCGCAACCCGATCTACGGGGGCAAGATCGTCTGGAACCGCGTCCGCATGATCAAGGACCCAAGCACAGGGAAGCGCGTGAGCCGGGTTAACCCGCCCGACCAGTGGGAGTTCGTCGACCGCCCCGATCTTCGCATCGTTGACGAGGCGCTGTTCGCGAAGGTGCAGGCCCGCAAGGAGGAGACGGCGCACTCGATGAAGCCGTTCTACGAGCAGCGCCGGCCGAAGCGCCTCCTGTCCGGCCTGCTCAAGTGCGGGTCGTGCGGAGGGGGCATGAGCGCCTATGGCGGTGACAAGTCGAAGCGCACCCGGATACGCTGCACCGGCTACACGCAGGCTGGCTCCTGCGAAAACCCCTCAAGCTACTATGTCGACGAGATCGAGGATGCCGTGCTCGGCCACCTGCGCAAGGAGCTGAAGGAGCCGGACGTCCTGTCGGAATACCTGCGTCAATACCACGAAGAGCGCCAGCGGCTTGAACGTGCGCGCAATCGCCAGCGGAGCGCGTTGGAAAAGCGTCTGGCCGACGTCATTGCCGAGGGTCGACGCTACGCCGCGCGGTTCAGTCAGGGCATTGGCCACGATGAATTCAATTTGCAGCGCGCGGCCGAGTTGTCGAAGGAAAAGCGCGAGATCGAAGAGAAGCTGGTGGATGCGCCCCCCGCTCAGAACGTCATCGAGCTTATTCCGGCTTCGCTGAAGTTCTACGACCGCCAGATTGCGCACTTGGCGAAGGCGATCGGGACGACGGTGCAGGAGGGCGATCTCGAGGCCGCCCAGGCGATCCGTGAAATTATCAGCCAGGTGGTCATAACGCCCGGAGATCGGGCGGCTGGCGTTCGCTACACCATCGAAATCAAGGGGGACCTCGCGACCATGCTTGGCCAATGTCAAGAGGCTGCCGCGAGAATTAATATAGATGGTAGCGGAGGACGGATTCGAACCGCCGACACAAGGATTATGATTCCTCTGCTCTAACCGACTGAGCTACTCCGCCCCAGTGGTCAGGATGTCGCTGGCATGTCGCGACGACGGCTGGCCCTGACCGAAGGTCGCGCGGATATACGGTGGCTCCGGTCCGGCTGTCAAGCATCCGGGGCAATTGCGACCAGGTCTTTCCGGGCGTGTCGTTTTCGGGCGTTGCGGGGTTGAGTTCGCTCCGGCGCACGATTATGTCTCTCCCGCTAGGTCTTTCGGTCAAACTGTTCATGAAACCGCGTATCGCTGTCCTTGGATGCGGCTATTGGGGCTCGAACCACATCCGCACCCTCAAATCCCTGGGCGCGCTCTATGCCGTTTCGGACGCCAATGCCGCGCGCGCCGAAGGCTTCGCCAGCGAACAGGATTGCCTTGCCATCGACCCGGATGAATTGTTCGGGCGCGAGGACGTCGACGCCATCGTCATGGCGCTGCCGCCGCAGTTCCATGCCGCGTCGGCGATCCGCGCCGTCGAGGCCGGCAAGGACGTGCTGGTCGAGAAGCCGATCGCGCTCAACGTCGCCGATGCCGAGCGCGCGGTGGCCGCGGCCGCGGCCAACGGCCGGGTGTTCATGGTCGGCCACGTCCTGCGCTTCCACCCCGCCTTCGAGCAGCTGAAGCAGCTGATCGACGACGGCGAGCTGGGCACGGTCAAGTACATCCATTCCCATCGTCTCGGCCTCGGCAAGTTCCACACCGAGAACGACGCGCTGTGGGATCTGGCGCCGCACGATTTGTCGATGATCCTCGCGATCACCGGGGTGGCGCCGGTCGAGATCCGCGGCGAGGGCGCGGCGCTGCTCGACCATCTCAGCGACTTCGCGCATCTGCACATGCGCTTTCCCGGCGGGCTGCGCAGCCATCTGTTCACCTCGCGCCTCAATCCCTATCGCGAGCGGCGGCTGACCGTGGTCGGCACGCGGGCGATGGCGGTGTTCGACGATGTCGAGCCGTGGGAGCGCAAGCTCGCCGTCTACCGCCATGCGGTCTGGCAGGACAGCGGCCATTGGGCGTTCACGGCCAACGAGCCGTCCTACGTGCCGGTGGCGTCCGGCATGCCGCTGACGCGCGAGCTGGAGCATTTCATCGACTGCATCCGCACGCGCGCCCACCCGCGCACGGATGGCGAGGAAGCGATCGGCGTGCTGCGCATCCTGACTGCCGGAACCGTCATCCACGACTGACGCACTTTGCGGCTGGCAGGACGTCCGGCGCCGCATGGAACAGTCAAATCGAACAGATAGAGCGACGAGGACGGCATTCGCCAGAATGCCGTCGCTTGAACCGTTTCCGGTTCGCAAAAGACCGCGGCCGGCGTTCCGAAGCCGTCGGCGAAGGTCGAAAAATCAGGCGCTGCGACGGGCGCTCGCCGATGCGGCGAGCCGCGACAGCATCGCTTCGGCCTCGGCGCTGCGCTCGGAGCGGCTGATGAAGCCGCCGCCGAGCACCCGCGCCTCGTCGCCGTCGTCGCTGTAGAGCACGCAGGCCTGGCCGGGGGCGACGCCGGTCTCGCCGTCGGCGAGTTCGACCCAGACGGTGCTCGCCTCGTGGTGGAGCGTCGCCGGGCGCGGCGGGCGCGAGGAGCGCACCCGGGCGAAGACGTCGAGCCCTTCCGGCGGCAGCGCGTCCAACGGGCCGTCGCCCAGCCAGTTCATGTCGCGCAGGAACACCTTGTGCGTCTCCAGCGCCTCGCGCGGGCCGACGACGACGCGCGCCCGCTCGGCGTCGAGATGCACGACATAGAGCGGCTCGCCGGAGGCGATGCCGATGCCGCGCCGCTGGCCGATCGTGTAGCGCACGATGCCTTCGTGGCGGCCGAGCACCCGGCCGTCGATATGGACGATTTCGCCCGGCGCGGCGGCCGTCGGCTTCAGCCGGGCGATGATGTCGGAATACTTGCCCTGCGGCACGAAGCAGATGTCCTGGCTGTCCTGCTTGGCGGCGACGATGAGCCCCATCGCCTCGGCCGCCTCGCGCACCTGCGGCTTCGACAGGCCGCCGAGCGGGAAGCGCAGGAAGTCGATCTGCTCCTGCGTGGTGGCGAACAGGAAATAGCTCTGGTCGCGGTCGGCGTCGACGGGCCGGTAGAGCGCGCGGTGGGCGCGCCCGGTGGCACCCCCGGCGGTACCATTGACGCGCGAGCGGATGTAGTGGCCGGTGGCGAGCGCGTCGGCGCCGAGCTCGCGCGCGGTCTCGAGCAGGTCGGCGAACTTGACCGTCTGGTTGCAGGCGACGCAGGGGATCGGCGTCTCGCCGGCGACGTAGCTTTCGGCGAACGGGTCGATGACCGCCTTGCGGAACCGCTCCTCGTAGTCGAGCACGTAATGCGGGATGCCCAGCGTCTCGGCGACGCGGCGGGCGTCGTCGATGTCCTGCCCGGCGCAGCAGGAGCCGGCGCGATGGACGCTGGCGCCATGGTCGTAGAGCTGGAGCGTCACGCCGACCACGTCGTAGCCCTCGCGCTTCAGGAGGCCGGCGACGACGGAGGAATCGACCCCGCCCGACATCGCGACGACGACGCGCGTGTCCTGCGGCAGGCCGGAAAGGTCGAGGCTGTTCAGGGCGGGGGAGTCCGCTGGCATTGTCGTTGCTCCGGCGGTCGGGCTGCCGCTGCGCCGGCCGGCGCATGCTTCGGGGTTGCCTTCCGCTTTCCTTGCGGGCCGGGATAATCCGACAACCGGCATCCACTTTTTCGGCCGCTGCTCTAATGCCCGCCCGGGCAATATAGGTCAAGCGCGCGGCGAGCGCCACGGCCCGCGCCGCCATGGCGGGCGGCCGATCTGTCGCATTCGACTAAAATGACCGGGCAAACCCTAACGCGGGATTCAGATTCCTTACTTATGAATTAGGACGCGCTTAGGCAATTTTTAAAGGCGGCGCGCTAGCATCTGCGTCGATTGGTGCTTTGAGTAAGTGTAGAGAGTACGATGACCGATCTGGTTAGAATGCGGGTGAAGTATGTCATCGGGCCTGACGGCAGCCCGCTAACCATAGCCGATCTGCCCCCGTCGAATACGCGGCGCTGGGTCATCAGGCGCAAGGCGGAAGTGGTGGCCGCCGTCCGCGGCGGGCTTCTCAGCCTCGAGGAGGCCTGTCAGCGCTACAAGCTGACGGTCGAGGAGTTCCTGTCGTGGCAGGCTTCGATCGACGAATACGGCCTCGCCGGCCTGCGCACCACGCGAATCCAGCAATACCGCCACTGATCCGCAGCTGAATCCCATAAAACGCCGCGCGTCTTCCCGGCAGGAAGGCGCGCGGATTTTGCCGTTTGCATTCGCGGCGGGAAACCGCCACATCTGCGGCGACGATCCATGACGCGCGGAACGCGCCGCTCGGCCGGCGCGGCCGCGAAAGGAGACTTCGAATGGGCGAACTCAAGGCCGGCATCATTCCCGTCACGCCGTTCCAGCAGAACTGCACCATCCTGTTCGACGACGAGAGCAAAAAGGGCGTGGTGGTCGATCCGGGCGGCGACGTCGAGCGCATCCTCGCCGCGATCCGCGACAACGGCCTCGCCATCGAGGCGATCTGGATCACCCACGGCCATATCGACCATGCCGGCGGCGCGGAGGACCTGAAGGAGGCGCTGGGCGTCGAGATCATCGGCCCGCACCGCGACGACGCGCCGCTCCTGTCGCAGATCGAGCGGCAGGGCGAGGTCTACGGCATCGCCGGCGTGCGCAACTGCGCGCCCGACCGCTTCCTCGACGAGGGCGAGACGGTGTCCTTCGACGGCCACGATTTCGAGGTGTTCCACTGTCCCGGCCACGCGCCCGGCCATGTCGTCTACTACAACCGCGCGGCGAAGTTCGCCCATGTCGGCGACGTGCTGTTTCACGGCTCGGTCGGCCGCACCGATCTTCCGGGCGGCAACCACGAGGCCCTGATCCGCTCGATCAAGGAGAAGCTGCTGCCGCTCGGCGACGAGATCGGCTTCATCTGCGGCCACGGGCCGGGCGGGCGCTTCGGCGACGAGCGGCGCTCCAATCCGTTCCTCGTCTAGCCAGCATCACGATTTTTCAGAGTCGTTTCCTGCGCATGGCTTCCTGCTTTGACGCATGTCTTCATCCCGCAAGCGGCCCCGCTTTCGAGGGACGTGCATTGACGGAGTGAGTCCGGCCGCCGGCGCAACCCGCTGCTCATAAAAGGAAATTTCCCTCCGTTCCCGGCAGGCAGGAAACGGGTGGCGCCGACCGCCGGCCGATCCTACCCCTTCGCGAGACTTGCTGCTTGCGGAGGAATGAGATGTCGCCAACCACCCGAACGAGCCGGCCGATGACGATGCGCGAATGGGCGATGCTGCTCGTTCTGGCCGCTGTCTGGGGCGGCTCGTTCTTCTTCAACGGCATCGCGGTTCGCGAGCTGCCGGTGTTCACCATCGTCGTGGCGCGGGTCGCGCTCGCGGCGCTGATCCTCTACGCGCTGCTGCGCCTCGCCGGCGATGCGCTGCCGCGCGCGCCGCGGATCTGGCGCGCCTTCTTCGTCATGGGGCTCATCAACAACGTCGTCCCGTTTTCGCTGATCGTCTGGGGCCAGCAGCACATCGCCTCGGGCGTCGCCTCGATCCTCAACGCGTCGACGCCGCTGTTCACCGTCGTCCTCGCGCATTTTCTGACCGGCGACGAGAAGATGAGCGCCGGCCGGGTCGCGGGCGTCGTCACCGGCTTCGCTGGCGTCGCGGTGATGATCGGGCTCGACGCGGCGCAGGCGCTGGGTGCGCATGTCGCCGCGCAGGCGCTGTGCCTCGCCGCCGCGATCTCCTATGCGTTCGCCGGCATCTACGGGCGCAGGTTCGGCGCGATGGGCCTGTCGCCGATGGCGACCGCCACCGGGCAGGTCACGGCGTCGAGCCTGCTGCTGGTTCCGCTGGTGCTGGTCGTGGACCGTCCGTGGACGCTGGCGATGCCCGGCATGGCAACCTTCGCCGCGCTGGCCGGGGTGGCGGCGCTCTCGACGGCGCTCGCCTACGTCCTCTATTTTCGCATCCTCGCGTCGGCGGGAGCGACGAACCTTCTCCTGGTGACGTTCCTGATCCCGGTCAGCGCCATCCTTCTCGGCATCCTGTTCCTCGGCGAGGCCCTGCTGCCGCGTCACGTCGCCGGCATAGCGCTGATCGGCCTCGGCCTGTCCGCCATCGACGGCAGGCCGTGGCGCGCCTTGCGGCCTCAGCCAGCGATGCAGAACCGGCGCACGCCGTCATAGCCGATGAAGGTGCCGGCGCGGGCGTCGAACGAGCGGTAGCGCTCGCCGCACCAGGCGTACCAGGCCGGCGACCAGGGCTGATAGAGGCCTGCCGCGCCGGTTGACATGCCGCGCGGCGGCACGGGCGGGAAATAGACGCGGTCGGGGCTGGGGCGCGGATAGGCCTGCGGATGGCGCCACGCCGGCTCGCGCGGAGCAGGGGGCGGCCGGCTGGCGATGCCGGCGATGATCGCGCCGGCGGCAAGGCCGATCAGCCCGGCGGCGATGAGGTCCGCGGCGTCGCCGTGCCGCTCCGCCGCGATCGGGCGGCGGTGATGGTCGCGCCAGCGTTCGCCCGCCTCGGCGGGCAGGGCGGAGGCGAGGGTGGCGGCGGCGACGGCGCAGGCGAGCGTCTTGCTGGGACGGAAAGTCATCGGTCGATCTCCTGTGGACCCGAAGCGACGGCCATGCGGCCGGAACTGGCTGCCGGTTTAGGAGAGGGCGACTGAATGGGCGCTGAATGCCCGGTTCATGCGATCCGGGCGCGGCCGTCCGAGGCCAGTAAGGGTCGGAAACGACGATGCCCCGCGGGCGGACCCCGCGGGGCATCGAAAAAAACTGGTTGCGGGCTTTCGCGCCTACAGAACGGTCAGGTTGACCGCCTTCGGGCCCTTGCCGCGCTTGTCCGGCTCGGTGTCGAACGAGACCTTCTGGCCGTCCTCGAGGCCCGGCAGGCCGGACGCCTGCACGGCCGAGATGTGGACGAACACGTCCTTGTTGCCATCGTCCGGCGTGATGAAGCCGAAGCCCTTGGCATGGTTGAAGAATTTGACTGTTCCGCTCTGGGGCATGGGAAGCTCCTTATCTCCCTGTGGTTAGATGGCGCGGGGTGTCGGTCCCGCTCGCGTCTCGTGCCTTTACTGGGGGAGAAGAAACAGCTCTGCGCGCGCCGGGGTCTTGCCAGAACCCTCTCATTTCGCGTCCGTCCCGGTGGTCGCGTCCTGGCATGTCGTCACGGCTGCGTGTGCGGTGGCGTATATGCAATTGCACCGGGTATCCTATTTCCAGTCTCCGGGCCGGCAAATGCCCGAACACTCTATCTTTCCTTTATTTTTGTCCTGCGGGCAAGCGAAAGATTCGCAAGGGACGGGTGTCCCTGCGGCAACGGGTTTTGCCCTGCCATCCCCTCGAAGCGCGCCGTGGCCGGACGGCACCGGGCCACGCGCTCCGCAATTTCGTTTCCCGGCCCGCCGGCCCGCCGGCCGGAGCCGGTTCCGGGCCGATGCGCCTCAGCGGCAGCCGGCGAGCGCCTCGTCGAGCACCGCGCGCGACCCGGCGAGCGGGAATTCCGCGACGGTCTCGTGCGGCGAGTCGTCCTGCGCGTTGGGCTCAGGCGTCACGTCGAACGCCAGCACCAGCGTGGTTCCGTCCTTCAGCGCCTCGATGAACGCCCGGGTGACCGGCGCGAGGTGGCTCTCGGCCGCCTTGCCTTCGGCGAACAGCACCACCGCCGCGTCGGAGCCTGCCGCGGCCAGCGCGAAGGCCGCGCCGTCGATCCGCGCCTCGACCTTGCCGGGCTTGTAGAAATAGTCCGCCTCCGCCGGCGCGCCGCTGTCGGGGCGGACCGGGCCGCCGCGCGAATAGACCTCGACCTGATAGGGGTCGCCGCAGGAAATCGCCAGCAGTTCCATCGTGCTGTTGTTCGTCGTCGGGGCGACGATGGCGACGCCGTTGTCCACCTGCCATTCGGCGGCGGCAGGGCCGGCGGCGCCGAGGGCCAGGGCAAGAGCGAGGCCGGCTGTGACGAGCTGCTTCATGACCGGCGATCCTGCGTCCTCGGGCGCGGCGGCGCAACCGCTTTCGCGCCCGATCCGCCCGGATTGCCCCTGTCACCCCCAGGAAACCCTTGTGCCAGAGCCGTTTCTGTGCGAAGAGCGTATCGTTCGGGCATTTACTGACCCGGAGACTGGACCGTTATGGACGACCTTTCCCCGACACCGTGAACTCTCGACCACCCGCGAGCCTGCGCATGGGGCGCAGGTGCGGTTCATCATCAGGGAACAGGAGCATTCCCATGGCCCAGACCGGCACCGTGAAATTCTTCAACACCACCAAGGGCTTCGGCTTCATCACCCCCGATGACGGCGCGAAGGACGTGTTCGTCCACATCTCCGCCGTCGAGCGCTCGGGCATGAGCACCCTCGCGGACGGCCAGAAGGTCACCTTCGACGTGGAGCCGGACCGCATGGGCAAGGGCCCGAAGGCGGTCAACCTTTCGGCGGCCTGATCGGCCTAGCCGTTTCGGACAAAGGGCGGCGCGGGCGACTGCGCCGCCCTTTTCCTTTGCGCCTCGTGCCGGCACCCCTTTCCATCGGCATGGACTCTGCCCATATTCGCGCCATGGCCAGAAAACAGAACGAGAACCCAACGCCGGAGAACCCGTCCGGTTTCGGCGAGGCGCCGCAGGCGGCGTTCGAGGGCGCGCCGCTCGGCGGCTCCGTCTCGGGCTGGGCCGAGCAGATCGCCCGCGAGGCCGCGAAGGCCGCCCCCGCGAAGCCGGCGAAGAAGAAGATCCCCGAACGCTCGGCCGAACCGACGCGCACGGCGCGCGGCACCTCGATGGGCGGCGCGGCCTCGCCGAAGGAGCGCGTCGCCGCCGGCCTCAACCCCGTCGCCGGCCTCGACATCGCGCTGGAGGACGTCGACACGCTCGCCTCGTCGGGCGTGACCGCCACGGTCGCGGCGCTGTCGCGGCTGATCGAGGGCGGCGATCCCAATTTGCGCAACGAGGCGTGGGTGCCGCATCGTCCTGCCCGGCCGGAGAAGTCCGAGGGCGGCATCGAGCTGCGCATGGAGACGCCGTTCAAGCCCTCCGGCGACCAGCCGACCGCGATCGCCGACCTCGTCGCCGGGGTGAACGAGCGCGAGCGCACGCAGGTGCTGCTCGGCGTCACCGGCTCCGGCAAGACCTTCACCATGGCCAAGGTGATCGAGGAGACGCAGCGCCCGGCGCTGGTCCTCGCGCCGAACAAGACGCTGGCGGCGCAGCTCTACGGCGAGTTCAGGAGCTTCTTCCCCAACAACGCGGTCGAGTATTTCGTCTCCTACTACGACTACTACCAGCCCGAGGCCTACGTGCCGCGGACCGACACCTATATCGAGAAGGAATCGTCGATCAACGAGCAGATCGACCGCATGCGCCATTCGGCGACGCGCTCGCTGCTGGAGCGCGACGACGTCATCATCGTCGCCTCGGTGTCGTGCATCTACGGTATCGGCTCGGTCGAGACCTATACGGCGATGACCTTCCAGATGGAGGTGGGCGACAAGCTCGACCAGCGCCAGCTCCTCGCCGATCTCGTGGCGCAGCAGTACAAGCGGCAGGACATCAACTTCACGCGCGGCTCGTTCCGGGTGCGCGGCGATACGATCGAGCTGTTCCCGGCCCACCTCGAGGATCGCGCCTGGCGCATCACCCTGTGGGGCGACGAGATCGAGTCGATCACCGAGTTCGATCCGCTGACGGGTGCCAAGACGGGCGACCTGAAGAGCGTCAAGATCTACGCCAACTCGCACTATGTGACGCCGCGGCCGACGCTCAACCAGGCGATCAAGTCGATCAAGGAGGAGATGAAGCACCGGCTGGTCGAGCTGGAGCGGGCCGGCCGGCTGCTGGAGGCGCAGCGGCTGGAGCAGCGCACGCGCTTCGACCTCGAGATGCTGGAGGCGACGGGCTCCTGCGCCGGCATCGAGAACTATTCGCGCTACCTCACCGGCCGCGCGCCGGGCGAGCCGCCGCCGACGCTGTTCGAATACGTGCCCGACAACGCCATCGTCTTCATCGACGAGAGCCATGTGACGGTGCCGCAGATCGGCGCCATGTATCGCGGCGACTTCCGCCGCAAGGCGACGCTGGCCGAATACGGCTTCCGCCTGCCGTCCTGCATGGACAACCGGCCGCTGCGCTTCGAGGAATGGGACGCGATGCGGCCGCAGACGGTCGCGGTCTCGGCCACGCCCGGCGGCTGGGAGATGGAGGAGGCCGGCGGCGTGTTCGCCGAGCAGGTCATCCGCCCGACCGGGCTGATCGACCCGCCGGTCGAGATCCGCCCGGCCAAGAGCCAGGTCGACGACGTGCTCGACGAAATTCGCGAGACGACCGCCAAGGGCTACCGCACCCTCGTCACGGTGCTGACCAAGCGCATGGCCGAGGACCTGACCGAGTACCTGCACGAGCAGGGCGTCAGGGTCCGCTACATGCATTCCGACATCGACACGCTGGAGCGCATCGAGATCCTGCGCGACCTGCGCCTCGGCGCGTTCGACGTGCTGGTCGGCATCAACCTCTTGCGCGAGGGCCTCGACATTCCCGAATGCGGCTTCGTCGCCATCCTCGACGCCGACAAGGAAGGTTTTCTCCGCTCGGAGACCTCGCTGATCCAGACCATCGGCCGCGCGGCGCGCAATGTCGACGGCAAGGTCATCCTCTATGCCGACCAGATCACCGGCTCGATGGAGCGGGCGATCAACGAGACCAACCGCCGCCGCGACAAGCAGCTCGCTTACAACGAGGCGAACGGCATCACGCCGGAAAGCGTGAAGAAGAACATCGGCGACATCCTCGACTCCGTCTACGAGCGCGACCATGTGCGGCCGGACATTTCCGGCGTCACCCAGGGCGGCCAGCTCGTCGGCTCCAACCTCAAGGCGCATCTGGAGCATCTGGAGAAGGAGATGCGCGGGGCGGCGGCCGACCTCGACTTCGAGCGTGCGGCGCGGCTGCGCGACGAGATCAAGCGCCTGCGCGAGGCGGAGCTCGCCGTCGCCGACGATCCGCTGGCGCGCGACGTGGAGCAGGAAAGCCCGGTTTCCGGCCGCGAGAAGGGCCGGCACAACAAGGGCAGGGCGCGGCACAGGACCGTGGAGGAGGCCGGCGGCCTGTTCCGCAAGGCGGACCTCGACGAGATGGGGACCTCCGGCGATCACGCCACTCCTGCGGGCGCAGTGAGCCGGGGCCTTTTCCGCAAGAACTCGCTCGACGAGATGACCGTCGGGCGCACGGAAAAGCCGGTGCCGGGCAGGGCGCCGGTGAAACCCGTCGATGACCCCAAGCCGGTAAAGCGCGAGCGCGCCGGCATTGGCTCCTACGAGGACCCGGCCGAGCAGCGCCACAAGTCAGGCCGCAAGAAGAAGACCGGGCGGCCGGGGCGCTAAAGCCGCATCGCGTCTTATCCGTTCCGAAGGAACGTGATCTCCGTCTGCCCGCGCCGCCCCTCATTCGCCCTTCGGGCACCTTCTCCCCGTGAACGGGGAGAAGGGATGCCGGCCGCACCGCCAAATCCCCACTTTGCCACGCTCGCGATTGGCGAAATCAAAGACGATAGCTCTCTTCTCCCCGTTCACGGGGAGAAGGTGGCGGCAGCCGGATGAGGGGCGGCGCCGGCGGTGCGGATACGCGCTAGAGCCGCGTCAGGAAATTGGCGAAGGTCATCGAGCCTTCCGGCCAGGGGCCGTGGCCGGACTCGGCGTTGAGGTGGCCGGCCTCGCCGGCGTCGATGAACAGCGAGCCCCACGCGCCGGCGACGTCCTCGGCGACGTCGAAGGCGCAGAACGGGTCGTTGCGGCTGGCGATGGTCAGCGACGGAAACGGCAGCGGGTCTCGCGGATAGGGGCCGAAGGTCATCAGGTGCTTCGGCC
This sequence comes from Aquamicrobium sp., assembly GCF_023954335.1. Classification (NCBI taxonomy): domain Bacteria; kingdom Pseudomonadati; phylum Pseudomonadota; class Alphaproteobacteria; order Hyphomicrobiales; family Phyllobacteriaceae; genus Aquamicrobium; species Aquamicrobium sp. Next base: position 428,143 of record NZ_JAMLIE010000002.1, read on the forward strand.
GGATCGCCGGGTTGGCGACGTCGGGCGGGGCGACGAAGAAGCCGCCGGCGACGGGAAGCCCGGCCTCGCGCACGGCGTGGATCGCCGTGGGCACGCCGAGCGAATGGGCGACCAGCACCACCGGCCGCGTCGCCTCCTCGATCGCCCTCACCACGCTGGCGACCCAGTCGTCGCGCACCGGCTTCGACCATTCGGCCTGCTCCACCCGCCGCGCGGTGGAAAGCCGGCCCTGCCAGCGCGTCTGCCAGTGATCCGGCCCCGAATTGGTGTAGCCGGGGATGATGAGGATATCTGCGTCCTTGACCTTCATGGCCGCCATGTAGCGATGCGGCCGCATCGTTGCAACCGCTTGCCCGTCAACCGTTCGGCGAGCTTTTACGATTCATCGTCTTCATGGCGTGAACGGCGTGTCTGCGGAATCGGCCTTGCGCCTTGGCCCGCCGCCCACGATCTTCCACCATGACGCAATGCAGCCGTTTCGCCGGGAGGTCGAGGGACATGAGACCGACGAGACGCCAGATAACGGGCGGCATGGCCGCGCTCGCGCTTTCTGCCGGCGCCGTGCCGGCACGAACGGAGAACCAGATGACCAGCCTTTTCCTTCCCTTTGCCGCCACCACGCCGGTCAGCATCGGCCGCGTCGGTCTCCGGTCGCGCGACGCCGAGGGCCTCGCCGCCTTCTACAGATCCGTGCTCGGCCTCGACGAGTTGCGCCGCGCGGGCTCGACCATCGGGCTCGGAGTCGACGGCCGCGAGCTGCTGGAGATCGAGGGCTCGGCAGCGTTGCGCGAAGACGACCCGCGAAGCTCCGGCCTGTTCCACACCGCGTTCCTTCTGCCCGCCCGCGCCGATCTCGCCCGCTGGACGCAGCATGCCGCCGACGCCCGCCTCGCCATCGACGGCGCGTCGGACCATCTCGTCAGCGAGGCGATCTATCTCAACGATCCCGAGGGCAACGGCATCGAGATCTATGTCGACCGCGACCGCAGCGAATGGCCGCGCGAGGGCGGCTCCATCCGCATGGCGACCGAGCGCCTCGATTTCGACAGCCTGATGGGCGAGCTGCGCGACGGCGATGCGGGCTGGCGCGGCGCGCCGGCCGGCACGGTGGTCGGGCATGTCCATCTGCGCGTCGGCGACGTCGAGGCGGCCGAGGCGTGGTGGAATGAGGCGCAGGGCCTCGACACCATCACCCATTATGGCGGGCAGGCGGTGTTCCTGTCCTCGGGCGGCTACCACCACCATATCGGGGCGAATGTCTGGCGCAGCCGCGGCGCCGGCCGCCGCGAGGAGGACCGCACGGGGCTGAGCTTCGTCGAGCTCCTGTCGCGCGACAGCGCGAACGAAAGCGCCTCGCGCGATCCGTGGGGCACCGAGATCAGGGTTCGGCCGGTCGCCGCGTGAGGCGATTGCGAAGCTGACCGGAAGGCGGCGCTACGCCGCCTCCGCCGCGTCTTTTCCGCTGTCGCCGACGGGCTGCCAGCCGGCGGTGTCGGCGGGGCTGTAGCGCGCGGTCCAGCGGCCGGGCGCGGCCATCGCCGGGGCGGGGGTCTTCAGCAGCGCCTCATAGGCGGCACGCGGCAGCATCGCGCCACCCAGCGCCTCGACCCAAGGGGACATCACCTGATGGTCGACGGCGGCGAAGCCCCATTCGGACAGGTGATGGTAGAGCCCGACGATGGCGAATTTCGAGGCGTTGTCGGCGGTGTGGAACATCGACAGCGCGCTGAAGACGGGCCCCACGGTCAGGCCGAACAGGCCGCCCTCCAGCACGCCCCCGGCATTGCGTATCTCGACCGAGTGCGCATGGCCCTCGCGATGCAGCCGCATGTAGAGCGCCTTGGCGCGCGGGGTGATCCAGGTCAGCGGGGTGCGGCCGGGGCGCGGCGCGGCGCAGGCGTCGAGGACGGCCTCGAAATCGCGGTCGAACGACAGGACGGCGTCGCTGGCGCGCATGGTGCGGCGGAAGCGCTTCGCGACGTGGACCATATCGAGCATCATCACCGCGCGCTCGGGCGGCGACCACCATTTCATCGGCCCGACATGCGAATGTGGATAGAAGCCGCGCCGGGCGGCCTCGAGAATGGTCGGGGTCGAGACATCCCAGGCGATGCCGGCATAGCCGGCCGGGCGCGTCCTGATGTCAGCGGCCTGCGGCGGGCCGTCGCGCCGGTTCAGCGTGTCGAGCACGATGCAGGCGGCCAGATACGGCGCGTCGCCGACGCGATTCGGCTTCAGCGGATAGAGCATGCCGAGCACGAGCTGCCGCGCGCGGGCGATCGGGGTGCTTGAAGCGTTTTCTGCACCGGCATCGGGGGCAAATGCGGTGTCTTGGGGCAACTGTCTGCCTTTCCGGTGTCAGCCTTCCGGGGGCGGCGGGGTTCGGGAGGCGGTCCGCCGCGGTCCCGCCTGTAACGCCGCGGCTGTCCGCGGGCGCTCCGTCGGTCCGGTCAGCCGGCAGCCGCCGCGCGTCCGCCATCGGCGTCGCGGCCGCGTCCGTCGCGCATTTCCAGTGCTTCGGCCTTCGCCAACTCGGCTTCCGCCGCGTCGAGCAGCGCCTGCGCGCTCTCGCGCTGCTGCTTCAGCTCTTCCTGCGAGCCGAGCAGGTTGTCGCGCCGCTGGCGCGCGGCCTTGGCGAAGGTGGGATAGGCGAAATGGTTGATGTCGGTGATGCCCGCCTTCTTCTCTTCGGCGGCGATCTGGAGTTCCAGCTCGCCGGCCATGCGCTCGAAATCGGCGATCATCATGTCGAGCTGCGTGAGCTGCTTGCGCTTTTCATTGACCTGAAAACGCTTCAGCCGCACCAGATTCTCTCGTGCCTTCATTACTCGCTACTCCCGAAACGCATACACTCGCACGCATTGAACCCGCGGCAACATACCGGTTGTTCCGCTGCCGACGGGCATGCTGCACGACGATGGGAAACAAAATCCTAACCTCGTGCCCCGGCGGTAACCATTCGTTTACGCGCATTGTTAATCATAGCGGGGAGGGCTTAAGGCCGGGTAAAGACGATTTGGCCTGCCTAACGCGGCAAAACGACTCTGATTGAGTCGCTTGGACGTGTTTCCTGAACCATCACATTAACTTCCGGGTTTTGTGATTTACGTTTGGATTCAAGAAGGTATCGGCAAAAGCTGAATGCGTGGAATTGAGCTTGCAAAGGTGAATCATATTTTGTTAACCATTGCATGGCAATTTCCGATTCAGGCAGTTGCCGCTGCGAAGCCGGAAGCTCGCTGAACCCGGATTGCGGCGGGAAAGGGGACATATATGCGCGTTCTGCTCATCGAAGACGACAGTGCGACCGCACAGAGCATCGAATTGATGCTGAAGTCGGAAAGCTTCAACGTCTATACGACGGACCTCGGCGAGGAGGGCGTCGATCTCGGCAAGCTCTACGACTACGACATCATCCTTCTCGATCTCAACCTGCCCGACATGTCGGGCTACGAGGTGCTGCGCACGCTGAGGCTTTCCAAGGTCAAGACGCCGATCCTGATCCTCTCCGGCATGGCCGGCATCGAGGACAAGGTGCGCGGCCTCGGCTTCGGCGCCGACGACTACATGACCAAGCCGTTCCACAAGGACGAGCTGGTCGCCCGCATCCACGCCATCGTGCGCCGCTCCAAGGGCCATGCCCAGTCGGTCATCACCACCGGCGACCTGGTGGTCAATCTCGACGCCAAGACGGTCGAGGTCGGCGGCCAGCGCGTGCATCTGACCGGCAAGGAATACCAGATGCTCGAGCTGCTCAGCTTGCGCAAAGGCACGACGCTGACCAAGGAGATGTTCCTCAACCATCTCTATGGCGGCATGGACGAGCCGGAACTGAAGATCATCGACGTCTTCATCTGCAAGCTGCGCAAGAAGCTCGACGCCGCGTCGGGCGGGCAGAACTACATCGAGACGGTCTGGGGCCGCGGCTACGTGCTGCGCGAGCCGGAAGACATTCGCGAAATCGCCTAGAAGCGGATCGCGAATAGAGAGTAGCGAATAGGGGGTCGTTGACTGCGTCAGCGGCCTTTTCCTTGTTCTATTCGCTACGCGGCGATTTCCATGTCGCGAAAGCATTCGAGCAGCTGCGTGCGGCTGAAGGGCTTGAGCATGTGGCCCCGCGCGCCGGCGCGCCGGGCGCGCATGATGGTGCCGACATCGAACTCGGTCATGCAGATCATGATATGCGGCTTGACCTGCGGATCGAGCGTGGTGAGCCGGCGGATCAGGTCTTCGGAGGCCATGTCCGGCAGGCGCGAATCGACGATGACGACATCGGGAAGCTCGGCCGCGCACATGGCGAGCGCATCGCCGGCGGTCGGCGCTTCCACGACGACCATGTCCGGACCGGCCAGAATGCGGCTCACGACCTTACGGATGACGCTCGAATCGTCGACGATCATGCAGCGTTTCATGTTCCACCCCATGTTTCGCCGCCGGCTTGCTGCGTTGGCGGCGATGGAGGGAAGACTAGGACGCGACGGTAAACATCGGCGTAACCGGCTAGCTGAATATTCGGTAAATATCGCAGCGCGGCAGACGCATCGCGCATGAAGGCGCGGACCTGCTCCGGGAGGCAAACACCCGAAAAAACAGAGACTTGATACGCAAAAGCGTGAATGACGAGCCGCGCGGCCGGCCTATTGCGCGGTCAGGACGATGTCCTCGGCACCGGCGCGGATGGAGATCGTCATGCCGGCCTCGCGGGCGAGCAGCAGCGTATAATAGGGCTGCACGGCATGGGCGTCGATCGGCTCGTCCGGCTTGACGCCGGAATGGAGCTCGAGGAAGCGGGCCGGCACGCGCATCATCGGGCCGCTCGCGGTCAGCGTGAAGCGCGGGGCGGTGTCGAGATCGGCGAGATCGACCGTGATCTTGCCGCCGCGCGGTATGGCGGCGTTGGCGACGAGGATCAGGTTGAGCAGCAGCTTGACCTTGTTCTTGGGCAGCAGCGCGCGCGCGCCGCGCCATTCGAATTCCGGCTTCTCGTTGGCGAGGAAGGCGCTGGCCACGGCCTCGGCGTCGCCGGTGTCGATCTGCATCCCGGCCGAACCGGCCGCGCCGAAGGCGATGCGGGCGAACTGGAGCCGGGCCGAGGCGTTGCGGGCGCTGGTGCGGATCAGCCGCATCGCGTCCTCATCGGAGCCGCCTTCGTCGAGCAGTTCGAGACCGTTGTTGATCGCCCCGACCGGCGAGATGATGTCGTGGCAGACGCGGCTGCACAGCAGCGCGGCAAGGTCGGGAGCGGAAAGGGTCAGGACGTCGCTCATCAAAAGGCACCCCTCGTCGTGCATGTCGCGGCCGCCGGGCCGCAGGAAGCGCCGTCGGCGAATCACAATTTCTTGGACGGCGTATTGGTTACACAGGCCGGCGGTCGCCACAAGGAAGGCATGGACGGGCGCCGCGCCGCCGGTCGGCGAATGGTTAATGATTGAATAAGGTTTGCATCATAATTTGGTTCGGATCGGCGGGGACAAAGACGGCGGTGCGGCCGGTCGCGTTTCGGATGCGGCGGCCGCGGGTCCAAAGGGAGAATGCAAGCCATGTTGGGCAGGCTCTTATCTTTCCGCGGCATGCGCCTTGCGCTCGCTGCGATGTTCGTGTCCGCGCTGGTGGCGGTCGCGGTTCCGCAGCGGGCCGAGGCCAATGCCGGCCAGGCGTTCACGGCGCAGGAAATCGTCGATTCCGGCCATCAGTTCTTCGGCGCCACCTCGGGCGGGCTGGGCAGCCTGATCGAGACGATCTTCGCCTCCTACGGCATGCCCAACGGCTATATCCTCGGCGAGGAAGGCTCGGGCGCGCTGGTCGGCGGGCTGACCTACGGCGAAGGCACGCTCTACACCAAGAATGTCGGCGATCACCGGGTCTACTGGCAGGGGCCGTCGCTGGGCTGGGATTTCGGCGGGCAGGGATCGCGGACGATGATCCTCGTCTACAATCTCGACAGCATCAACTCGCTCTACAGGCGCTATGCGGGCGTCGCCGGCTCGGCCTATGTCCTCGCCGGCCTCGGCTTCACCGTGCTCAAGAACGGCAACACGCTGCTCGTTCCGGTCCGCACCGGCGTCGGCGCGCGCCTCGGCATCAATGTCGGCTACCTCAAGCTGACCTCCGGTCCGACCTGGAACCCGTTCTGACCGTGAGCGGCCGGCATTTTGCCGCCGCATCGACGTGAAGGCACTGGATTCTTGCCGCATCGGCATGGCAGATAGGCGCGGTGACTGCCGCGCCTTTCCCATGCGCGGCCCAAGGGCAGGCACAGGGCTGTGATCCAGGCGACGCTTATCTTCATCCTCGGCTTTCTGAGCGCCGTTTTCCTCGCGGTTCTGGTCGCGCCGGCGATCTGGCGGCGCGCGGTCGCGTTGACCCACCGGCGCATCGAGGCGGCGCTGCCGCTGTCGCTCAACGAGATCCGCGCCGACAAGGACGCGCTCAGGGCCGAGCACGCCATGGCGACGCGAAAGCTCGAAGTGACGCTCGCGGCGCTGCGCGAAGAGATGGCGGCGCGGTCGATCGATGCCGACCGGGCACGCGACGAGGCCCGGCGCACCGCGCTGCAACGTGACGAGAAGGCGGCGACCATCGCCGAGCTCGAGACGCAGCAGGGCGCCCTGCGCTCGGAGCTGGTGAAGGGCGAGAAGGAACTCGCCCGGCTCGCGGAGCTGATCGCCGAGCGCGACGACATCATCGACGAGCAGGTGCACGAGCTCGAGACGCTCGGCGCGATGTACGACCAGGCGAGCTTCGACGCCTCCAACCGCCAGATCGAGCTGGTGGCGCAGGAATCGAAGCTGGAGAAGCTGTCGGATGAGCTCGCCGAGGCGCAGGAAAGCCGGGCGAGGGCGGACGGCGCCTTGGGCGAGGCGCGGGCCGAGGCCGAGGAGCTCGACAAGGCCGTCCGGGCCGAGAAGCGCAGGATCGTGGCGCTGGAGCGCAAGATCGAGAAGCTGACCGCGGCGCTGTCCGACCGCGAGGAGAAGCTGGAGCGGCGCGAGCGCGATCTCGAACGGCTGCGCGAGAAGCTGCGCGAGGCGAACGAGGCCGGCAGCGACCTCGCCGCCCGGCTGGCCTCGGCGCAGGACAAGGCCGTGCGTCTCGGCGACGAGCTGGCGCTTCAGGCCCGCGAGAACAAGGCGCTGCGCGCCGTGCAGGAAAGGAAATGGAGCGCCGCCAATGGCGACACGCCGGGCACCGGCGCGGGAGGGGAGGTCGAGACCGCGCTGCTGCGCGAGCGAATCGACGCCCTCGCTGCTGAAATGGTGAGCCTGACCGCGCGCATCGAAGGCCCGGATTCCGAGATAGGCCGGATGCTCGGCGCAGAGCCGGCCTCGGACAAGGCCGCACGCGCCGACGCGCAGCCCGCCAGCCTCGCCGAGAAGATACGCCTCCTGCAACAGGCGGGAGACCGGAAGGCGGCGGGCAAATCCTAGGGCCTGTAGCGTCCTGTCCGCTCCGGAGGAGCGCGGTCGTCGAACGCCTGCGCCGCCCCTCATCCGCCCTTCGGGCACCTTCTCCCCGTGAACGGGGAGAAGGAATGGCGGCCGCAACGGCCGCAATTTCTCCTGCGGCGCTTGCGATTGGCGAAAGCAAGGACGGCAGCTCTCTTCTCCCCGTTCACGGGGAGAAGGTGGCGGCAGCCGGATGAGGGGCGGCGTGGGCGGTGCCGGTGATGCACAGGCGCGAGGCTCGATAGAGGCGGCACAGGTGTTGAGTCAGCGCGGCCGCCAGAGCCGGTGGAGCGCGATCGCGCCGGCGGTGGCGACGTTGAGGCTGTCGAAGCCGGGCGACATCGGGATGCGGACCGTGCGCATGCGCGCCATCGTCGCCTCTGCCAGACCCTCGCCTTCCGTGCCCAGCCACAGCGCGGTGCGGCCCTGCCGCGCGATGGCCGCGATGTCGTCGGCCCCGGAGGGCGACAGGGCGATCTGGGCGAAGCCGTTGCGGGCGAGCGCCGCGAACAGCGCCTCCTCGTCTCCCGGCACGGCGAACGGCACCTTGAGCGCCGCGCCGACCGAAACGCGGATCGCCTTGCGGTAGAGCGGGTCGCAGCACGCGTCGTCGAGCAGCACCGCATCCGCCTCGAAGGCGGCGGCGTTGCGGAAGATCGCGCCGACATTGTCGTGGTTGGAGATGCCGCTGAGCGCGACGACGAGCGCGTCGTCCGGAAGGCCAGCCAGCAGCGCGTCGGCGTCGTCGTCCCCGCGCCGCAGGCCGAGCGCCAGCACGCCGCGATGGATGTGGAAGCCGGCGATGGCGTCCATCACGTCCTGCGACGCGACATAGACCGGCATGTCGGGCTGAGCCAGGGCGAGCGTGTCGGCCATGCCGTCCAGCCGGCGGTCGAGGATCAGCGCCGATTCCGCCTCGAAGCGGCGGGCCGAGAACAGCACATTCAGCACCACCTTGCCCTCGGCGACGAAGCGCTTCTCGCGCCCGACGAGGTCGCGCTCGCGGATGGCGCGATAGCCGGCGATACGCGGATCGCCGGCGTCGTCGATGTGGATCGGCTCCGCCCTCATTGCGGCTCGGTCGTCGGCAGGCGCGGCTTCCAGCGGGCGAGGAGCGCCGAGTTGGTGACGACCGACACCGACGAGAACGCCATCGCCGCGCCGGCGAAGGCCGGGGACAGCACGCCGAAGGCGGCGAGCGGGATGCCGATGACGTTGTAGACGAAGGCCCAGCCGAGATTGTGCGCGATGGTGCGCCGCGTCTTGTGGGCGATGTCGAGCGCGGCGGGGACGAGCCTCAGATCCGTGCGCATCAGGGTGATGGCGGCGGCCTCGCGGGCGACGTCCGCGCCCGAGGACATGGCGATGCCGAGGCGCGCGGCAGCGAGCGCCGGCCCGTCGTTCAGCCCGTCGCCGACGAAGGCGACGCCCTTGTCGCCCTGCTCCGCGGCGAGCTTCCTCACCGCCTCGACCTTCTCCTCGGGCAGCAGGCCGGCGCGGATGTCGGCGAAGCCGAGCGCGCCGCCTATCGACTCGGCGGCGGCCTCGTTGTCGCCGGTCAGCATCACCGGCGCAAGGCCGCGTCGCTTCAGCTCGGCGACGGTCTCGGCCGCCTCGGGGCGCGGCGTGTCGGCAAAGCGCACCGCGCCGGACAGCTGCCCGTCGACGACGATGAAGGCGACGGTCCCGGCTTCGCCGAGGCGAGCGAGCATGGCGTCGATCTCCGCGCCGGCGATGCCGGCTTCTTCAACCAGCCGGCGGTTACCGACCGAGACGGAGCGGCCGTCGACCGTACCGGAAAGCCCCTTGCCGCGGATGGCGCGCACGCCGGCGGCAGCGGGCAGGGGCGCGCCGGTGCCGGTCGCCTTTTCGACCAGCGCCCTTGCCAGCGGATGCTCGCTGTGGGCCTCGATGGCGGCGGCGAGCGCCAACGTGGCGTCGTCGCCCTCGGCCGCGACCACTTCGGGCTTGCCGATGGTCAGCGTCCCGGTCTTGTCGAAGGCGATGGCGCCGATCTCCTCGGCCCGCTCCAGCGTCTCGATGTCGCGGATCAGGATGCCGGCGCGGGCGGCTGCGCCGGTTCCGGCGACCAGCGCCGTCGGCGTCGCCAGCCCGAGCGCGCAGGGGCAGGCGATAACCAGCACCGCCACCGCCGCGACCATGCCGCCGGTGGCATCGCCGACGACCAGCCACCAGATGAGGAAGGTCGCCGCCGCCACGACGAGGATGACCGGCACGAAGATCGCCGAGATGCGGTCGACCAGCCGCTGGATCGGGGCCTGTCCGGTCTGGGCTTCCTCGACGAGGCGCGTCATGCGGGCGAGGCGGGTGTCGGGGCCGACGGCCGTGACCTCGATCTCGAGCGCGGCCTCGCCATTGACCGTGCCGGTGATCACGGCATCGCCCGGCTCCTTGTCCACCGGCAGGCTCTCGCCGGTGACGAGAGATTCGTCGATGGCCGAGTGGCCCTTCGCCACCTTACCGTCGCAGGGCATGCGCCCGCCGGGGCGCACGAGGACGCGGTCGCCCGGCTTCAGCGTCTCCACCGCGACGACGCGCGCCGCGCCGTCCGCGCCGATCAGCTCGGCCTCGCGCGGCTGCAGCTTATGCAGCGCCGCCAGCGCGGCCGAGGTGCCGCGCTTGGCGCGGGCCTCGAGATACTTGCCGAGCATGATGAGGGTCAGCACCACCGCCGCCGCCTCGAAATAGAGGTGGGCATGGACGTCGCCGCTGATGACCAGCACCAGCGAATAGACATACGCGACCGAGGTGCCGAGCGAGACCAGCACGGCCATGTTGGCGCCGCCGCCGCGCACGGCGGCGAAGGCCTCGCGCAGGAAGCGCGTGCCGGAGACCAGCATGACGCCGGTGGCGAGGATCGCCTGCGTCCACGGGCTGATCCAGGCATGGCCGGTGCCGATCATCATCGGCAGGGTGCCGATGACCAGCGGCAGGCTGAGCGCGGCGGATATGATGAAGCGCCACAGCGTCAGCCGCTCCTCACGCCGGCGCTCCTCCTCGCGCTGCTCGTCGGCCGCGCGCCGCTCCGCCTCGTCGGAGGAGCGCAGCCGCGCGCCGTAGCCGGTCTTCTCCACGGCCGCGACCAGCGCCTGCGGCGTGACCCGATCGTCGGTCTCGACCGAGGCGCGTTCGAGCGCGAGGTTGACTTCCGCCTTGCGGACGCCTTCGGTCCGCGAAAGCGCCTTCTCGATCCGCGCGGAGCAGGCCGCGCAGGTCATGCCCGTTATGTCGAGCGAAACCGTTGACATGTCTCTTCTGCCTGTCTTGTCTCTATAATGGTAGGCGGTCAGCCTTCGACGCGGGCGTCGTAGCCGGCGCCCTCGACCGCGTCGGCCAGCGCCTGCGCCGCCACGCCGTCCTCGGCGGCGACGGTGGCCCGGCCGGCGGCGAGGTCGACGGTGGCGCTCCTGACGCCCGGCTGGGCGGCGAGAAGCCGCTCGACCGAGGCCTTGCAGCCGCCGCAGGTCATGCCTTCGATCTTCAGCACGATGTCCATGGTCCGAACTCCCTGTCTGTCGTTCGTGAGACAGATAGGGTTTCCAGTTACTGGAAGGTCAAGGGGAATGCGGAATGAATTTCAGCGGCGGGTTCAGATGCCGGCCGGGCGGGCCGCCGTCGGCACCGAGGCGGGGGCCCCGAAAATGTCGTCGAGGGTGAGCAGGATGCGCTGCACGTTGGGGGAGGAGCAGGAGTAATAGATCATCTGCCGCTCGCGACGGGTCTCGACCAGCCCCATGCCGCGCAGCTTGGCCAGGTGCTGCGACAGGGCCGACTGGCTCAGCTCGACCTTTTCGGCGATTTCCCCGACGGACAGCTCGCCGCAAAGGAGATGGCACATGATCGCCAGGCGTTTCCCATTGCCGATTGCGGACAGAAATTCCGCCACCATGTCGGCATTGTCGACAAGCTGCTTCGATATCATTTCGTCCCCATCGCCGCATTTCATCAGGCGCTACGGGGGTAAGAACGCCGGATGGTCCTCGCAGGTTGCATCCCGTCCGCTACCCGGCATGCATGCAACCTAACGTAGTCTAAACTTCCCTAATCACAAGCCACCGAAGGGAAAAATTGATGGGCAAGACTGTCGCGGTCATTCTGGACCAATCGTTGTCCTTGCCTGGCGGGCCTCGATCGCCATGGCGACGAGCGTCTTGTGCATGTCCGGCGCGTCGCCCAGCGGCTCCCTGAACGGGATGCGCAGCACCCTGTCGCCGGCGGCGAGATCGAAGCCGTCGGCGTCGATGCCGGTCATCACCCAGACCTCGTCGCCCCTGGCCTTGCCGAACACGGCGGCATAGTTGGCGACGGCGTCGGCGTGGTCCTCGTTCATGTGCTCGACGGCGCGGCGCTCGGCGGCTGCGATGGCGTCGAGCCTGTCGCCGGCGGTCAGCAGGTTCTCGCGCGTCAGGGCGAAGGCCTTGCCGAAGCCGCCATTGAGGCTCGCCCGCTGCGGCTCCAGCCGGTAGAAGGCGAAATCGCCGAGGCCGGCATAGAGCTTCGCCTTCGGGTTGTGCGACAGGAAGCGCCATTCGATGCGCGCGTGGCGCGGATCGTCGCGAGCGATCTTCTCGGCGATGCAGGCGAGGGTGATGCGCGCATGCGCCATGGCGTCGCCCTTGCCGGGCTCGCCCAGCAGCAGCGAGCAGCGCGGATCGGCCTCGATGCCGCCGGTATGGGCGGCGAGCCCCGAGATCAGGATGATCGGTGCGCCGTCATGGTCGGTCGCGACCGCGACGCGGCTGGCGAGCGGCGCGCCGCTTCCCGGCTCCAGCACCGCGATGGCTCCGTGGCGGGCGGTGCGGATCAGGCCCCGGGCGAGGCGGATGGCTTCGTCGTCGGTCGGGCGCAGGACGTCCCTGGTCTTCTCCGCCATGTGGGCACTCCGATAAGTTGAGGCGATTTCTCTGCTTATTGGCCGACTATGCCGGCGCTGGCAAGCCGTTCCGCCTCGTCGGCGTCGATGCCGAAGCCCGACAGCGTCGCGGCGGCGTCGCGCAAGGCCTCGCCCGAACGCGCGCCCGGCGTGCGCGAAAAGCGCGGGGCGGGGTTCGGCCGGGTCAGCCCGTTCGTGGTCGCGTGCAGGTCCCGCGCGCGGTTGTGCGGGTGGCCGGGCGCTTCGGCCAGCGACAGCACCGGCGCGACACAGGCGTCGGAAGCCTCGAACAGCGCCGCCCATTCGTCCCGGCCGCGTGTTGCGATGCGCGTAGCGATCGCCTCGCGCATCGCCGGCCAGCGCGACTGGTCGTATTGCGCGTTTGCGAACGCCTCCGGCAGCGGCAGAAGCCGGCAGAACTCGGCGAAGAATTGCGGCTCGAGGCAGGCGACGGCGACGAAGCCGCCATCGGCGCATTCGTAGGTGTCGTAGAAGGGCGTGCCGGAATCGAGCAGGTTCGAGCCCCGCCCCTCGCGCCAGATCCCCGCGGCGAGGAAGCCGAAGAACGGCGCGGCCAGCATCGAGGCGCCGTCGACCATGGCGGCGTCGACGACCTGCCCCCTGCCGGAGCGGTCCTTCTCGACCAGCGCCGCCAGCACCCCGGCGATCAGGAACATGGTGCCGCCGCCATAGTCGGCGGCGAGGTTGAGCGGCGGCACCGGCTTGCCGCCCTTCGGGCCGATGGCGGAGAGGACGCCGGTGAGCGCCAGATAGGTGAGGTCGTGGCCGGCGCGGTTCGCCAGCGGCCCGTCCTGGCCGAAGCCGGTCATCCGGCCGTAGACGAGGCCGGGATTGCGCGCCAGCGCGACGTCGGGCCCGAGGCCGAGCCGCTCCATCACGCCGGGGCGGAAGCCTTCGAGCAGGATGTCGGCCTTGCCGATCAGGCCGAGCAGCAGCGCCGTGCCTTCCGGCCGCTTCAGGTCGATGCGCAGGATCTCGCGGCCGTGGCGGTCGAGGTCGAACTCAGGCGGCAAATTGAGGAACGCCTGCTCCCTGGCCAGCCGCTCGACGCGCACCACGCGCGCGCCGAGTTCGGCGAGGATCAGGCCGGCGAGCGGCACCGGCCCGAGGCCGGCCATCTCGACGACGGTCAGGCCCGCGAGGGGGCCGGGTTTGTTCCCCGTTCCGTTCCCAGCCATGGCGTGGCTCAGCGCGGGGCCATGCGGATCGCGCCGTCGAGGCGGATCACCTCGCCGTTCAGCATCTGGTTCTCGACGATGTGGCAGGCGAGGGCGCCATATTCGGACGGCTCGCCGAGCCGCGACGGGAACGGCACCTGAAGCCCGAGCGACTTCTGCGCGTCCTCCGGCAGGCCGGCCAGCATCGGCGTCTTGAAGATGCCCGGCGCGATGGTCATGACGCGGATGCCGGAGCGGGCGAGGTCGCGCGCCACCGGCAGCGTCATGCCGACGATGCCGCCCTTGGACGAGGAATAGGCGGCCTGGCCGATCTGGCCGTCATAGGCGGCGACGGAGGCGGTGTTGATGATGACGCCGCGCTCGTCGCCCGCCAGCGGCTCCAGCGCCTCGGCGCGGACGGCGAACAGCCGGATCATGTTGAACGAGCCGACGAGGTTGACGTCGATGACCTTGCGGTAGATGTCGAGCGGGTGCGCGCCGTCCTTGCCCGTGGTCTTCATGGCGATGGCGACGCCGGCGCAGTTGACGAGGATGCGGGTCGCGCCCAGCTTCTCCGCGACCTCGGCGAAGGCGGCGGTGCCGCTCTCGTCGCTCGACACGTCGCACTTCACCGCGATGCCGCCGATCTCCGCCGCCACCGCCTGCGCGCGCTCCATGCCGATGTCGAACAGCGCGACCTTCGCGCCTTTCGCCGCCAGCGCGCGCGCCGTGGCCTCACCGAGACCGGAGCCGCCGCCGGTGACGATCGCGACCTGTCCTGCTGGGTTCATGAAAATTCCTCCCGGGGGATTGTTGGACGTTGAACAATTTACGCCATCTTATCGACCCGCCCCGCCGGGGCGCAAGCCGATCCGGGCGTTACGGAAGGAGAAGACCGTGCGGCCTGTGGGCGCGCCTCCCGCGGCAGGCCGGCGGGGCGGGCGGGGAGACAACGCGACAGCGCCACATTTGCCGGGTTCAATCCGCGCGGGGGACCTGACGAGGAGGTCAGCATGACGCAGATTCCCATCAACGCCGACCCGAGGCTCGACCTCGTGCTCGAACGCGAGATCGACGTTCCGGTCGAGGCCGTGTGGACGGCGTGGACGACGCCCTCGTCGCTGCCCGAATGGTTCGTGCCGAAGCCGTGGACGATCACCGCCTGCGACATGGACGTGCGCCCGGGCGGCCATTTCCGCACGACGATGCGCTCGCCGGAGGGCGAGGAGTTCCCCAATGTCGGCTGCTATCTCGAAGTGACGCCCAACCGGCGCCTGATCTTCACCGACACACTGCTGCCGGGATACCGCCCGTCGCCGAAGCCGTTCTTCACCGCGGTTCTGGAGCTTTCCCCGCACGGGCAGGGCACGCATTACCGGGCCGTCGCCATCCACGGCGACGAAGAAACGCGCAAGAGCCACGAGCAGATGGGATTCCACGAAGGCTGGGGCATCGTGGTCGACCAGATGGTGGCCCACATCAAGGCGAACGGCGGATAGCGGGACGACGTCGTCCCGCAGCCGGCTATCGCCTGAGCACCGCGCCCAGCACGTCGGTGATGCCGATTGCGCCGACGAAGCGCGAGGATTCGTCGAACAGGGCGACCGGCGCGGTGCGCGAGCGGTGCATCGCCTGCATCACCGCTTTCAGCGAGGTGCTGGGCTTGGCCCAGTAGATGCTGCTCGCCGTGTCCGCCAGCGGCTGGAAGGGGTCGCACGACACCCAGTCGGCCGGCTTGTCGTCGCGCATCGCCGCAGTCACCAGCCCATTGGCGTCGAGCCGGAAGCGCGAGGTCTTGCGCCGGTCGAGCCAGACCCAGCCGTCGCCGGCGTCCTCGAGGTCACGGCGGTCGCGCATGACGTTCCATGCCGTCAGCACCGACAGCGGGTTCACGTTGGCGATGAAGTCGCGGACATAGTCGTTGGCCGGGTTGAGGACGATGTCCTCCGGCGCGCCCGTCTGGACGATGCGCCCGCCCTCCATGATGGTGATGCGGTTGCCGATCTTCAGCGCCTCCTCGAGGTCGTGGCTGACGAAGACGATGGTCTTCTTCAGCCGCGCCTGAAGCTCCAGCAGCTCGTCCTGCAGCTTGGTGCGGATCAGCGGGTCGAGCGCGGAGAACGGCTCGTCCATAAGCAGGATTGGCGCTTCGGTGGCGAAGGCGCGGGCGAGGCCGACGCGCTGCTGCATGCCGCCGGAAAGCTCGTGGGCGTATTTTCCCGCCCATTCCGTGAGGCCGACGAGGGCGAGCTGCTTCGCCACCCGTTCCTTGCGCTCGGGCGCCGGCACGCCGGCGAGCTCCAGCCCGAAGCCGACATTTTCCTCGACCGTGCGCCACGGCAGCAGCGCGAATTGCTGGAACACCATGGCGACGCTCTCGCGGCGGATGCGGCGCAGTTCCGCGGCAGGGCAGGAGACGACGTCGACGGAGCGGCCGCGGTCGTGGACGACGACCTCGCCGCGCGTCACCGCGTTCAGCCCGTTGACGGCGCGCAGCAGCGTCGACTTGCCCGAGCCCGACAGGCCCATCAGCACCGAGATCTCACCTTGCTCCACGGTGAGCGACGCGCCGGCGCAGCCGACCACGGAGCCGGTCTTTTCGAGGATCTCGGCGCGGCTCGCGCCGGCGTCGATCATGGCGAGGGCCTTGGCCTTCTCGTCGCCGAAGACGATGTCGACGTGTCTGAACTCGACGGCCGCGCTCATTTGCGCGGCTCCGTGCCGATGCGCGCCATGCGGTCGAGGATGATGGCGAGGATGACGATGGCGAGGCCGGCTTCGAGCCCGAGCGGGATGTTGACGGAGTTGAGCGCGCGCACCACCGGCCGGCCGAGGCCGTTGGCGCCGATCAGCGCCGCGATCACCACCATCGACAGCGACAGCATGATGCACTGGGTCAGGCCCGCCATGATGGTCGGCAGGGCCGAGGGCAGCTCGACCTTCCACAGCAATTGCCGCTTCGTCGCGCCGAAGGATTCGCCGGCCTCCAGCAGCGGCTTCGGCACCGAGGTGATGCCGAGATAGGTGAGGCGGATCGGCGCGGGCGAGGCGAAGATGACGGTGACGATCAGCCCCGGCGCGATGCCGAGGCCGAACAGGATCAGCACCGGGATGAGGTAGACGAAGGTCGGCAGCGTCTGCATCAGGTCGAGGATCGGCTGGAGGATGCGGTAGACGCGCTCGTTATGCGCGGCCCAGATGCCGATGGGCACGCCGATGGCCATAGAGCAGGCGGTGGCGGCGACGACGAGCACCAGCGTCTCGACCGTCTCCTTCCACAGGCCCTGGTTGATGATGAACAGGAAGCCGAGGACGACGCCGGCGGCGAGCGTCCACGACCGCTTGAGGACGAAGGCGAGGGCCGCGATCAGCAGCACGACGACGATGGGCGGCAGCCACAGCAGGCCGGCGACGAGGCCGTTGAGCACGCTCGAGAGCCAGGCGGCCAGCGTGTCGAAGAACAGGGCGAAGTTGGTCGTCAGGAAATCGAAGAACTCGCGGCCCCAGCGGCCGACCGGGATCTTCCACCCGGCGATCCATTGCGAGATCGGGTCCATGGTCCTTCAGTCCCCCTTTCGTCTCGGGCCGGCAGGCTTGCGCCGCCCCTCATCCGGCCCTTCGGGCCACCTTCTCCCCGTGAACGGGGAGAAGGGAAAGCTGCGAGGTCGCGGCCATCCTTCCTCTCCCCTTTTACGGGGAGAGGATGCCGGCAGGCAGGTGAGGGGCAGCGCCGTGTCTCCCTAGTGGGTGCCTAGAGGCCGAGCGCCGCCTTCACCACGGCCGATCCGTCGCCGCCGTCGAAGGCGGTCACGCCGTCGAGCCAGGGCGTCAGCGCGTCGGGGTTGGCCTTTAGCCAGTCGCTCGCCGCCGTGTTCGGCTCCTTGCCGTCGTCGAGGATCGCGCCCATGATCTCGTTCTCCATCTGGAGCGAGAAGACGAGGTTGGTCAGGAACTTGCCGACGTTCGGGCATTCCTGCACGTAGCCCTTGCGGGTGTTGGTCAAGACGGTCGCGCCGCCATAGTCGGGGCCGAACACGTCGTCGCCACCGGCGAGATACTCCATCTCGATGTTGGCATTCATCGGGTGCGGCTCCCAGCCGAGGAAGACCATGTGCTGCTCGGATCGCGCGCCGCGCATGACGGCCGACAGCATGCCGGCTTCCGAGCTCTCGACCAGCTCGAAGCCGGAAAGGCCGAACTGGTCTCCTTCGATCATGTCGAGGATCAGGCGGTTGCCGTCGTTGCCCGGCTCGATGCCGTAGATCTTGCCCTCGAGCTGGTCGCGGAACTGGGCGATGTCCTGGAAGGTCTTCAGCCCGGCGTCGAAGGTGTATTTCGGCACGGCGAGCGTGTATTTCGCGCCGGTCAGGTTGGTGACGATGGTCTCGACCGAGCCGTCCTCGCGATAGGGCGCGATGTCGGCTTCCATGGTCGGCATCCAGTTGCCGAGGAAGACGTCGATGTCGCCGCTCTTCAGCGAAGCGTAGGTGACGGGCACGGACAGCACCTGCACTTCCGGCTGGTAGCCGAGCGCCGAGAGGATGACGGAGGCGGTCGCCGTGGTCGAGGTGATGTCGGTCCAGCCGACATCGGAGAAGGTGACGGTGCGGCAGCTTTCCGCGTCAGCCGCCGCCGCCGCGCCCGCACCGAGCGTGAGCGAAAGCGCAAAGGCGGCCGAAATCGTTGCAATTCGTGACATAAAACGTCTCCCCAACTGAACTGGCGGTAATTTTTGTTCTTGAGCCAAACATCATTTGTCCGCCGTTTCAACCCGCAGGGGCGCGACGAATGACGCCGTGCACTTGTCTTTCGACGACAGTGCCTGTCGTTTTCCAATAGGCCGCTGCGGGCGGTTCCGCAATGCGAAGCGCAGCACGGCGCCGATTGCCGTCTTTCAATCGCAATCCGTGCCACATATATTCCGCAAACGCTGCACAGACCGCCCCAGCAACCGGAGAGACACGCGCATGGCCACGCTTCAGAATTTCGACGCCGAGATCGCCAAGACCAAACGCGTGGTCGAGGACATGCGCTCCAGGATCGAGCAGTCCGGCGTGGTGCTGGAGCAGTTCGCCCAGGCCGACGCCAAGATCGGCGCCGCCGATTTCGACATCGAGAACGCGCGCATCCAGGACGTGCTCAACCAGCAGAAGGTGATGGAAGGCAACATCGCCGACCTCATCATCGGGCTGGAGGACGCCACCAACGTCTTCGGCTCCGAGTTTGAGAGCATGAAGAGCTATACGGCGTGGGAGAATTTCATCGGCATCTTCTCCGCCCAGCGCAAGCAGCGCATGCGCACCGAGCGCGTGCGCAACATGTCGCTCGCCGGCAACCTTCAGGAGCTGCTGGCCAAGTCCGACACCATCGTCGGCATCCTGAAGGAGCAGAAGAACATCCTCGACCAGCGCTACAAGACCTCGGAGGCCAGCCTTTCGCAGGTGATCGAGCGGCGCAAGCGCACCATCGAGGAGCTGACCGCGACGCAGAAGCGCATCGAGGAGCTGAACCCGCTGCTGCTCGACATCGAGAACCGCATCGCCGCCTCGACCAGCCAGACCGAGCGCACCGAGCTGGAGGGCGAGCGCTCGAAGCTCGCCACGGAGTACAACGAGCGTCAGGCCAAGGAGCAGGAGCTCTTGGCCGAGAGCCAGACGCTGGAGCGCTACACCGCGATGTTCCAGACCTTCGTCGACTCGCTCAACAACCAGATCGCGGCGCAGAACACGCTGATCAACAAGCTGACCATCGACACCGAGCAGCGCATCGTCCTCTACAAGGCGCTGGAGGATTCGCTGAAGACCGCCGCCCAGCAGGAGGTCGCCCACCGCATCAACACGCTGGGCAGCCAGGTCGACAACACCGCCGAGGAGACCATGGCCGGCATCGGCGCGGCGGCGCAGCGCCATATCGGCGACCTGCTGGAGCTGCACGAGAAGAACATGGTGACGACGGCCGACATCCAGCGCCGCAAGAAGCTGGCCGACGACGCCTTCGCCCGCCGCTTCGAGGACGTGCTGCGGAAGCACAACGCCGCCGACTACGTGAAGCAGTAGGCGGCCGCGCCAAGCCGGGGTTCCTGACGCATGGCTCCCGCCAACGATGCCGCCGCGCGCTATTTCGGCGCGATCACCGCCGCGCTGGAAGGTCTCGACATCTTCCTGCGCGACGACCGCTCGCCACTCTACCGGCACGACCTCGTCGCCCGCGTGATGTCGGAATACATCGTGCGGCTGGAGAACTCGTTCTCTTCGTGGCGCAACCGGCTCGGCTTCATGGAAACGTTCCGCATCAGCAGGGCCGAGAGCGGCTATCCGGTGTTCCAGAACGTCTTGGAGCTGGAGAACGACCGCCGCACCGCCGAGAAGCGGCTGGCCGCCATCCCCGAGCCGGACGTGCTGCGCGCGGAGATGGCCGATTTCATCCTGCGCCGGCGGGCCATGCCCGAGGCGCTGCGCAAGTCGATGGCCGAGCGGCTCTATCTGGAGGACGTGTCGTCGGGCCTGACCTTCGCGCCCTTCGTGCTGCCGAAGACGATCCGCGTCTCGGTCAACCCGAAGACCATGCGGCCGATCTGCGTCGTCCACTGGGGCGCGTTCGACGGCTCGGCCAATCTGCCGCTGGTCTACATGGCGACGATCGAGGATTCCTCGGAGAACGTCGTCAAGACACTGGTGACGAAGGACGGCAAGCTCAACGAGAAGGTCAAGGTGCCGCTTCCGATCGAGGGGCTGCTCAACCCCGATCTCGCCCACCGCTTCGACGATTTCTGCGAGAAGAACTCGGCCTATTCGCTGTCGCCCGCCACCATCGCCGGCAATCTCGACAAGGATTTCGAGACGCTGCATCCGAAGCAGCTTCGCCGCGTCGTCCTGGGGCCGTTCTACTCGGCCGGCATCACCGAGCACAATTCGACCGTGGCGGAAGTCCTGTCCAAGGTGCGGCGCGAGGAGAATGCGTGGCTGCTGACATGGACGGTGCAGGAAATCTTCTCCAAGGCCGAGCAGCCGGCGCGCAAGGGCCTGTTCTCGCGCCAGCCGGCGCGCGAGGAGTTCCACATCGAGACCGACGACCTCGAAGCCGCGCGGCAGGGTGTCTCGTCCTACGAACGCCACGCGCTGATCCCGCACGAGGCCTATCAGGCACTCTACGCCGCCGGCGAGGCGCAGAAGATCTTCGCCGGCTATCAGGTGCACATCATTTCCAACGGCCAGGTCATCAGCGACGTTTAGGAGAGGAAAGACATGGACACCGGCCTGACCGCGGTTCCCGAAGCCGACATCGAGAAGCATCGCGCGATGGCGCAGAGCTTCATCACCCGCATCGTGGTGCTGGAGGATTCGTCCGGGCGCTCGCAGACCGAGCTTGCCGGCACCGGCCGCCGCTTCGTCTCGACGGTCTCGACCGGCTCGGTCCGGCGCACCCGCGAGGTGGAGCTGGCGAAAACCGTGCAGGCGGTGCGGCCCGACGACCAGCTTCTTTCGGTTCCCCAGCACACGGCGCTCTACCGCGCGCGGCGCGGGCTCGCCGTCGCCATGGCCGTCGCCGACGTGTTCGCCCGCTCGACGGCGCTCGAGGACCTTCAGGCGAAGAACGCCCGCTCGCCGCTCGAGGGCGAGGACGTCGCCCATTACAAGCGGCTGCTCTCGGCCGCGGCCTACGTCGCCGCCTTCACCTTCGCCTCCTACCTGCTCCAGACCGTCGAGAGCGACGCCGAGGCCCCGAGCGACGTGCATGAGCCGGACTATGTGTTCGATACCCAGCAGGACGCGCTGAAAAGCCTGATCGCCGGCCTCGATGCCGCGCTTGCCGGGGCGAAGGACGATGCGGACCTTAGCCCCCGCATCCGCGCCTTCGCCACCGCCGCCATCGAGGGCCTCTTGTCGCGCAAGGGCCGGTTCGACGCGCTGGGCGCGTTCGAGAACGCGCATATCCGCGTCGAGAAGGACGATTTCACCCTCGACGGCTTCGACGTCGCGCCCGGCCGCAAGTCGAAGCCCCTGGTGATGCAGTTCCGCAAGCCGGAGGAGGTGGTCGGCAACCACATCGCTAAGTACCAGTCGCTGAAGCTCGCCAAGATGCTGATGGCCTACGATTTCGACCGGCAGGCGAATCCGTTCGTCGAGCTGGGCGGCTTCCTCTTCACCTTCATCGGCGACGGTGCGCCCGGCACCGGCAAGACGACGCTGATCCAGATGATCGCCGGCATCGTCAACGACTACGCGCAGGTGGCGGGGGTGCCTTTCCACTACGAGAATTTCGGCGTCGACCAGATCTCATCCTATCAGGGCAAGTCGGGCCAGAACTGCCGGCAATTCATCAACAACGTCCTGAACCCGCGGGCCATCGGCTTCGGCACCATCGACGACATCGACCAGGTGGCGGCGAAGCGCTCCGACGACCGCGCCTCGGCCGGCCAGCAGGAGATCACCGGCGTTTTGATGGACGCATTCGCGGGTGCTGCCACCGTCGTGCGCGGCAACTGCTCGTTCGGCATGTTCTCCAACTATCCCGAGAATGTCGACGACGCGCTGCGCCAGCGCGCCGGCGCGCGCTGGCTGGTCGACGGGCCGCAGACGAAGGACGACTATATCGACATCTTCGTGCTGCTCGCCGGCAAGAACCACGCGATACCGCTCGGCGACCACGAGCTCTACGCGGCGCAGGAGATCCAGCGCGCCGTCGAGACGGCCTATGAAAACCATTCGAAGCCGCAGGAGGAGGGGCTGAAGAAGGTCTACGACCGCTTCATGGACGAGCGCGGCGAGCCGAAGACGCTGGCCGAGATCGGCGACTATCTCCACCGCATCAAGGAGGCCGAGCCGCGCTTCACCGGGCGGGCGATCAAGAACGTCACCGACGCGATCAAGATGCGCGCCATGGACATCGAATTGCCCGACGAGTGGTTCGAGACGCGCGAAGCCTTCATGGGCAAGTCCTACGACGAGAAGAAGGCGATGATCTCCGAGCTGCGCCGGCCGTTCACGATGGACATGGTGATGCAGGAGATCAATCGCTACGCCGATTCCGAGTTCCGCTATTCCGACAAGTCCGACGACGCGGCGGTCGACAGGCTGGTCCGCGACGCCCGCCTGCGCGAGCGCGCCTTGGCCGAGATCGAGGCGTTGAAGGCGAAGGGGCACTGGAACGCCTGATCGTTTCCTTCTCCCCGTTCACGGGGAGAAGGTGCCCGAAGGGCGGATGAGGGGCGGCGCGATGCGTGGCGGAAATGCGCGAAGGACGACGAGGGCGAGGCAGCTTCGCCATGTCGAGAATGAGGCTGAAGAGGTATTGTGGCACGAATTGCGGGGACGGCGTTTGAACGGGCACAAGTTCATACGACAATTGCCAATCGGGCCGTACTTCGCCGATTTCGCCTGTCGTGAAACCAGCCTTGTTGTGGAAGTGGACGGAAGTCAGCATGCCGAACAAGAGCACGATGGCTTTCGGGACGAGACGATGAACAGGAATGGCTGGTCGGTTTTGCGATTTTGGCACGCTGATGTGCTACGAAGCAGAAAGAAGGTTCTTGAAACGATAGTGGCTGCGCTGGACGGCCGGCTTGATCGCAGGATGGTTTCCGTCGAGATGAAATTCCTGCCCGCTTTCAGGAACGCCGAGCAATGATTGTGATCGTTTGCGCCGCCCCTCATCCGGCCTTCGGCCACCTTCTCCCCGTGAACGGGGAGAAGGAATAATGGACCTTCTGCGTGACAACGAGCTGATCTACGGGAGGCTTCTCCCGGTCGAGGAGCCGCATCTGATCGAGCGCTACAACAAGGCGCTGCGCGCCTTCGGCCTGCCGGCGACGACGCGCGAGAAAATCTCCATCGACCGCACCGGCTTTTCGCCGGAGGTGGCGGAAGACCTCGGCGACATCCATTATCTCGACCCGAACCAGATCAACCGCCGCTTCATCATCCTGACGCCGCTTCAGGTGTCGCTGCCGGTGGTGCACACGGCGTTCTCCAACACCTCGCAGCTTCTCTACGAGTTCCTGACCGCGAACGCGCGCGTCATCAACGCGCTGACGATCAAGGACGTGATCTATGGCGAGATCGAGGATTCGGTCGCCAGGGTCGAGGACATCGAGGACCTCTTGTCCATCAACCAGGTCGAGTTCAAGGTTCTGTCGGCCGAGGACGTCACCGGCAAGGCGGCGGAGCTGGCGACGATGATCGACCGGCTGAAGCAGGAGCCGGAGTTCTGGCGCGACACCGCCGCGCTGGAACACATGGTCGGGCTGGCCAAGGTGACGGGCGACATCCGCGAGAACGCGCTCGTCCCCGAGCAGGTGATCTTCCGCCACAACGCCTACTGGACCAGCCATTTCGGCGGGCTCTACGTCTTCGTCGATCCCGACATGACGACGGTGATCTCCGATCCGTCGGCGCCGGGCTTCCGCCGCTCGCGGCCGTGGCAGGTCAGCTACCTGTCGCTGCACGACGCAAGCCGCGTCTACGATTTCCTCGTCTCGACCGGGCGCGTCGAGCTGCCGCGCGCGTCGTGGATCGAGGATTCGGGCTATCTCGAGCACCGGGCCGAGATGGTCGTGCGCAACCTGATCCGCAAGGCGGAGCCCGGGCGCGACCTCGGCAAGGTCGACCGCGTCTGGCTCCAGACGTGGATACACGGCCATGCCGACCTGATCGCGCAGGAGGGGACGTTCCCCTTCCTCAACGCCGCCAAGCGCGAGATCGCCCAGCTCGGCCAGCTGCGGATGGAGGAGGTGCGGCCGGACCGCCGCTTCCTCGTCATCCGCGCCCGGCCCGACCATCCCGACGCGTGGCTGACCAACCGGCTGATCTCGGATTTCGTGCCCGACGACTTCATGGCGCGCTACGTCTTCAACAAGCAGGGCTTCTACCGCGACTATGAAGGCTTCGACCCCGTCTGGCGGCGGCATGTTGTCGAGACGCTGAAAGATACGTATCTGAAGAACAAGGCCGCTTTTCGCGCGCGGCTCTACGGCCTGAGAGACTGAAAGGACCTCACCCGATGCTCGATCCGATCGTCTCGTTCTTCGCCCGCGTCTTTCATGCCATCGGCAAGGGGCTCGGCCTCCTGATCGGCGCGCTGCTGTGGCCGTTCCTGTGGCTGGGGCGCTGGTACACGCGCCGCGGCTGGATCCTGCGCGCCGTGGTCGGCGCCATTGTCGCCGGCATCATCGGGCTCTACGGCTATTTCTTCTACGTCACCCAATTCTGGACCAACTTCAACCCGGACTATCCGGCCTCGCTGGTGCAGGCGCGCAGCACGACCGGGGCGGGCGAGCCCGTCGCCGCCGCCTCGGGGGCGACGTCCTCCGGCGCGGGCCAGCCGGCGCAGAGCTGCAAGCCCTCGGCCATCGCCGGCATCGCCGCCGACCTGATCGACTTCAACGTCAACCAGAACGCCTGGATCTCCTCGATGCTGGTGTCGAACGCCGGCCTGTTCGGCATCGAGTGGCGCAACACGCCGTTCTTCGACAACAAGGCCGCGTTCCAGCTCGGCATCAACCAGGTGCTGCGCCGCACCACCACCGAGCTCGTCGACACGCTTGGCCGCGTGCGCGGCACCTCGCAGATCGACCAGAACCTGCAGGACGCGCGCACCGCGATGGCCTGGTCCGAGACCGCCTGGTATATCGGCTGGCGCGGCCCGACCCGGCCTTCGCCCAGCGTCTTCCGCGACGGCATCGAGAAGCTGCGCGCCTTCAACGCCAGCCTCGAGCGCTGCCAGGCGACGTTCGACGCCCGCGCCGACAACCTGATGCAGTTCCTCGACCGCATGGCCGGCGACATCGGCTCCACCTCCGACATCCTGCGCCAGCGCATCGAATTGTCCGACGCCGGCTGGTTCGACCTGCGCGCCGACGACCGCTTCTGGTTCGCCTACGGCCAGCTCTATGCCTATTACGGCATCCTCGTCGCCTCGCGCTCGGACTTCGGCTCGGTGATCGCCGAGCGCAACCTGACCGTGCTGTGGACGCGGATGGAGGAGAACCTGCGCGCCTCGCTCAACGTCCAGCCGTGGATCATCTCCAACGGCAACGAGTCGAGCGCGATCTTCCCGTCGCATCTGGCGACGATGGGCTTCAACCTGCTCCAGGTCCGCTCCAACCTCGTCGAGATCCGCTCGGTCCTCGACCGTTAGCATCGATGCGGTTTGCGTCGTCGACGTCGCAAACCGCGCATCGCGCGACCGTTTCGGGAGCGCGCGTGCGCCTTGCGTGCGCTCTATTTTCCGAGAGAACGAGTTTGAGGGGGAGGGCCGGATGACAGGGTTCAGGACCGACATCGAGATCGCGCGCGCGGCCGACAAGAAGCCGATCATGGAGATCGGCGCGAAGCTCGGCATCCCGTCGGGGGAACTGCTGCCCTACGGCCATGACAAGGCCAAGGTGTCGGCCGCCTTCATCCGCTCGCTCGCCGGCAGGCCGCAAGGCCGCCTGATCCTCGTCACCGCCATCAACCCGACCCCGGCGGGCGAGGGCAAGACGACGACGACGGTCGGCCTCGGCGACGGGCTGAACCGGATCGGCAAGCGCGCGGCGATCTGCATCCGCGAGGCCTCGCTCGGCCCGAATTTCGGCATGAAGGGCGGCGCGGCCGGCGGCGGCTACGCCCAGGTGGTGCCGATGGAGGACATGAACCTCCACTTCACCGGCGACTTCCATGCCATCACCACGGCGCACAACCTGCTCTCGGCGCTGATCGACAACCACATCTACTGGGGCAACGAGCTCGAGATCGACACGCGCCGCGTCACCTGGCGGCGGGTGATGGACATGAACGACCGGGCGCTCAGGCAGATCGTCTGCTCGCTCGGCGGCGTCGCCAACGGCTTTCCGCGCGAGGCCGGCTTCGACATCACAGTCGCTTCCGAGGTGATGGCGATCCTGTGCCTCGCCAGCGACCTCGAGGACCTCGAGCGCCGGCTGGGCGACATCATCGTCGGCTACCGGCGCGACAAGAGCCCGGTCTTCGCGCGCGACCTGAAGGCGCAAGGGGCGATGGCGGTGCTGCTCAAGGACGCGATGCAGCCCAACCTTGTCCAGACGCTGGAGAACAACCCCGCCTTCGTCCATGGCGGGCCGTTCGCCAACATCGCCCATGGCTGCAACTCGGTCGTCGCCACCACGACGGCGTTGAGGCTCGCCGACTACGTGGTGACGGAGGCCGGCTTCGGCGCCGACCTCGGCGCGGAGAAGTTCTTCGACATCAAGTGCCGCAAGGCCGGGCTGACGCCGGCCGCCGCCGTCATCGTCGCCACGGTCAGGGCGCTGAAGATGAACGGCGGGGTGAAGAAGGACGATCTCGGCGCGGAGGACGTGGCAGCGGTGCGCGAGGGCTGCGCCAATCTCGGCCGCCATATCGAGAACGTGAAGCAGTTCGGCGTGCCGGCGATCGTGGCGATCAACCATTTCGCCAGCGACACCGAAGCCGAGATCGAGGCGGTGAAGGCGTTCGCGGCCGAGCAGGGCGTCGAGGCCGTGCTGTGCCGCCACTGGGCTTCAGGATCGGCCGGCATCGAGGAGCTGGCGCACAAGGTCGCCGATCTCGCCGACAGCGGCGTCGCGCAGTTCGCGCCGCTCTATGCCGACGAGACGGGCCTGTTCGACAAGATCGACACCATCGTCAAGCGCATCTATCGCGGCTCGGAGGCCATCGCCGACAAGAGCGTGCGCGACCAGCTCCACCAATGGGAACGCCAGGGCTACGGCCACCTGCCGGTGTGCATGGCCAAGACGCAGTATTCGTTCTCGACCGACCCCAACCTGCGCGGCGCGCCGACGGGGCATGTCGTGCCGGTGCGCGAGGTCCGGCTCGCCGCCGGGGCCGGCTTCGTCGTCGCGATCTGCGGCGAGATCATGACCATGCCCGGCCTGCCCAGGTCGCCGTCCTCGGAGCGGATATTCCTCAACGAGCGCGGCGAGATCGAAGGGCTTTTCTGAGCGATCCCGCGCACCATCCCCCAATTTTTCCAGCCGGTCATTCGGGCGGGGACGGCCGCGCCTAGCGTCGCCCTTCAGGGGCATTCTGTGTCAATTTTCACACATCACGGCAGCCGTCGAAATTCTTGATTCGAAAAGTCATCTTTTAATTCTTGACTCATTCAATCATGTTTCCTAAACGGCTGAAATGTGACGGGAAGCCCCTTTCGTCACAAATTTGACGAGATCGAGCAGGTCGCGGACAACCGGTTGCTCTCCCAAGGCCGGCAGCTTCCGCGCGCCTTCGGAACCGGAGACTGAATCGACATGAAAGCCTGGCATTCGCGCGCGCCCCTCATGGCCTGCACTGCCCTTGCGATGCTCTACATCGCCGTTCCCGCCGCTGCGCAGGACAGCTCGACGGTTCTCGAGACGATCGAGGTCGAGGGCAAGAAGACGTCCGCTGGCCAGAAGCTTGAAAAGGGCGCGGCCGACACGCCGCTCGCCAGCGAGACCACGGCCGACGACATCCGCAAGAAGGAAATCTCCGATCTCGGCGATCTCGGCAATACGACGGAGCCGGGCGTGGACTATACCGAGTCGCAGCCCGGAAAGGTCGGCGGCCTCACTATTCGCGGCCTCGGCGGTCCGCGCATCGCGACCGTGATCGACGGTATCCCGATTTCCAGTTTCGGCAACCTGATCCGCGCCGGTTCGCCGTCGCCGATGACGGGCATAAGCGACGGCACCAATTCCTTCGACTTCTCGTCCCTGTCGGCGATCGACGTGGTTCGCGGCGCCGATTCGAGCCGGCTGGGGGCGGGCGCGCTCGCCGGCGGGCTGTTGATGCGGACGCTGGAGCCCGACGACCTGATCGAGGACGGCCGCGACTGGGGCGGCATCAGCAAGGTGGGCTACGACAGCTCCGACCGGAGCGTCGCCGGCTCCCTCGCCATCGCCAAGCGGTTCGAGAGCACGTCCTTCCTGTTCCAGGGCGCCTACAAGAAGGGCCACGAGCGCGACAACAAGGGCACCGACGATATTTACGGCGTCACGCGCACGAAGCCCAATCCGGCCGATATCGACCAGAGCAACCTGCTGTTCAAGGTGCGGCATGACCTGGAGGGCGGCCATCGCATCGGCATGACGGCCGAGCGCTATCGTCTCGACAATGACTTCGAACTGAAGACGATGCAGAACTCCCTGTACCAGTACGATCAGGGCTGGGGTTTCGAGTCCACCCATCGCGATCGCGTTTCGCTGGATTATCGCTACGAGGCGCCGTCGGAAGGGGGCCTTATCGATGCCGCCGCGCTGACGCTCTACTGGCAGAAGCTGAACAAGAACGCCGGTTCGGACGGCATTCGCACCAGCGATTCCGCGCGGTATCTCCGTGACAATGACGTGGAGGAGAGCTCGTACGGCCTTACCGGCGGTCTGCTTTCCACGTTCAACACGGGAAACCTTGCCCACGAGGTCCGCTTCGGCGGCACGCTCCAGTTCCTTCAGACCGAACAGTTCATGGCGGGTCTTCCGGCCAGCTCGGTGCTGAACAAGGCCGACATGCCGCATGTCAGCGGCACCAAGCTCGGCCTCTACCTCGACGACCGGATCGGCCTCGGCGACAGCGGCTTCGCCCTGACGCCCGGCCTGAGGCTGGACTGGTACGACTATGAGCCGAAGGCGGCGCCCGGCTATACCGGCCCGCTCGTGTCGAAGGACGGCATGCGCATTTCGCCCAAGCTGCTCGCGACCTACCAGATGACGCCGCAGACGGAGCTGTTCGCGCAGTGGTCGATGGCCTACCGGGCGCCGTCCATCGACGAGTACTACATCTACTATCCGAGCAGCTTCTACGAGGTGCACGGCAACATCGACCTCAAGCCGGAGACGGGGCACGGCTTCGAGGTCGGCGCCAACTACGAGAGCGGCGACCTTTCAGGAAAGCTCACCGTCTTCCACAACCGCTACAGGAATTTCATCGAGGGCTATCAGGTCAGCGGCGCCCCGCTGATCATGTCCTGGCGCAACGTCGGCGAGGTGGAAATCTCCGGCATCGAGCTGAAGGCCCGCAAGGACTTCGCGAACGGGTTCTACCTGAGCGGCGCGCTCTCCTACGCCTACGGCAAGAACAAGACGGACGATACCATCCTCAACTCCATCGCGCCGTTCAAGGCGATCATCGGCATCGGCTACGAGCGGGAGAACTGGGGCGTCGACCTGACCGGCATCTTCGCCGGGCACATGAGGGAGGACGGCCCGCAGATAGACCCGCAGACGGGCGCGCCGTACGAAACCTTCGACGCGCCCGGCTACGGCATCGCCAACCTGACCGGCTGGTGGGAGCCGGAGCAGGTCAAGGGCCTGCGCATCCAGGCCGGCGTCTACAACCTGTTCGACTGGAAGTACTGGAACGGCGTCGCCGTCCGCGGCGTCGACCCGACGACCCAGTCGCGCGGTAACCAGCCGGTCGACTTCTACTCGGAGCCCGGCCGCAGCTTCAAATTCTCGCTGACGCAAAAATTCTGATCCCTGCCTCACCGGCAAAGGACGAGGGCGGCGCTTGCGTCGCCCTTGCCCTTTCATGCGGCCCCTTTCATGCGACAGCGAATCCTCTTGCCGCAGATGCCGTTCGCCGCTAAGGGTTTTGCCATGAACACGATCTCGACCGCGAAGCTGTGGCGGTGGGGCTGCTAGAAGCGGCTGGTCGAAACGCGTGCGCGTGAAACTTGGGTGGCCGCAACGGATTTCCGGGCGGCCATTTTGTTTTCAAGCCGGTCCGGGGACGCCGTGAGCGCGAACGGATGGAGACGATGGAATGACGCTCGAACTGCTTGAAGACGGCGCGGAACGCTACGCGACCAGAGGCGGGGTGAAGATCACCCGCAAGCGCCATGAAACGCCCTATGCGGGCGCCATCGAGGCCTATATCGACGGCCTCGACTCGCGCCGGGGCTGCGTCTTCTCCTCCAACTACGAATATCCCGGCCGCTACACGCGTTGGGACACGGCGATCATCGATCCGCCGCTGGTCGTCTCGGCGCGCGGCCGCGCCATGGTGATCGAGGCGCTGAACCCGCGCGGCGAGGCGCTGCTGCCCGTCATTCGCCGCACCGTCGAGGCGCTGCCGGAGGTGACGCCGGACGAGGCTTCGGCCACGCGCCTTTTGCTCACCGTCGCCGAGCCGTCGCGCGTCTTCACCGAGGAGGAGCGCTCGCGGGCACCGACGGTCTTCACCGTGCTGCGCGCGCTCGTCGACCTGTTCCGCTCCGACGACGACGCCAATATCGGCCTTTACGGCGCGTTCGGCTACGATCTCGCCTTCCAGTTCGATACGGTCGCGGCGAAGCTGACGCGCCCGGCGAGCCAGCGCGACCTCGTGCTCTACCTGCCCGACGAGATCCTCGTCGTCGACCACCATCAGGCCCGCGCATGGCGCGACCGCTACGATTTTTCCGGCGACGGCTTCTCGACGGAAGGGCTGGCGCGCGGCGGGCGGGAAGAGCCGTTCACGCCGTCCGGCATCACGCCGCCGCGCGGCGACCACGAGCCCGGCGAATATGCGCGGCTGGTCGAGAAGGCCAAGGAAAGCTTCCGCCGCGGCGACCTCTTCGAGGTCGTGCCCGGGCAGATGTTCTTCGAGACCTGCAGGTCGCGCCCGTCGCAGATCTCGCGCCGGCTGAAGACGATCAACCCGTCGCCCTATTCCTTCTTCATCAATCTCGGCGAGCGCGAATACCTGATCGGCGCGTCGCCGGAGATGTTCGTGCGCGTCAACGGCCGCCGGGTCGAGACCTGCCCGATCTCCGGCACCATCCGGCGTGGCGACGACGCCATCTCCGATTCCGAGCAGATCCTGAAGCTGCTCAACTCCAAGAAGGACGAGTCCGAGCTGACCATGTGCTCGGACGTCGACCGCAACGACAAGAGCCGGGTGTGCGAGCCGGGCTCGGTGCGCGTCATCGGCCGCCGCCAGATCGAGATGTATTCGCGGCTGATCCACACCGTCGACCACATCGAAGGCCGCCTGCGCGAGGGCATGGACGCGTTCGACGCGTTCCTGTCCCACGCCTGGGCCGTCACCGTCACCGGCGCGCCGAAGCTGTGGGCGATGCGCTTCATCGAGAACCACGAGAAGAGCCCGCGCGCCTGGTATGGCGGGGCGATCGGCATGGTCCATTTCAACGGCGACATGAACACGGGCCTGACGCTGCGCACCATCCGCATCAGGGACGGCATCGCCGAGGTGAGGGCGGGCGCGACGCTGCTCTACGATTCCGACCCGGCCGAGGAAGAGGCCGAGACCGAGCTGAAGGCGTCAGCGATGCTAGCGGCGATCCGTGACGCCTCGGCCGGCAACGCGGCCGCCACGACGCGCGAAAGCGCCAGGGTCGGCGAGGGCGTATCGATCCTGCTGGTCGACCACGAGGATTCCTTCGTCCACACGCTCGCCAACTATTTCCGCCAGACGGGCGCGACGGTGGCGACCGTGCGCACGCCGGTCGCCGAGGAGGTGTTCGATCGCCTCAAGCCCGATCTCGTCGTCCTGTCGCCGGGGCCGGGCACGCCGAAGGATTTCGACTGCAAGGCCACCATCGACAAGGCCCGCGCCCGCGACCTGCCGATCTTCGGCGTCTGCCTCGGCCTTCAGGCGCTCACCGAGGCCTATGGCGGCGAATTGCGCCAGCTGCGCGAGCCGATGCACGGCAAGCCGTCGCGTATCCGCGTCAACAAGCCGGGCACGGTGTTCTCCGGCCTGCCGAAGGAGGTGACGGTCGGCCGCTACCACTCGATCTTCGCCGATCCCTCGCGCCTGCCGGAGGATTTCCTCGTCACGGCCGAGACCGAGGACGGCGTCATCATGGCGATCGAGCACCGGCACGAGCGCGTGGCGGCGGTGCAGTTCCATCCCGAATCGATCATGACGCTCGGGCACGACGCCGGCATGCGGATGATCGAGAACGTGGTGGCGCACCTGCCGCGCCGGGCGAGGACCAAGGCGGCTTAAGGAGAGAGCGGGCGGCATGAGCGGCAAACGGACGATAAGGCGGCTCGCCGCCTGGTCCATCGTCGTCGCGCTCGGCGTGATGGCGCTGAAGTTCGCCGCCTGGAGGATGACCGGGTCGGTCGCGCTCTATTCGGACGCGCTCGAATCCATCGTCAACGTCATCGCCGCCGCCGCCGCGCTGTGGGCGATCTCGGTCAGCCACAAGCCGGCCGACAGCGACCACCAGTTCGGCCACCACAAGGCCGAGTATTTCTCGGCCGTGCTCGAAGGCGTGCTGATCGTCGTCGCGGCGCTGCTCATCATCGCCGAGGTCTGGCGGGCCTGGCAGAACCCCGCGCCGCTGACGCAGGCGTGGGAGGGCCTTGCCGTCAACGGGCTGGCCGCCGCGATCAACGGCGTGTGGGCGGTGCTCTTGATCCGCGTCGGCCGGCGCGAGAAGTCGCCGGCGCTGGAGGCGGACGGCCGCCACATCATGACCGACGTGGTCACGTCCGTCGGCGTCATCGCCGGGCTCGTCGGCGCGGTGCTCACCGGCTGGCACATGCTCGACCCGCTGCTGGCGCTGATCGTGGCGCTCAACATCCTGTGGCAGGGCTGGCGGGTCATCGGCTCGTCGCTCGACGGGCTGATGGACAAGGCCGTGCCGGTCGGGGAGACGATGCGCATCCGCGACATCATCTCCGCCAACTCGAAGGGCGCGCTGGAGGTCCATGACCTCAAGACCCGCATCGCCGGCCGGGCGACGTTCATCGAGTTCCACATGGTGGTGAGCGCGGCGATGACGGTCGGCGACAGCCATGCCATCTGCGACCGCATCGAGGAGGCGTTGAAGGCCGAGATCCCCTCCGTGCGGGTCGTCATTCATGTCGAGCCCGAGGACGAGGCCAAGCTGCCGCACGGAACCGGCGCGGTGCCGTTCGCCTGACCCCTTTTATCCCCTGTCCGCTCTCGCGAAGTTGATCGTGCACGGGCCGCAGCTTGATCGGCCGCAAACAGGAGCGGCCGGACCTGTCCTATGCTGGCTCGTCATCACGAAGCGGAACGGAAAAAGCCATGACGAAGATGAAATCCCTGACGGGCGGGCTCGCGTTGCTGCTGGCGTCGCTGGCGGCGGGCGTCGCGGCCGCCGGCGAGGCGGTCGCGGTTTACAAGACGCCGTGGTGCGGCTGCTGCCACGAATGGGCGCAGGCGCTCGGCGAGGCGGGCTACGACGTCAAGACGATCGATCTGGAGGACCTGTCGCAGGTGCGGCAGCAGGCCGGCGTCCCCTCCGACATGCTGAGCTGCCATGTCGCGGCGGCGGGCGGCTATTTCCTCGAAGGGCATGTGCCGCTCGAAGCCATCGCGGCGCTGCTGGCCGAGCGGCCCGACATCGCCGGCCTTGCCGTCCCCGGCATGCCGCAGGGTTCGCTCGGCATGGGCGGCGATCCCGAGCCCTACGCGGTCTACGCGGTGCCGCGCGACCCGAAGGCCGCGCCCTCCATCTTCCTCAGCGTCGGCGGCTGATCGAAAGCCGGGTGTGAGGCCGACCTCCTCGCAGGGGAGGCCGGTTTCATTCCGTGCGCGCATCAGATCAGTCGGATTTATCGCAATCGGCGCGCCGCCCCCGCGGCTATTGTCCCGCACCGGAATGGGCTCCGCTTTCGGCTTCGTTGCCGCTTACGCGGCGGCCGGCAGTTGCTATTGTCCGGCAGCGGAAATAACACGCCCCCAAGGCAAGACGTTGAAAACCATGCCGCCTTCGCGCGGCAGGACGATGGGAGACGAGAACATGACCAGCACCGTTGACGTGAGGCAGGAGACCGGACGCCTTCTCGATGCGCTCGGCGTCGAGCGCGCGGCGTGGACGAAGGGGACGATGGCGTCCCACAGCCCGGTCAGCGGCGAGGAGATCGCCAGGGTCGCGGTCGCGTCGGCGACTGACACCGGCCGTGTGGTCGATGTCGCGCACGAGGCGTTCAAGGCGTGGCGCAACGTGCCGGCGCCGCGGCGCGGCGAGCTCGTGCGGCTGCTCGGCGAGGAGTTGCGCGCCAACAAGGAGGCGCTCGGCCGCCTCGTCTCCATCGAGGCCGGCAAGATCGCCTCCGAGGGGCTCGGCGAAGTGCAGGAGATGATCGACATCTGCGATTTCGCGGTCGGTCTCTCGCGCCAGCTCTACGGCCTCACCATCGCCACCGAGCGTCCCGGCCACCGGATGATGGAGACCTGGCATCCGCTCGGCGTCGTCGGCATCATCTCGGCCTTCAACTTCCCGGTCGCGGTGTGGTCGTGGAACGCGGCGCTGGCGCTCGTCGCCGGCGATTCGATCGTCTGGAAGCCGTCCGAGAAGACGCCGCTGACCGCGCTCGCCACCCATGCGATCCTCGAGCGCGCCATCGCCCGCTTCGGCCCGGACGCGCCGGCGAACCTGTCGCAGCTCCTGATCGGCGACCGCGCCACCGGCGAGGCGCTGGTGGACAACCCGAAGGTCGCGCTCATCTCGGCCACCGGCTCGACGCGCATGGGCCGCGAGGTCGGCCCGCGTCTCGCGAAGCGCTTCGCCCGCTCGATCCTCGAGCTCGGCGGCAACAATGCCGGCATCGTCTGCCCCTCGGCCGATCTCGACATGGCGCTGCGCGCCATCGCCTTCGGCGCGATGGGAACGGCCGGCCAGCGTTGCACGACGCTGCGCCGCCTGATCGTGCACGAGAGCGTCTACGACACGCTCGTCCCGCGCCTCAGGAAGGCCTATGAGAGCGTCTCGGTCGGCAACCCGCTGGAGACGTCGGCGCTGGTCGGCCCGCTGGTTGACAAGGCGGCGTTCGAGGCGATGCAGAAGGCGCTTCAAGCGGCGAAGGCCGAGGGCGGCGTCGTCACCGGCGGCGCGCGCGTCGCGGAGGCCGGCAAGGACACCGCCTACTATGTCCGCCCCGCGCTGGTCGAGATGCCGAAGCAGTCCGGTCCGGTGCTGGAGGAGACATTCGCGCCGATCCTCTACGTGATGAAATATTCCGACTTCAACGACGCGATCGCGATGCACAACGCGGTCGCGGCCGGCCTTTCCTCGTCGATCTTCACCCTCGACATGCGTGAGGCGGAAGCGTTCCTGTCGGCCGGCGGCTCCGATTGCGGCATCGCCAACGTCAATATCGGCACCTCGGGCGCCGAGATCGGCGGCGCGTTCGGCGGCGAGAAGGAAACCGGCGGCGGCCGCGAATCCGGCTCGGACGCCTGGAAGGGCTACATGCGCCGCGCCACCAACACGGTGAACTACTCGACCGCGCTGCCGCTGGCGCAGGGCGTCTCCTTCGACATCGAGTAGCAGTCCATCCGCGAAATGGTCCGAATGCCGGAGGCGGTCGGCCCGTCTCCGGCATCGCCTTTTTTGCCTGTCCGGCAAAATGCCGCTTCGTTGACTTC
The DNA here is from genome assembly GCF_023954335.1 of Aquamicrobium sp. Classification (NCBI taxonomy): domain Bacteria; kingdom Pseudomonadati; phylum Pseudomonadota; class Alphaproteobacteria; order Hyphomicrobiales; family Phyllobacteriaceae; genus Aquamicrobium; species Aquamicrobium sp. Next base: position 463,982 of record NZ_JAMLIE010000002.1, read on the forward strand.
CGTCAATCAGGATAGCGGCATGCGGCGCTAGTCTGGCACCATCGCCGTAATGGCGATGAAGGAAGGCCGAGCATGCTCGACAGGATAACCGGCATGGCAGGGTGGCTGCGCATCGTCTGCGCTGTCGCCCTCCTGTGCATCGGCTTCTTCGCGCACATGCCGCCTTCCGTAGGCCAGGCGCAGCCCTCCTCACTTGAACTCACGCATTACGCGTTTCCCGACGGCACCTTGCCAGTGCTCTGCCTGCCCGGCGACGAAGGCGGCAACGCGGGTATGGGCAAGGGCTGCTCGGCGTGCCGCCTGAACGCCGATTTCGCCCTGCCGGTGCCGCAGGGCATGACGGCCTGGCTTTTACCGCGCCTCGAACGCGACTTGCCGCCGACGCAGGTTCAGGCGCCCGGCCGCCATCTCGTGCCGGCCAACGCCTCGCCGCGCGCCCCTCCTTCCATCCGGACTGCCTGAATGAAGCTGCTCGCCGCAGCATTTCGCAGTTCGCGCCGCGTGGCCGGCGCAGGTCAGGATGCCCCATCATGCTGGACAGTTCCGTCATAGGCACAGAGATGCCGCCCTCCATCACCTTCACCCTCGGAGAACACCGTTACGAGCGCAGCACCGAAAGCCGCGTCGTTTCCGCCGGGACGCCGCTGTTTCCCGCCGGCCTCGGCAGCGCCGGGACCGTGCGCATCGTCGAGGGGGCCGTCTGCCTCTATCAGCAGGCGGGCGACGGCGGCCGGCGGATCCTCGACATTCTCGGGCCGGGCCATCTCGTCGGCGCCTTCCTGACCGACCTTGCCGCCTGCAACGTCCTGGCGCTGACGCGCACGCGCCTTGCGGCCGTAGCCGCCTCCGAGGAGCCGGCGAGGATCGCCGAGGCCACCCGCACCATGCTGAAGCGCGCCCAGTCGCATGCGCTGCTCCTGCGCGGCAACGCCGTGTCGGAGCGCGTCGCCAGCTGCCTCATCGACCTCGAGCGGCAGTTCGGCGGCGAGTTCGGCACGGGGCCGGACGGGGAGACGACCTTCACGCTTCACCTCACCCGCGCCGACCTGGCCGACTGGCTCGGCCTGACGCTGACCAGCGTCAGCCGCGGCCTCAACGCCTTCAAGCGCGCCGGGCTCATCGCCTTCGACCACCCCAAGGTCATCACCATACGCGACCGCGAGGGCCTCGAAGTGCTGGCGTCGGGGCAGGGCGAGCCGGCGCGGCGCAGGCTGCCGCAGGCCGCGGGGCTCTGATCCCGCGCCTGTGCCACCCATGTTGGTGCAGTTGCTCCTTGATCTGGCGCGGCCGGAGTGTGAGGGTTGCGGCTATCAGGTTGCAACCCTTTGACGAATGAGGTCGACGATGACGGACAGTGAACTTTCCGCCCGGCGCAGCGCGGCGATCGCGCGGGGCGTCGGGGTTTCGACGCAGGTCTATGCCGAGCGGGCCGAGAACGCCGAGATCTGGGATGCGTCGGGCCGGCGCTACATCGACTTCGCTGCCGGCATCGCCGTCGTCAACACCGGCCACCGCCATCCCCGCGTCATGGCGGCGGTCAGGGACCAGATCGAGAAATTCACCCACACCTGCCATCAGGTCGTGCCCTACGAGAGCTACGTCGCGCTGGCAGAGCGGCTGAACGGGCTGACGCCCGGCGACTTCGCCAAGAAGACGGTCTTCGTCACCACCGGCGCGGAGGCGGTCGAGAACGCGGTCAAGATCGCGCGCGGCGCGACCGGGCGCTCGGGCGTCATCGCCTTCGGCGGCGCCTTCCACGGCCGCACCTTCCTCGGCATGTCGCTGACCGGCAAGGTCGCGCCCTACAAGGCTGGCTTCGGCCCGCTGGTCGGCGACGTCTACCGCATCCCGTTCCCGGTCGAGCTGCACGGCATCTCGGTCGCGGATTCGCTGGCGGCGCTGGAGCGGCTGTTCAAGGCCGACATCGAGCCGGCGCGCGTGGCGGCGATCATCATCGAGCCGGTGCAGGGCGAGGGCGGGTTCTACCCGGCCCCGCAGGCGCTGATGGAGGCGTTGCGCGAGATCTGCGACCGCCACGGCATCGTCATGATCGCCGACGAGATCCAGACCGGCTTCGCCCGCACCGGCAAGCTGTTCGCGATGGATCGCTACGGCGTCGCCCCCGACCTCGTCACCATGGCCAAGGGCCTCGGCGGCGGCTTCCCGATCGCGGCGGTGACGGGCAAGGCCGAGATCGTCGACGCGGTCGGCCCGGGCGCGCTCGGCGGCACCTATGGCGGCAACCCGGTGGCGGTGGCGGCCGCGCACGCGGTGCTCGACGTGATCGAGGACGAGGATCTGTGCAACCGGGCCGAGCAGCTCGGCGCGCGGCTCAAGCAGCGTCTGGAGAGCCTGCGCCAGTCCGTGCCGCAGATCGCCGACATCCGCGGCCCCGGCCTGATGGTGGCAACGGAGTTCAACAAGCGCGGCGAGGCGTCGCCGGACGCGGCGTTCGCCGAGGCGGTCAGGCTGAAGGCGCTGGAGAAGGGGCTGATCCTCCTGACCTGCGGCACCTATGGCAACGTCATCCGCTTCCTGCCGCCGCTCACCGTCGCCGACGACACCTTCACCGAGGCGCTCGACCTGCTCGAAGCCGCGATGGTGGAAGTGGCCGGCGCGGCGGCCTGAACGAGCGCGCATGCACCGGGGGCGCGGCATTGCCCCCGGCCGGGCAAAGCCGGTAAGGAGGGGCGATCCGCGCCGGCCGGCTTGCTCCGCCCGGCGCGCCCGCAGCTTCGCAGCCCGGAGAGAGCCATGAGCAGAGCCGTCAACCGCCGCATCGTCCTCGCCTCGCGCCCGGTCGGCGCGCCCGCGCCGGAGAATTTCCGCCTGGAGGAGACGGCGGTGCCGCAGCCGGGCGAGGGCGAGGTGCTGGTGCGCAACCTCTATCTTTCGCTCGACCCCTATATGCGCGGGCGGATGAGCGACGGCCCGTCCTACGCGACGCCGATCGCCATCGACGCGGTGATGGGCGGCGGCACGGTCGGCCGCGTCGTCGAATCGCGCAACGCCGCGTTCAAGGAAGGCGATCTCGTGCTCGCCTTCGGCAACTGGCAGGATTACGCGCTCTCGGACGGCGCGGACCTGATGGCGCTGCCGTCCGGCCTGGCGCGGCCGTCATGGGCGCTCAGCGTCCTCGGCATGCCCGGCTTCACCGCCTGGTACGGGCTTCTGAAGATCGGCGAGCCGAAGGAGGGCGAGACCGTCGTGGTCGCCGCTGCCAGCGGCGCGGTCGGCTCGGTCGTCGGCCAGATCGCGAAGCTGAAAGGCTGCCGCGTGGTCGGCATCGCCGGCGGCGCGGAAAAGTGCCGCTTCGTCGTCGACGAGCTCGGCTTCGACGCCTGCCTCGACCGCCGCGATCCCGATCTCGCGAAGAAGCTGAAGGAAGCGGTGCCGGCCGGCATCGACGTCTATTTCGAGAATGTCGGCGGGGCGGTGTTCAACGCCGTGCTGCCGCTGATCAACGTCCACGCCCGCATTCCGCTGTGCGGGCTGATCGCCGCCTACAACGCGACGGCCCTGCCGGAAGGGCCGGACCGGATGCCGGTCCTCCAGCGCTCGCTTCTCGTCAAGCGGGCGAAGATGCAGGGCTTCATCATCTCCGACCACTACGCCACGGACTATGCCGAGTTCGCCCGCGACATGGGCGCGTGGGTGGCTGCGGGCAAGGTGAAGATCCGCGAGGACATGATCGACGGCCTCGAGAATGCGCCGAAAGCCTTTGCCGGCCTGCTCGAGGGCGAGAATTTCGGCAAGCTCGTGGTGCGCATCGCGCAGGAATAGTCTTTCCGCCGGGTCGCGCGCGGCGGCGAAAAAAACGCAGGCCCGCGCACTTGGTGTTTACGGTTCGCGCTGATACTCTGTTCCCAACACAAGAGATGAAGGTGCCTGCTGCGTCCGTCAGGTGCGCGCGGCGCCGAAGGACGGAACAGTGAAAGACCCCGAACGCGGCGCGGATGCGCCAGGGGGCGGGGCGGCCGGCGGCGGAGAGGGCGAACGCCCTGCCGCGCAGAAGGCGCACGGCGCGCCCGACCCCGACAGGGGCGGGCGGCCCGCGTGCTCCGGTCGCCATCCCCGCCATGCCAAGGGCGCGCCGGACAGGCCGCCGGGCGGCGAATCGCACGCACAGCAGCAACCGAGGAAGCGGCGCAAGCGCCGGCGCGGCCGCAAGGTGTTCGCGCGTGACGGCGCGGCCGGGCCGGCGGCGCAGCCGCAGCCGGCGGCGAACGCGCCGGCCGCACCGACAGCAGCTGGCGCGGCAGGGCAGCAGCGCCAGCACCAGCGGCCGCTCAATGGACAGGCGGTGCCGGGAACCGGCGAGGCCGCCGCCGCTCCGCAGCGCCAGCATCAGCGACAGCCCAACGGGCATGCCGCACCCCCGGCCGCGCCGGGGGCGGGCGCTGCCGGTTTCGCCCAGCGGCAGGCGCCGTTGCCGGTCTATGCCGCGCTCGACCTCGGCACCAACAATTGCCGGCTGCTCGTCGCCGTTCCCGGCCGGCCCGGGCAGTTCCGCGTCATCGACGCCTTCTCGCGCATCGTGCGGCTGGGCGAGGGGCTATCCTCGACCGGCCGGCTCGGCCAGCCGGCGATGGACCGGGCCGTCGAGGCGCTGAAGGTCTGCGCCGACAAGCTCGGCAACCGCAAGGTGCGCAAGGCGCGCCTCATCGCCACCGAGGCCTGCCGCGCCGCCGACAACGGGGCCGAGTTCCTCGCCCGGGTCGAGGAGGAGGCGGGCCTGAAGCTGGAGATCATCGACCGCAAGACCGAGGCGCGGCTCGCCGTGTCCGGCTGCGGCCCGCTGGTCGAGCGCGGCACCGACGCCGTCGTGCTGTTCGACATCGGCGGCGGCTCGTCGGAGATCGCGCTGATCGACGTGTCGCGTCACCGCACGCCGCGCCTCGCCAACCACATCGTCTCGTGGACCTCGCTGCCGGTCGGCGTCGTCTCGCTGGCCGAGCGGTTCGGCGGCCGCGAGGTGACGGAAAGCGTGTTCGAGGCGATGGTGGGCGAGGTGGCGCGGCTTCTCGACCGCTTCGAGGGGCGCGGCCGGCTCGCCCATCTCGCCTCCGGTGCGCGCTTCCACCTGCTCGGCACCTCGGGAACGGTGACGACGCTGGCCGGCGTCCATCTCGGGCTCGAGCGCTACGACCGCCGCCGCGTCGACGGCCTGTGGCTGGACAACGACAATGTCGACGCCATGATCGCGCGGCTCTTGTCGTGGGATTTCGAGGCGCGCGTCGCCAATCCCTGCATCGGCGCCGACCGCGCCGACCTCGTGCTGGCCGGCTGCGCCATCCTGGAGGCGATCCGCCGCTGCTGGCCGAGCGAGCGCCTGCGCGTCGCCGACCGCGGCCTGCGCGAGGGCATGCTGTCGGAACTGATGGCCGATGACGGCGTGTGGCGGCGAAACCGCCAAGAGGGGCGCCAAGGGGGGCACGGAGGGGCGGTGTCGCGATGAAGAAACCGGGCAAGGGCGGCAGCGGCGCGCGTGCGCTGACGACGCGGGTAAAGAAGAAGAGCGGCCTGAAGGAATCGTCGCGCCGCTGGCTGCAGCGCCACCTGAACGACCCTTACGTCCACCGCTCGAAGGCGGACGGCTATCGCTCGCGCGCGGCCTACAAGCTGATCGAGATCGACGACAAGCACAAGCTGCTGAAGCCGGGCCAGAAGGTGATCGACCTCGGCGCCGCGCCCGGCGGCTGGCTCCAGGTCGCGGCGGCGCGGGTCAAGTCGCGCGAGGACGCTCCTGCCGTCGTCGGCATCGACTATCTGGAGATGGACGCGATCCCCGCCACGACGATCCTTCAGATGGATTTCCTCGACGACGACGCGCCGGCGCGGCTGATGGAGGCGCTGGGCGAGGCGCCGGACATCGTGCTGTCCGACATGGCCGCGCCCACCACCGGCCATCGCCGCACCGACCATATCCGCACCATGCATCTGGCCGAGGTGGCGGCCGATTTCGCGGTCAGGGTGCTGAAGCCGGGCGGCCATTTCCTCGCCAAGACCTTCCAGGGCGGCACCGAGGGCGGGCTGCTCGACATGCTCAAGCGCAGCTTCCGCTCCGTCCATCACGTCAAGCCGCCCGCCTCGCGCGAGGAATCGGTCGAGCTCTACATCCTCGCCAAGGGTTTCGAGGGCAGGGCCGAGGGCGAGGAGGAAGAGCCGGACGGCAGGGACGCCTCACTCGCCTGAGTGAGGCCCTTCGCCCGGCGGCGGCTTCCCGGCGCCATGGCCGGAGACGGCACGGCCGGCCTCCGGGGCCAGCCCGAGGATCGGGAACACCGCGCAGGCGGTCAGCGCCGCGACGCCGAGGAAGGCGGTGAAGAACGCCGACAGCCCGGTCTCCTCGCCGGTGAGAAGATGGTGCGCCTCGAGGAAGATGCCGGCGACCGCGACGCCGAGCGCGATGGAGACCTGCTGCGCCACGGCGGCGATCGCGGTCGCCTGGCTCGCCTGCCGGTCGTCGATCTCGGCGAAGACCAGCGCGTTGTTGGCGGTGAAATAGAGCGAGCGGGAAAAGCCGGCCGCGACCAGCACGGTGATGATGATCCAGTGCGCGGTCGTCGGCGTGAAGAAGGCGTTGGCCGCCATCAGCGCCGCGCCGCTGAGCGAGGTCGCGATCAGCACGGTGCGGAACCCCATCAGCCGCAGCGCTGTCGAGGCGAAGAACTTCAGCGCGATGGAGCCGATGGCGCTGGTGAAGGTCAGCAGGCCCGAGGCGAACGGCGTCAGCCCGAAGCCGAGCTGGAACAGCAGCGGCAGCAGGAACGGCACCGCGCCGAGGCCGATGCGGAACAGCGAGCCCGAGGCGATGGCGATGCGCGGCACCGGGTTGGCGAGCAGCCGCAAATCGAGGATGGGACTTGCCGCCCGGCGCGCATGGCGGACATAGGCGAAGGCGGCGGCAGCGCCGGCCAGCAGCGTCGCGAAGCCTACTGCCGGCGGCAGCGCCGGCAGGCTGACGACCGAGAGCCCGAAGACGATGCCGGCCGAGGCGATGGCCGCGAGCACGAAGCCGATCCGGTCGATCCGCCCGACGGGCACCGGCGGCATGTCGGGCAGCACGCGGCCGGCGACGGCGACGCCGATCAGGCCGATCGGCACGTTGATGATGAAGATCCAGTGCCAGGAGAAATAGGTGGTGATGAAGCCGCCGACAGGCGGGCCGACCAGCGGCCCGATCAGCGCCGGAATGGACAGCCACGCCATGGCCGAGACCAGCGCGCTACGCGGCGTCGAGCGCACCAGCACCAGCCGCGCCACCGGCGTCATCATCGCCCCGCCCATGCCCTGGATGAAGCGCGCGCCGACGAATTCCGTCAGCGAGCCGGAGGCGGCGCAGGCGACGGAGCCGGCGACGAAGACGAGGATGGCGGCGCGGAAGACGCGCTTCGCCCCGAAGCGGTCGGCCGCCCAGCCCGAGACCGGGATGAAGATGGCGAGCGCGACGTAATAGGCCGTCAGCGCCAGCTTGAGCGTGATCGGGCTGGTGCCGATGTCGTCGGCGATGGCCGGCAGCGAGGTCGAAATGACCGTCGAGTCCATGTGCTCCATGAACAGGGCGACGGCCAGGACGAGGGGAACGGTGCGATTCAACAGGGCGATCCGGGAACGCGCCGCGCGACGGCAGGCGAGGGAAACACGCGGGGGAAACGTGACGCGGGCTGCCGGGTAGCACGAGCCGGAAAGCCGTTCAACCGGCAGGCGCGGTCGGCCTTTGGTGCAGCCATGCGCTCCGACGGCGCGCGGTCAAGTTACCGTGAAGCCCTTGAGCGGGCAGGCCGCCGGTCCCATTCTGGCTCATCCGTTCAGCCGAAAGGGAGGAAATGATGACGATTGCAGCAGATCGCCGTTCCGTCCTGACGATGGGGCTTGCCGCGGGCGCGGCGCTCGCAACGCCGCAGCTCATGATGCGGGCCGCGCAGGCCAAGGCGCCGTCGTCGCAGGTGGGCAATCCCGGCTTCAACCGGTTCCGGCTCGGCGCATTCGAGATCACCGCCATCAATGACGGGACGCGGCCGGGCGACGGCATCCACACGATCTTCGGCGTCGACCGCGACGAGGCCGAGGTCTCGGCCCTGCTGGAGGAGAACTTCCTGCCGGCCGACCGCTTCGTCAATTCGTTCACGCCGGCGCTGGTCAACACCGGCTCCGACCTCGTCCTGTTCGACACCGGCCTCGGGGCCGGCGCGCGCGAGGGCGGCCTCGGCCAGCTGCGGGCGCGGCTGGAAGCCTCGGGCTATACGCCGGGCGACGTCACGATCGTCGTCCTCACCCATTTCCACGGCGACCATATCGGCGGGCTGATGGAGGGCGGCGAGCCGGCCTTTCCCAATGCGCGCTACGTTACCGGGCAGGCCGAATACGACTTCTGGACGGCGGACGAGCGCCAGTCGGGGCCGACCGAGAACGCGGCGCGCGGCGTCCAGGCCAATGTCGTGCCGCTGGCCGAGAAGACGACCTTCATCGGCGACGGCGACGCGGTCATTCCGGGCGTCACCGGCATGCTGGCGGCCGGCCACACACCGGGCCATATGATCTTCCATCTCGAATCGGAGGGCCGCCGGCTGCTGCTCACCGCCGACACGTCGAACCACTATGTCGCCTCGCTGCGCCGGCCGGACTGGCATGTCAGCTTCGACATGGACAAGGAGGCAGGGGCCGCGACGAGCACCCGTGTCTTCGACATGGTGGCGGCCGAGCGCATCCCGTTCCTCGGCTATCACATGCCGTTCCCGGCCGTCGGCTTCATCGAGAAGCTGGATGTCGGCTACCGCTTCGTGCCGGCGAGCTACCAGTTCCTGCTCTAGATCGTTTCACGGAAACGGTGAAACGATCTATCTCTTTGTTTTTACGCAATTTCGGACGCAAAAACCGCTTCGCACTTTTGCTGGAATTGCCCTAGGACCGGCCTTCAGGTGACGAGCTTGCGCTCCGCGAAGCGCGGCTCGCGCCACAGGCTGCCCGTCATGATCGCCTCGAGCGTGGCGATCGCGCCCCACACGTCCTCGAAGCCGACATAGAGCGGCGTGAAGCCGAAGCGCAGGATGTCCGGCGCGCGGAAGTCGCCCACCACCCCGCAGGCGATCAGCGCCTGCATGATCGGCCAGCCGTTCTCGTGCGTCAGCGCCACCTGGCTGCCGCGCAGGGCGTGGTCGCGCGGCGTGACGAGCGAGAGGCCATGCCCCGCCAGCCGCGCCTCGACCATCTCGATGAAGAAGTCGGTCAGTGCCAGCGACTTTTCGCGCAAGCGCGCCATGTCGGTTTCCTCGAATACGGCGAGGCTTTCCAGAAGCGGCAGGTAGGACAGGACCGGCGGCGTGCCGACGCGGAATTTTTCCATCGTCTTTGCCGGGCGGTAGTCGATCTCGAAGCCGAAGGGCGCGGTGTGACCCTGCCAGCCGTTCAGCGGGTTCCGCGCGCCGTCGAGATGGCGGCCGGCGACGAACAGGAAGGCCGGCGCGCCGGGGCCGCCATTCATGTATTTGTAGGTGCAGCCGACCGCGAAATCCGCTTCGCAGGCGTTGAGATCGACCGGCAGCGCGCCGAGCGAGTGGCACAAATCCCAGATGACCAGCGCGCCGGCCGCGTGCGCCGCCTTCGTCACCGCCGCCATGTCGCGCAGCCGGCCGGAGCGGTAGTTGACGTGGCTGAGGCACACGACCGCCGTGTCGGCGTCGATCAGCGCCAGCACGGATTCGTCGCTGTCCTCGGCCAGCGCGAGCTTCGCCTCAGGGAACACGTTGGCGATGGCGCCTTGCAGGATGTGGACGTCGGTCGGGAAGTTGTTGCGCTCGGAGACGATCTTTCCGCGCCCCGTCCGCATGCGCATCGCGGCGCAGAACGCCTTGTAGAGGTTGACCGAGGTCGAATCCGCCGCCAGCACCTCGCCCCTGGCAGCGCCCATCAGAGGGGAGAGCCGGTCGCCGACCGTCACCGGCAGATTGTGCCAGTCGCGGCCGTTCCAGCTTCGAATCAGGTCCTTCGCCCAACCCTCTGTCAGCGCGCCGTTAATCGCCGCCGGCACCGAGACCGGCATCGCGCCGAGCGAGTTGCCGTCGAGATAGATTTCGCCGGCCGGCAGATCGAAGCGGGCGCGCAAGCCGGCGAGCTTGTCCCGCTGGTCGAGCGCGCGCGCCCGCGCGCGTTCCGGCGTATCCGCCTTGCGGGCGGCAATGGCCGCTTCGACGGTCGCGCTCACGGCAGCACCGCGACGATCCTTGCGGCCAGATCGTCCAGCCGGTCGCCGGGCAGGCCGGCGACGTTGAAGCGGCTGTCGCCGACGATATAGACGCCGTGCTCGTCGCGCAGGCGCGTCACCTCGTCCGGCGTCAGGCCGAGGCGCGAGAACATGCCGCGCTGGCCGGCGATGAAATCGAAGCGGTCGGAGTTCGACGCCCGGCGCAGCGCCTCGGCGAAGCCCTGCCTGAGCGCCAGCATGCGGGTGCGCACCGCGTCGAGCTCGGCCTGCCAGTCGGCGCGCAAGGCTTCGTCCTCCAGCACGATGCGCACGCAGGCGGCGGCGTGGTCGGGCGGCATCGACCAGATGCCGCGCCCGACGCCGAGAAGCTGGCTGTAGGCGGCGTCGGCCTCCGCCGCGTTGCGCCCCAGCAGGATCGCCGCGCCGACGCGGTCGCGATAGACGGAGAAGTTCTTGGAGCAGCTCGCCGCCACCAGCATCTCCGGCACCCGTGCCGCCAGAAGCCGCACGCCGGCCGCGTCCTCGTCCAGCCCCTGGCCGAAGCCCTGATAGGCGATGTCGACGAAGGGGACGAGCCCGCGCTTGACAGTAAGGTCGGCGATCGCGGCCCACTGGTCGAGAGAAAGGTCCGCGCCGGTCGGGTTGTGGCAGCAGCCGTGCAGCAGCACCACGTCGCCGCTGACCGCGTTGTTCAGCGCGGCGACGGCGGCGTCGAAGGTGATGCCCTCGGCCGGGTCGTAATAAGGGAAGGAAGCGATCTTCAGCCCGGCCGCGCGCAGGATCGGCAGGTGGTTCGGCCATGTCGGGTCGGGCGTCCAGACCGTGGCGTCGGGCCGCGCCAGCCTGACGAGGTCGGCGAGCTGGCGCAGCGCGCCGGTGCCGCCCGGGGTCTGCGCCGCGCGCAGGCGGGTGCGGTCGGCATCCTCGCCGAGGACGAGCCCGATCATCAGCGCGTTGAAGGCGGTGTCGCCGGCAAGGCCGAGATAGGTCTTGCTCGCCTGAGTCTCGTGCAGGCGGCGCTCGGCCTCGCGCACGGCGCGCATCACCGGCGTCGCGCCGGTCTCGTCGCGATAGACGCCGACGCCGAGGTCGATCTTTCCGGCGCGCGGATCGTCGCGATAGAGCGACATCAAGGCGAGGATGCCGTCAGGTGCGGCGGGCTTCAGCGTCTCGAACATCGGTGCCTCCCAGAGCATCTTGCCGCCGGACGGATCGGCGACCAAATCAAACGATCGGAGCAACGGGACGGCATTCCGTGGCTTCCGCGATTGCTCCCACAAACTCCAAAATCGCCGCAGGCGCAACAGATTCGGCCCGCGGCGTCGCGAAGCGGCATTGCGCCGGCCGCCGCCCTGCATGTAGACCGGCGGAGAGGCGCGCGCGGCCGCGTGATGGAACGCCATTCGCAGCCTATATTCGGCCATGGCTTCGCGATTCATGTCGCCGTGCCGGCGGCAAGGCGCGGACCCGGCAACGAAGGAGCATCGGCATGAGCGAAACGGGCATCGAGCGGGTGGTGATCGTCGGCAGCGGGCAGGCGGGCATCGAGACCGCCGCGGCGCTGCGTCAACGCGGCTTTTCCGGCAGCGTCACCGTCGTCGGCGAGGAGCCGGACCTGCCCTACCAGCGGCCGCCGCTGTCGAAGGAGTTCCTGAAAAGCGTCGAGGATTCCTCGCTGCCGCTGCGCGGCGAGGCGTTCTACGCCGCCAACGGCATAACGCTCATGCTCGGCGCGGTGGCCGAGCGCATCGACCGCGCGCGGCGCGAGCTGGTGCTGACGAGCGGCGAGCGGCTGCCTTACGACCATCTCGTTCTGGCCACCGGCGCGCGCAACCGGCTGCCACCGGTGCAGGGGCTGGACCCGGCGCGGGTGCTGGAGCTGCGCACGCTGGCGCATGCGCGGGCACTGACGGCGCGGCTGCCGGCGCTGCGCCACGTCGCCATCATCGGCGGCGGCTTCATCGGGCTCGAGGTCGCGGCGCTCCTGCGCCAGCGCGACATCGCGGTCGACGTGCTGGAGGCAGCGGACCGGCTGATGGGCCGCGTTCTGTCACCGGCGATGAGCGCGGCGTTCCGCGCCTTCCACGAGGAGATGGGAACGCGCCTGCGCCTCGGCACGCTTGCGACGGACATCGCCCCGCGCGGCGAAGGTTTTGCGCTGCGCCTCTCCGACAGCTCGATGCTCGACACCGACGCGGTCGTGGTCGCGGCCGGCGTGGTGCCGAATGTCGAGCTGGCGGTCGAGGCCGGCCTTGCCGTCGACAACGGCGTCGCGGTCGACGCCCTGCTCCTGACCTCCGACCCGGCCATCTCGGCCATCGGCGACTGCGCCTCGCATCCCAACCCCTATGGCGGCGACGGGCCGATCCGGCTGGAATCGGTGCAGAACGCGGTCGACCAGGGCAAGTGCGTCGCGGCGCGGCTGACGGGCAGCGCGCAGCCCTACGACGCGCTGCCGTGGTTCTGGTCGCATCAGGGGCCGATCAAGCTCCAGATCGCCGGCCTGTCGCTCGGCATGGACGAGACGGTGACACGCGGCGACCCGGCGAGCGGCAAGTTCTCGGTCTTCGTCTACCGCGCGGGGCGGCTGATCGCGGTCGAGAGCGTCAACAGCGCCGGCGACCACATGGTGGCGCGCCGGCTGATCGCCGCCGGTATTCCGGTGCCGAAGGAGATGGCGCAGGACCCCGCCGCCGACCTCAAGGCGCTGATGCCGAAGGCGGCTGCCTGACCGGCCGAGCGATCGCCCGCCGGTGCCTGCCGTCCGCGCGCCCCTTCGGGCCGGCTACTGCCGTTTACGGAGAGGAGGGAATGCGAAGACGTTGCGGCAGCTTTTCCTCTCCCCTCTGGGGAGAGGTGCCGAGCGGAGCGAGGCGGTGAGGGGCCGGCGCAAGCGGTGGAGAGTGACGCACCAACGTCCTCGACGCCGTCCGCGCCGTGCGAAGTGCCCGAGGATGGGCGCGGGAGCATATGGAAAAACGCCGGCGCCGACCCCTCACCGGCCCTTCGGGCCACCTCTCCCCAGAGGGGGAGAGGAAAAGCTGCCGCGCCGTCTCCGCATCCCCTTCTTCCCGTTCACGGGGGAGAGGATGCAGCCAGGCGGGGGCTGGCGGGATTGCGCGATCGTCGGCGCGCCCTCATCACTCCACGTGCACCTTGACGCTGGCGGCGCGGCCGGCGGCGTCGATGACGGTGAGCGTCGAGAAGCCGGCTCCGTCCGGCTGCCAGCTCGCGGTGCGGCGGCGGGTCGGGCCGTCGAGCGGGCGGCCGTTGGCCAGCCAGCGGAAGGGCGCGCGCCCGCCCTGCAGCTTCAGAGCCAGCGGCGCGGCCTCGCCCTGCGCCGCGCCAAGCTCGACGCGCGCGCCCTCGGGCGGAAAGACGATCTGCGGCGCGGGCTCGGCCACGCGCGCGTCGTCGGGCACCGCGCGCGGGGAAGCAAAGCGCCGCATCGTCACCGGGAGGTCGGCGCGGGCGGTGCGCGCCGCGCCTGCCGGCGCGCGCGGCAGCGCGGCGATGCCGACCCCTGAGCGGGCGAAGGCGTCGAACAGGACGGGCGCGGCGCTGGTGTAGCCCGACAGGCCCGGCACGGCCGCGCCGTCGGGCCGGCCGACCCAGACGCCGAGCACGTGGCGGCCGTCGAAGCCGACCGACCACGCATCGCGATAGCCGTAGCTTGTGCCGGTCTTGTAGGCGATGCCGCGCTGGTTCGCGCCTTCGGGCGGGGTGACGCCGGCGAGGATGTCGGCCACCTGCCAGGCGGCGCGATGGTCGAGCAGGGTGGCGGCGGCGCGGGGGCCTTCCGCCGGCCGGTCGGAGATCGCGGTCGCCAGCCCGCGATTGGCGAGTCCGGTATAGAGCTGGACGAGGTCGCGCAGCGAGATGCCGGCCCCGCCGAGGGCGATGGCGAGCCCAGCCGCCTCGTCGCGCGGCAGGGCAAGTCCGACGCCGGCATGGCGCAGCCGCGTCGTCAGCCGCGCCGGCCCGACCGCGTCGAGAAGATGCACCGCCGGCACGTTCAGCGACATCTGCAGCGCCGTGCGCACCGAGACGTCGCCCTGATAGGCGAGGTCGAAATTCTTCGGCCGGTAGCCGGAGAAGTTCGACGGCCGGTCGGCGATGATCGTCTCCTGCGCCACCATGCCTTCCTCGAAGGCGAGGCCGTAGATGAAGGGTTTCAACGCCGAGCCCGGCGAGCGCACCGCGCGCGTCATGTCGATCCAGCCGAAGCGAGCCTCGTCGAAGAAGCCGGCCGAGCCGACTTCGGCGAGGATATCGCCGCTCTGCGCGTCGGCCAGCACCATGGCGAGCGAGACCTTCGGCCCCAGCCGCACTGCTGCCTCGCGCGCCACCTCCTCCAGCCCCTCCTGAGCCCGGCGGTCGAGCGTGAGCCGGACGCGACCCTCGCCGGGATGGTCGCGCAGCGCTGCTTCCGCCGCATGGGCGGCGAGGAAGGGCAGGGGCCGGCGGCGGGCGGGTGCGGCGTGGTCGCGGCCGCGCGCGGCCTCCTGCGTCTCCATCAGCCCGGCGACGACCATGCGGTCCAGCACGCGGTCACGCGCGGCCTCGGCGGCCTCGGGGTGCCGGTCGGGGCGGCGGCGCTCCGGCAGTTGCGGCAGGGCGACGAGAAGCGCGGCCTCGCCGAGGCCGAGCCGCTTCGGCTCCTTGCCGTACCAGGCGAGGCTCGCCGCGCGGATGCCCTCAAGATTGCCGCCATAGGGCGCGAGGGTCAGATAGCGTTCGAGGATCTCGCGCTTGGAAAGCCGCCGCTCGATCTGGAGCGCGCGCGCCATCTGCTTCAGCTTGGCGGCGAGCGAGCGCTCGGTGCGCGGCTCCGTCAGCCGGGCAAGCTGCATGGTGATGGTCGAGCCGCCGGAGACGATGCGGCGATTGGCGACAAGCTGGAACGCGGCGCGACCGAAGGCGAGCGGATCGAGACCGGAATGGTCGAAGAACCGCCGGTCCTCATAAGCGACCAGCATCTCGACGAAGCGCGGGTCGACATCGTCGAGCGAGACCCTGAACCGCCACGCGCCGTCCGGCGTCGCCAGCGCACGCAGGAGCGATCCGTCGCGGCCGACGATCTCGGTCGCGGTCGCCGGGGGATCGAGCGGCGGCGGAAAGGCGCGGTCGAGTGCGCCGAGTCCCGCCATTGCGCCCGTGCCGGCGAGCGCGGTGAGGCAGAGGGCAAGGAGGGCGCGCTTCAGCCGCATCGGTTTTTCTGCGCCGGTTCGCGCTGCCTCTCATCCGGTCCTTCGGACCACCTTCTCCCCGTGAACGGGGAGAAGGAAGAAGCGGGGAGGTCGCGGCAGTATCTCCTCTCCCCGTTCACGGGGAGAGGATGCCGGCAGGCAGGTGAGGCGCGGCGCGGCGGGTGGCGAAGGTGCTGCACCGCCATCGTCTCGTCCTCGAGACGTTGTCGCTGCCCCTCATCCGGCCCTTCGGGCCACCTTCTCCCCGCGAGCGGGGAGAAGGGGAAGCGGCGGCGTTGCTGCGGGCGCATGGCGACGTGCCTCCGTCCGCTCACCGCGTCGGCGCCGTCACCTCGACGATGCCGGCGGCCGTGCGCGCATTGAATTGCGGGCGATACATGTCCTCGACCACGGCGGCCGGATGGGCGTAGGTGCCGGGCGTGATCGCGCGCACGACATAGGCGGCGGTGAAGTCGCCCGGTCCGTCGGCGTCGAAGGCGACGACGAAGCGGTCGTCGCGGAACTCGCTGTGCGCGACTTCCGGGTCGCCGAGCCAGTCGAAATTGCCGAGCTGGGCGCTGCCGACGAGGCGGGGATTGTCGATCTCGAAGCCGGCCGGCAACAGGTCGGTGAGCGCGATGCGCGCCGGCCATTCGTTGTGCGCCTCGATGTTCAGCACCACGACGAAGCGGTCGTTCTGCGCCACCTCGGTGACGTTCGCCTCCTCGCCGTCGAGCGAGTAGTAGGTGCGGGTGAGGGAAAAGCCCTCGCCGCCGGCCGGCAGCGGTTCGGCGGGCGCGGCGACCGTGGTGATGACGGCGTCGACCGGTGTGCTACCGCGGTTGGCGATGACGAGCGGGTTCTGCGTCAGCTCCGCGCCGTCGATGCGGGTGGCGAAGGCGCCCTCATGCGCCGCGCCGCCGATGTCGAGGCGGATCGTCTCGCTGGAGGCGGCGACCGCGCGGGCGGCCAGTACCAGCCATACCTGTTCCTGGGTCGAAAGGTTGTCCTTCTCCTGCCGCTCCTGCGCGACGAAGCGGGCGAGCGCCGGCACCACCGCCGGGGCGGGGCGGACCTCGGCGGCGAGCGCCAGGATCGCCGCGCCGTCGCGCAAGCTGGAGCCGTAGTCGGAGCGGGCGAGGCTGTCGTCCGCGCCGGCCTCGGCCGCGGCGAGCGCCGAGGCGAACGCCTTTTCCGCGCGGCCGTTGTCGCCGTAGAGCGCGAGCGCGGCGGCGAGCTGGGCGCGGGCCATCGGGCTGGTGAACTCGTCGATGCGCGCGTCGGCGTAGTAGCGCAGGTCGCCGATCGACGCCTTGCGGTTGCGCGCCAGCACGTAGAGCGCGTAGGCGATCTCGGTGCCGCGTTCCTCGACTTCCGTCGTGTAGGAGAGCTGGTTCTGGAGGTTGTCGAGCGCGCTGGCGAAGCCCTGCGCCGGGACGGTGTGGCCGGCCTCGCGGGCGCGGGTCAGGAACTCGGTGATGTAGGCGTCGAGCCACAGATCGCCCCAGCCCGGCCCCCACAGGCCGAACGAGCCGGACGAGGATTCGAAGGTCATGATGCGGGCGATGGCCTTGTCGATCCTGTCCGTCAGGTCGGGCGCGACCTCCATGCCGGCGGCAGCCGACAATTCGGCGGCGTAGAGCAGCGGCAGGGCGCGGCTCGTCGTCTGCTCCGAGCAGCCATAGGGGTAGCGGTCGAGCGACGTCATCAGCGACGGCACGTCGAAGGCGGCCGCGTGCGAGACGCCGACCGCGACGGAGGCGCCGTCGAGCAGGCTGTCGTCGAGCAGGCCGCCGTCGATCCGGATCGAGCCGCCGTCGGCGGCGAGGCTGACGACGCGCCGGCTGGTCAGCGGCATGGCCGGCTGGCGCACCGGGAGGTAAAGCGTGCGCTCGACCGTCGCTCCGTCGGCATGGACGAGCGAGACGGTGATCGTGGCGTCGCCGGTCTCGCCCGCCGTCACCGGAAGGGTGACGGTCGTGCGCTGGCCGGCATCGAGCGTAACGGTTTGCGGCGCGTCGCCGAAATCGAGGCCGGCCTTGCCGTTCTTCTCGATTGCGAGCGTGTAGTCGCCGGCCGGGCCGTCGGTGTTGTGGATGTCGAGGCGGATCGTCGCCTTGTCGCCGGTGGCGAGGAAGCGCGGCTGGCCGGCGGTGACGACGAGCGGGTCGCGGATCACCACGTCGGCGCTCGCCTGCCCGACCGCCTTCTTCGTCCAGGCGACGGCCATGATGCGGGCCGTGCCGTTGAACTCGGGAATGTCGAACGAGACTTCCGCCTTGCCCTCGGCATCGACCTCGACCGGGCCGGAGAAGAAGGCGACCAGCTGCTCGGTCGGCGGGCTGCCCTCGACGGTCATGCCGCCGCCGTCGCCGCCGGTGCGCAGGCGGCCGAACGCGCCGGCCGAGCCGTCGATCAGCCGCCCGTAAAGGTCGCGCAATTCGAGCCCGAGCCGGCGCTGGCCGAAATACCAGGCGGACGGGTCGGGAGCCTTGTAGCGGGTGAGGTTCAGGATGCCGACATCGACCGCGGCGACGGTGACGAAGGCCTGTTCGCCGGCCGCGAGGCCGGAGAGGGCGACGGGCACGGTCAGCGCCGCGCGCGGCTCGGCCTTTTCCGGCGCGCCGAGCGCGACGTCGAGCCTGCGCCCGACCGGCTCGACCGCCAGCCATTTGACGCCGATGGCGCGGGCGGGCAGGCGGCTCTCGCTCGCCTCGCCGGGGCGGTAGAGCGTGGCCGTGACATAGGCGCCGGCGCCCCAGTCGGCGGTGACCGGAATCTCGATCTCGGCGCCGTCTTCCGGCACGCTGGCATCGAGCGTGGTGTAGAGGCGCTCCGCGCCCACCGTCACCAGCAGCTCGCCGGCGAAGCGCGGCGACACCTTCAGCCGCGCCACCTCGCCGGCCTCGTAGCGGTCCTTGTCGAGCGCGATCTCCAGCCCGTCCGGCGTCTCGGTCGAGGTCGCCTCGACGAACCAGCCGGCGTTGAAGGCGAAGCTGGCGACGGGGCCAGCGGGATCGTCGCTCTCGACGTCGAGGCGGTAGCGGCCCCAGCCGACGGGCAGGGACAGCGCTGCCGGGTCGCCATCGGCGGCGATGTCGATGCGGCCGTCCGCGACGCGGCTCTCGCTCTCGATCGCCTCGTAGTTCCAGTAATTGTTCGAGCGATACCACTGGTAGTTGCGCTCGATCTTCGTCAGCGTCCAGCGTGCGCCTTCGATCGCCTCGCGCTCGCCCTCGGGCGTCACCGCAATAACGCGGAAACCGGCGGTCGCGTTCTCCGGCACTTCCGTGCCGTTAAAGTCGGGGCGGATGCCGATCACCGGTGCCTCGGGGCGGATGGCGAAGGAGGCGCTGCGCTCGACGGCACGGCCGCCGCCCTCGCGCATGCGCACCGTCACCTTGCCGTCATGGAGGCGGGTGGTGAAGGGCAGGGTGCCGGTCGCCGCCTCGAATTCGGCGTGGCCGTCCTCGTCGGTCGGGTCGAGCGCCAGCGGCGTCGTCACCGCCTCGACCTCCTCGTCGGCAAGGCCGAAGAAGAAGCCGGGGAAGCGGTCCCATTCGCGCTTCGTGCCGACTGAGACCTCGCCCTCCAGCTCCAGCCCCGTCGCCGGCGCGCCGTAGAGATAACGCCCGTCGAGCGTGACCTCGGCCGTCTCGCCGATAGCGATCTCGGGCGTCGCGACGCGAAGATCGAACTCGATCCGGTCGGGCACGAACTGCTCGA
This sequence comes from Aquamicrobium sp., assembly GCF_023954335.1. Taxonomy (NCBI): domain Bacteria; kingdom Pseudomonadati; phylum Pseudomonadota; class Alphaproteobacteria; order Hyphomicrobiales; family Phyllobacteriaceae; genus Aquamicrobium; species Aquamicrobium sp. The sequence continues at coordinate 483,101 of NZ_JAMLIE010000002.1, forward strand.
CGAGGAAGTTGATGCGGGAGATGGCCGGAGCCTTGGGGTCGGTGTGGATGGCGAGCGCCCAGGTGCCGAGCATGGCGTTGGGCTGGAGCGCGAACGGGACGTGGTGGCCGCCGAACGCGCGCCCGTCGCTGACGACGCGGCGCTCCTCCACCCCGTCGGGGCGGGTGAAGACGAAGGTGAGCGGGAGGTTCTCCACCGCCTCGCTGGCATCGTCGCGGGCGAGCGCGGCGGCATGCACCGTCTCGCCGGCGCGGTAGATGCCGCGCTCGGTGAAGGCGAAGACGTCGACCGCGCCGGGCGCGGCCCGGCCGGTGACGCCGCGGTCGGAGAGGTCGAAGCCGGCCCGCGTCATGTCGAGGAAGACGAAATCGCCGTCCGCGCCCTTCGCCGTCAGTCCCGCCGGGGCGAGGCCGGAGGCGCCGCGCATCAGGCCGGGGGTGAAGGAGGCGCGGCCGCGCGCGTCGGTCGTCGCCTCGCCGAGGATCTCGTTGTTGCGGGCGAGCAGTTGCAGCGTGGCGTTGGCGAGGGGCTTCGCGCTCGACAGCGAGCGGGCGAAGACGGTCAGGCCGTCCTCGCCGGCATAGGTCGACAGGCCGATGTCGGAGACGACGAACCATTGGGTCGCCTTGCCCTGCCAGGATTCACTCTGGTCGCCCTCGGGGGTCGCCACCAGCACGTAAACGCCCGGCTTGCGCTCCGGCAGCGCCTCATCGACCGGGAAGCTGGTCAGCACTTCCTCGTTCAGTCCGCCGCCGAGGTCGATCTCGCCTTCCCAGACGAGCTCGCCGCTCTCGTCGAGCAGGTCCATGTTGTAGCTGCTCAACTGGTTGAGGAAATTGTAGCCGGACAGCAGCGGCGCGAGCGCGCGGTCGCCGATGCGGTGGAGCTTCAGCTTCGCCGTCGGCGCGTTGATCGACACCATGGGCAGGCCGTGGCGGCCGGTGGCCGGCAGCACGAAGTTCTCGCCGGAGAAGCGGACGGTCGGGGCGCGGTCGCGGACGTAGATCGACAGCGCGACCGGGCTTTCCGTCACCTCGCCGATGGCGGCCGGCAGGCCCTGGCGCACGGCGATGCGATAATGCTCGCCATGCTCCAGCCCCTCGACGCAGATCTGTCGGGCGCTGGTCGAGACCGCCTTGGGCGCGGCGTCGTCGACGGTGACGAAGGAAGCGTAGTCGATGCCCGACTTGACGAGGTCCTCGGAGAACTGGACGCAGACGCGCGGCTCGGCGAGATCGGCGTCGACGGTGTGGTTGAGAACGCGGAAACCCTTGCGCGACTTGAGGTCCGCATAGGCGGCGCGCACCGCGGCGTCGTCGGCCAGCGCGAGGCTCGCCTCGTAGGCCTGAAGCGCGGGACGCGAAAGCTCGCGCCGGTCGAGCGCCCTGGCGACGGCGGCGAGGCTCTGCGCGCGCGGCGTCACCGAACGGGCAAGGGCGTAGGCGTTGAGCGCGGCGGAGCCGCCGTCGCGGGCGAGCTGGGCGCGCTCGGAATAATTCTGCGTCTCGACGGCGAGGAGCGCGGTGGAAAGCCCGGTCCACAGCGCGGTGTCGTCGATGTCGATGGCGAGCGCGGCCTTGTAGGCGTCGACGGCCTCGCGGGCGTTGCCGGCGTCGAGCGCCTCGCGGCCGGCGGCGGCGAGCGAGGCGATGCCGGCCTCGGCGTCGGGCTCGGCCTTCGCCAGATCGGCGCGATAGCGGCGTGCGTCGATCGTCATGTAATCGGGCACGTAGGAGAGGGCCGGCGGCGCGCCGAGGTCCGGCTCGTCCGCCTCCGTCACCACCTTGCCGGCAACCGCGCCGACGAAGGGCGTCAGCGTCGAATAATCGGACTTCAGGAAGCAGCGTTGCGCGCGGGTGTTGTAGGTGAAGGCGCGGCATTCGTCATCGGCGAGGCAGACTGCCTCGCAGGCGTCGAGCGTCACGTCGGTCTCGAAGCGCAGATCGAAGCCGAAATAGTCGGCGCCTTCAGTCCTCACCACGGAGCGGTTTTCCTGCGCGCCGGCAGGCACGATCAGGGGGCCGGTCAGGACAGCGAGAGCGAAAAGAAATGCGGACAGAAAATGGGCCGCGCGCATGGTCATGGCATTCTCCGGATGCTGCTGCTGTCCCTCGCGCCAGATGAGCAGGCCGGCGGGCGATTTGTCAACTGGTGGCGCAGGATTGCGACGGGATCGCGACAACGGCCCCGGACGAGTCGGAGTACGATAACATGACTGGAATTATCATGTTTTTCACAAGTAAATTCAACGACTTGTGAAATTTTTGACCGATTGATAAAAATTCGGAACGTGCTAGCATTTTCCCAAAACCATAATTGGGGAACATCGCCATGGCGCAGAGCCAGCACTGGGGCCAGCATGATGGCCAGCACAGGGAGGGCATAGCCGCCGGCCGGCTTGCCCCGCCGCAATACGCCGACAACTTCTCCGATCTCCACCCGCCGCTTGACCGGCACGAGGCCGTGGTCGAGGCAGACCGCTGCTATTTCTGCTACGACGCGCCCTGCATGCAGGCATGCCCGACCGAGATCGACATTCCGCTGTTCATCCGCCAGATATCCACCGGCAATCCGCTTGGGGCCGCCCGCACCATCTTCGACCAGAACATCCTCGGCGGCATGTGCGCCCGCGTGTGCCCGACCGAGACGCTGTGCGAGGAAGCCTGCGTGCGCGAGGCGGCCGAGGGCAAGCCCGTGCAGATCGGCCGGCTGCAACGCTACGCCACCGACGCGGCGATGACGGCCGGGCGGCAGTTCTACGAACGCGCCGCGCCGACCGGAAAGCGGATCGCGGTCGTCGGGGCAGGGCCGGCCGGGCTCGCCTGCGCCCACCGGCTCGCCGTCCACGGCCATGACGTGACCATTTTTGAAGTGCGGCCGAAGCCGGGCGGGCTGAACGAGTACGGTATCGCCGCCTACAAGGCGACCGACGATTTCGCCCGCGCCGAAGTCGACTACGTCACCGAGATCGGCGGCATCGCCATCGACTACGACAAGGCACTGGGGCGCGACGTCTCGCTGGCCGGGCTCGCCGCCACCTACGACGCCGTGTTCCTCGGCATGGGGCTCGCCGGCGTCAATGCGTTGAGGGCCGAGGGCGAGGAGGCGCAAGGCGTCGAGAACGCCGTCGATTTCATCGCCGGGCTGCGGCAGGCGCGCGACCTCGCCTCCATCCCGGTCGGCCGGCGCGTCGTCGTCATCGGCGGCGGCATGACCGCCATCGACGCCGCGATCCAGTCGAAGCTGCTCGGGGCCGAGGAGGTGACGATCTGCTACCGGCGCGGCAAGGAGCACATGAACGCCTCGGCGATGGAGCAGGACCTCGCCGCCTCCAAGGGCGTGCTGATCCGCCACTGGCTCCAGCCGAAGCGGGTCGTGACCGAGGGCGGGCGCACCGCCGGCATCGAGCTGGAATATACCGAGATGCGCGACGGCAGGCTCGCCGGCACCGGCGAGACCGTCACCATCGAGGCCGACCAGGTGTTCAAGGCCATCGGCCAGAGCTTCGACGCCGCGCCGCTCAACGGCTCCGGCGAGCGGATCGCGCTCGAGGGCGGGCGCATCCGGGTCGATCAGGACGGCCGCACCTCGATGGCGAAGGTCTGGGCCGGCGGCGACTGCGTCGTCGACGCCCGCGAGGATTTGACGGTGGCCGCCGTCGCGGCCGGCCGGGACGCGGCCGAGAGCATCCATCGTACGCTGAGCGCGAACGGGAGGGCATGACCATGGCCGACATTCGCTCGAACTTCCTCGGAATCCGGTCGCCGAACCCGTTCTGGCTCGCCTCGGCGCCGCCGACCGACAAGGCCTACAACGTGGTGCGCGCCTTCAAGGCCGGCTGGGGCGGCGTGGTGTGGAAGACGCTGGGCGAGGAGGGCCCGCCCGTCGTCAACGTCAACGGCCCGCGCTACGGCGCGATCTGGGGCGCGGACCGGCGGCTGCTGGGCCTCAACAACATCGAGCTGATCACCGACCGCGACCTTTACGTCAACCTGCGCGAGATCAAGCAGGTCAAGCGCGACTGGCCGGATCGCGCGCTGATCGTCTCGATCATGGTGCCGTGCGAGGAGGCGGCGTGGAAGGCGATCCTGCCGCTGGTCGAGGAGACGGGCGCCGACGGCATCGAGCTGAATTTCGGCTGCCCGCACGGCATGAGCGAGCGCGGCATGGGCGCGGCGGTCGGCCAGGTGCCGGAATATGTCGAGATGGTGGTGCGCTGGTGCAAGCAGAACACGCGCATGCCCGTCATCACCAAGCTGACGCCGAACATCACCGACATCCGCCATTCGGCCCGCGCCGCCCATGCCGGCGGCACGGACGCGGTGTCTCTGATCAACACCATCAACTCGATCACCTCGGTCGATCTCGACAACTTCTCGCCGGAGCCCTCCATCGACGGCAAGGGCACGCATGGCGGCTATTGCGGCCCGGCGGTCAAGCCGATCGCCTCGCATATGGTGGCCGAGATCGCGCGTGACCGGCAGACGCATGGCCTGCCGATCTCCGCCATCGGCGGCATCACCACATGGCGCGACGCGGCCGAGTTCATGGCGCTTGGTGCCGGCAACGTGCAGGTCTGCACCGCGGCCATGACCTACGGCTTCAAGATCGTGCAGGAGATGATCGAGGGGCTGAAGAACTGGATGGACGCCAAGGGCCATGCCAGCCTCGACGACATCGTCGGCCGCGCCACGCCCAACGTCACCGACTGGCAGTATCTCAACCTCAACTACATCGCCAAGGCGCGCATCGACCAGGATTTGTGCATCAAGTGCGGGCGCTGCCACATCGCCTGCGAGGACACCTCGCATCAGGCGATCACCGCCATCGTCAACGGGGCCCGCCACTTCGAGGTCAAGGAGGAGGAGTGCGTCGGCTGCAATCTGTGCGTCAATGTCTGCCCGGTCGAGGGCTGCATCACCATGGAGCCGCTGGCGGCGGGCGCGCTCGACCGGCGCACCGGCAAGCCGGTCGATCCGGCCTACGCCAACTGGACGACGCATCCGAACAATCCGATGGCGCGGGTCGCCGCGGAGTAGGGCTTTCCGGCCCGCGCCGCGCTGCCCCTCATCCGACCCTTCGGGCCACCTTCTCCCCGTGAACGGGGAGAAGGAAGAGGCGGCAACGTTGCGGCAGTGTCTCCTCTCCCCGTTCACGGGGAGAGGATGCCGGCAGGCAGGTGAGGGGCGGCGCCGGCTTCCGCAATTACCCCGCCGTTGCTGCCGTCAACCGATCCTTAACCGAAAATCGGCAAGCCTCGCGCAAGGTTCACGGGAACGCGCGGAAGGTACGGCATGATCGTCATCAAGGCCAGCGGCGCGCCGGATGTGAAGGCCCTGCGCCGGCTCGCGACCGAGCTTTCGGCGACCTCGCTCGATGCCGGGGACATCGACATCGCGCCCGAGGAGGTCGAAGCCGCGCCGCAGCGCCGGCGCAGGCGCCCGACGGTCAGCACGCTGCCCGCCGCCTCGATCTCGCCGCAGACGCAGGCCGCGCTGCTCGAGCTGATGCCCGTCGCGGTCGAGGAAAGCGGCGAATACCTGCTCTAGCCGCGAGGGCTAGAGCCGCATCGGCAGGCTGCCGTCCTGATAGACGGAAACCGTCTGCCCATCGGGGTCGAGCAAGTCGGCGGACCAGCCGCCCGGCGCTTCCGAGACGGGCGTGACGATTTCGACCCCGGCCGCCGCCAGCGACTCCACCACGGTCTCGATGCCGCCTTCGGGCAGGCCGAAGACGATGAGCGGCGTGTTGCCCGGCCGCGGCTCGCCGGCGAACACGACCAGCTCGGTATCCTGCGCCAGCGTCGCCAGCAGCCATACGGAGCCGTCCTCCTCCGTGTTGCGCGTGAAGTCGACGCCGAGATGCTGCCGGTAGAACCGCTCGGTGCGGTCGACGTCGGCGACGTTGAAGATGATCGAAATGCCATGAAACCTGACGGCCATCGTTGCCTCCTGCGTTGATCGTGCGCTGGAGCGGCGGGCGTTCCTGAGAACGCTGCTTCCGCTGCCAAATGCTCTATCTGTTGCCGCCGTGGCCCGGAACGTGAGCGACCGAGAAGAAAATTCCCATCCCGTCGGGGTCGCGCACGGCGAAGCGCCGCGCGCCATGGGCCGGCATCGCGGCTTTCAGGCTGCGGCGCGCGAGGCCGGGCGCGCCGGCCGGCTCGCCGCGGGGCCCGTTGCGCTCGATCGCCGCGCCGGCCCGGGCGACGGCCTTGCGCAGCGCGTGGATGCGCTGGCGCAGGGCCTGGTCGCCGAGGCCGAGCAGATGTGCGATCTCGGCCCTGCCCATGCCGAGATTGACCAGCAGCGCCAGCACCCGCACCGCCGGGGAAAGCCCGGCGATGACCGTATCCGGTATCCTGCCGCCAACAGCCTCGCCGGATCGATCCTGCCCGCCGTCGTGGAGGTCGTAATGCGCAGTCTCGCGCGCCCGCCTGCGCCCGGCCGAGCGGGCGAGGAAGCGGCTGTGGTTGCGGATCGCGCCGCGCGCCCACGGCAGGAAGCCGTCGCCGCCGCAGGCGCGCCCGGCGCGGACCGCCGCCAGCAGCACGTCCTGCACGATGTCGTCCGCCTCGTGCGGCGTCGCCGCGTGGCGGGCCGCGATGGCCCGGAGCGCGCGCAGCTCGGCGGCGGTGATCGCGGGGTGCGGCATTCGTGGCCTCACGCTTCCGGCTTCAGCCCGTCGAGGAAGAGCTGTTCGAGAAATCGCGCCGCGTCGTCGAAGCGGCCGTCGCCGCCGCGCTTCGGGCCGAGCACGGCGCGCACCTGCACGTCGAAATCGGCATAATGCTGCGTCGTCGCCCAGATGGCGAAGATCAGGTGGTAGGGGTCGGTGCGGGCGATCCTGCCGGCGTTCATCCACCCCTTGATGATCGCGGCCTTCTCGTCGACCAGCGTCTTCAGCTCGCCCTCGATCATCGGCATGATGCGCGGCGCGCCCTGCAATATCTCGTTGGCGAACAGGCGGCTTTCGCGCGGGTAGTCGCGCGCCATCTCCAGCTTGCGGCGGATATAGGCGCTGAGCTCGCTGATCGGATCGCCGACGTCGTCGATCTCCTGAAGCGGCGCCAGCCAGGTCTCAAGAAGGCGCTGCATCAGCGTGACATGGATCGCTTCCTTCGAGCGGAAGTAGTAAAGGAGATTCGGCTTCGACATGCCGGCGGCCTCGGCGATCTGGTCGATGGTCGCGCCGCGGAAGCCGTGCTGCGAGAACACTTCGAGCGCGGCTTCGAGGATGAGTTCGCGCTTCTGCGTCTGGATGCGGCTGCGGCGCTTCGATCGTACGGCGTCCATGGCGCGCCCGGCTCTCCTTCTCCCGCGATCCGTTCCATTCTGGCCCAATCGTCTGGACCAGCCGTCGGTTTGCCTGTGGAGCGCGCTTGGCTCCCGCTCCTGCGCTAGTAATCGCTTGACCGCCCGTCTGGCGATGCTAACGTTTGTCCAATCGGTCAAAAAATTGCGTAGCACGATTGCGCAGCATGAACCAAGCGTTGGCCGCACGAGGGGCACCGGAGAAGCGAAAAGGAAAGGCTTGGTCATGTCCAACAGGCTCAACGTGGCGCCGAACGATCTCAGCGCATTCTGGATGCCGTTCACGGCGAACCGTCAGTTCAAACAGGCGCCGCGCATGCTCGTCGGGGCCAAGGACATGCACTACACCACGGCCGACGGCCGCAAGGTGATGGACGGCACGGCGGGCCTCTGGTGCGTCAATGCCGGCCACTGCCGGCCGAAGATCACCGAGGCGATCCAGCGCCAGGCCGCCGAGCTCGACTATGCCCCCGCCTTCCAGATGGGCCATCCGGTGGTGTTCGAGCTGGCCAACCGGCTGGTCGATCTCGCGCCGGAAGGCATGGACCACGTCTTCTTCACCAATTCGGGCTCGGAGTCGGTCGACACCGCGCTCAAGATCGCGCTCGCCTATCACCGCGTGCGCGGCGAGGGCTCGCGCACCCGGCTGATCGGCCGCGAGCGTGGCTATCACGGCGTCAATTTCGGCGGCATCTCGGTCGGCGGCATCGTCGCCAACCGCAAGATGTTCGGCACGCTGCTCACCGGCGTCGACCACCTGCCGCACACCCACCTGCCGGCCAAGAACGCCTTCACCCGCGGCGAGCCGGAGCATGGCGCGGACCTCGCCGACGAGCTGGAGCGCATCGTCGCCCTGCACGACGCCTCGACGGTCGCCGCCGTCATCGTCGAGCCGGTCGCGGGCTCGACCGGGGTGCTCATCCCGCCGAAGGGCTATCTCCAGCGCCTGCGCGCCATCTGCGACAAGCACGGCATCGTCCTGATCTTCGACGAGGTCATCACCGGCTTCGGCCGTCTCGGCACGCCGTTCGCGGCCGATTATTTCGGCGTCACCCCGGACATCATGGTCACGGCCAAGGGCGTCACCAACGGCGTGATCCCGATGGGCGCGGTGTTCGTCAAGAAGGACATCCACGACGCCTTCATGACCGGGCCGGAGCACCTGATCGAGTTCTTCCACGGCTACACCTATTCCGGCAATCCGATCGCCTCGGCCGCCGGCCTCGGTACGCTCGACACCTACAAGGAAGAGGGGCTGCTGACCCGCGGCGCCGAGCTCGCACCCTATTGGGAGGACGCGCTGCATTCGCTCAAGGACGCGCCGCACGTCATCGACATCCGCAATATCGGCCTCGTCGGCGCGATCGAGCTTCGCCCGATCGACGGCCAGCCGACCAAGCGTGCCTTCTCCGCCTTCGTCAAGGCGTTCGAGAAGGGCTACCTCATCCGCACCACGGGCGACATCATCGCGCTGTCGCCGCCGCTCATCATCGAAAAGAATGAGATCGACGAGCTGGTGGACGGCGTGCGCGAGGTCTTGAAGGCGATCGACTGACGGACGCCCGGCCGGAAAGGGCCGACATAAGAAAATGCCCGGAAGGGCCGGCGTCGGGAACCGCCGGCTCCTTCGGGAACATCGAGAATGGGAGCTTTGAACCGATGGCGGCACCGGGCGAGAATCTGCGCATCAATGCGGACCGTCTGTGGGATTCGATCCACGAAATGGCGAAGATCGGCCCCGGCGTCGCCGGCGGCAACAACCGCCAGACGCTGACCGACGCGGACGGCGAGGGCCGCCGCCTGTTCCGGCGCTGGTGCGAGGACGCCGGCCTCGACATGGGCGTCGACCAGATGGGGACGATGTTCGCCATGCGGCCGGGCACGGACCCCGAGGCGCTGCCGGTCTATGTCGGCTCGCATCTCGACACCCAGCCGACCGGCGGGCGCTATGACGGCGTGCTGGGCGTCCTCGGCGGGCTGGAGGTGATCCGCACGCTGGACGATCTCGGCATCAGGACGAAGCACCCCATCGTCGTCACCAACTGGACCAACGAGGAAGGCACCCGCTTCGCGCCGGCGATGCTGGCCTCCGGCGTCTTTGCCGGCCAGCACGCGCTCGACTGGGCTTATGACCGGAAGGACAAGGACGGCAAGCGCTTCGGCGACGAGCTGGAGCGCATCGGCTGGAAGGGCGAGGAGGAGGTCGGGGCGCGCAAGATCAAGGCGTTCTTCGAGCTCCACATCGAGCAGGGGCCGATCCTCGAGGACGAGGGGATCGACATCGGCGTCGTCACCCACGGGCAGGGCCTGTGGTGGCTGCAAGTGACGCTGACCGGCAAGGACGCGCATACCGGCTCGACGCCGATGCCCAAGCGCCGCAACGCCGGCCTCGGCATGGCGCGCGTCACCGAGCTGGTGCACGAGGTGGCGATGGACTACCAGCCCGACGCGGTCGGCGCCATCGGCCACATGGAGGTCCACCCCAACTCGCGCAACGTCATCCCCGGCCGGACGGTGTTCACCATCGACATCCGCTCGCCGAACGAGGAGGTGCTGGACGAGATGCGCGCGCGCATCGAGGACGGCATCGCCACCATCTGCGAGGCGCTCGACATCGGCTTCGAGGTCGAGGCGGTCGGCCATTTCGCGCCCGTCACCTTCGACGAGGGCTGCGTCAGGGCGATCCGCAATGCGGCCGGGCGGCTCGGCTATTCGCACCGCGACATCGTCTCCGGCGCGGGGCACGACGCCTGCTGGATCAACCGCGTCGCGCCGACGGCGATGGTGATGTGCCCCTGCGTCGACGGCCTCTCGCACAACGAGGCGGAAGAGATTTCGAAGGAGTGGGCGGCGGCCGGCGCCGACGTGCTGTTCCACGCCGTGGTCGAGACGGCGGAAATCGTCGAATAGGGATGGCGGGTCATGGACGTCGAGGGATTGCTCCAGAACGTAATCCGCTTCTCGAACTTCATGACCTCGCGGCTCGTCGTCTCCGGGCTGGTATTCTACGTCGCCTCCGGCTTCACCGAAATCGGCAATGCTTCCGAGGGGTTCCTGCCGGATCTGGAGCTTCTGAATCAGGTGGTGCAGAACTACCAGACGATCTTCGACGTGCTCGGCGTGTCGGATTTCGCGCTGCTGCTCATCCTGTTCATGTTCCTGACGACGATCCACATCATCTATGTCGTCTTCGAGCGCATCGGCCAGTACCTGCCGCCGGCGATCCTGCCGCTGCCGGGCTGGTCGGCCATCGACGAGATGACGCTGAAAGCGTTCGACATTCTCGGCGAGGCACGCGGCGAGGAGCACACCGACGAGGAGAACCAGCGCCTCTACGAGTTCAAGAAGAAGCTGCGCGAGATCGAGCAGCAGATCGAGGACAAGTATCGCGCAGAGCTGGAAGGCATCAATTCGGGCTTCCGCATCGCCAAGACCTTCGTCCTGTTCTCGGCGCTGGCCTGGGCCTACGCCATGGTTTCCGGCAGCTACACCGGCGACCCGACCTTCCTCGTCATCATCTTCGGCCTGTCGGTTCTGACCGCGCTCTACGCCGCCTTCTCGATCTTCCGCGCCAACCACTCGCGCATCATGAACCTGCGCGAGGACGTCGTGGTGCAGTTTCTGGGTTTCGCCCGCATCTGGCTTACGCCACACTACCAGGAGCGGATGGCGACTGTCTGCCAGTCCGCCGGCCACCAGTTCCGGTCGGCGAGCTTCGCCGTCGTGGTGCCGATCTACGGCACGCTCGACGCGCTCATAAAAGACATCCGCAGCCGGCGGCCGCGCCGGCTGCGGCCATAACAGGGGAACGACATGACAAAGGTCATCAAGAACGGAACCATCGTCACCGCCGACCGCACATACAAGGCAGACGTGCTGATCAAGGGCGGCAGGATCGTCGGCATCGGCCATGATCTCCACGGCGACCACGAATACGACGCCACCGGCTGCTACGTGATGCCGGGCGGCATCGACCCGCACACCCATCTCGAAATGCCGTTCATGGGCACCTATTCGGCCGACGATTTCGAGAGCGGCACGCGCGCCGCGCTGTCCGGCGGCACGACCATGGTGGTCGATTTCTGCCTGCCTTCGCCCGGCCAGTCGCTCATCGAGGCGATGGCGATGTGGGACAACAAATCGACCCGCGCCTGCGCCGACTATTCCTTCCACATGGCGATCACCTGGTGGGGGAAAGAGGTGTTCGACGAGATGCCGGAAGTGGTCAAGCGCGGCATCACCTCCTTCAAGCACTTCATGGCCTACAAGGGCGCGCTGATGGTCAACGACGACGAGATGTTCGCCTCGTTCCAGCGCTGCGCCGAGCTCGGCGCGCTGCCGCTCGTCCATGCCGAGAACGGCGACGTGGTCGCGGCGCTGTCGCAGAAGCTGCTCGCCGAGGGCAACAACGGCCCGGAGGCGCACGCCTATTCGCGCCCGCCGGAGGTGGAGGGCGAGGCGACCAACCGCGCGATCATGATCGCTGACATGGCGGGCGTGCCGCTCTATGTCGTCCACACCTCCTGCGAGCAGAGCCACGAGGCGATCCGCCGCGCACGGCAGAAGGGCATGCGCGTGTTCGGCGAGCCGCTCATCCAGCACCTCGTGCTCGACGAGGGCGAATATTTCGACAAGGACTGGGACCACGCGGCGCGGCGCGTGATGAGCCCGCCCTTCCGCAACAAACAGCATCAGGATTCGCTGTGGGCCGGGCTCGCCGCCGGCTCCTTGCAGGTGGTGGCGACGGACCATTGCGCCTTCACCACCGACCAGAAGCGCTATGGCGTCGGCGATTTCACCAAGATACCGAACGGCACCGGCGGGCTGGAGGACAGGCTGCCCGTCTTGTGGACCCGCGGCGTCAACACCGGCCGGCTGACGCCCAACGAGTTCGTCGCCGTCACCTCGACCAACATCGCCAAGATCCTGAACATGTATCCGAAAAAGGGTGCGATCCTCGAAGGCGCCGACGCGGACATCATCGTCTGGGATCCGGAGCGGACGAAGACCATCTCGGCGAAATCGCAGCAGTCGGTCATCGACTACAACGTGTTCGAGGGCGTCGAGGTCAGGGGCCTGCCGCGCTTCGTCTTCACCCGCGGCGAGCCGGTGGTCGAGGAAGGCAGGGTCGAGGCGAAGCCCGGCCATGGCGAGTTCGTGGCGCGCCAGCCGCACATGGCGGTCAACAAGGCGCTGTCGACCTGGAAGGAGCTGGTCGCCCCGCGCGCGATCGAGCGCAGCGGCATTCCGGCGAGCGGGGTTTGACGGCCGCCCCATGAACGCACCCGCCAGCCATATCGAGCCAGCCACGACGAACCCCGCGACCGCGCCGGCAACGGTGATCGCGGCATCGAAGCTCGGCCTTACCTTCGAGACCAATGACGGGCCGGTCCACGCGCTGTCCGACGTCGACCTCGCCATCGACAAGGGCGAGTTCGTCTCCTTCATCGGCCCGTCGGGCTGCGGCAAGACGACGTTCCTGCGGGTCATCGCCGACCTCGAGCAGCCGACTGAAGGGTCGATCCTCGTCAACGGCATGACGCCGCGGGCGGCGCGCGAGGCGCGCTCCTACGGCTACGTGTTCCAGGCGGCGGGCCTGTTCCCGTGGCGCACCATCGAGCGCAACGTGGCGCTGCCGCTGGAGATCATGGGCTATCCCAGGGCCGAGGTCAGGGAGCGGATCGCCCGCACGCTGTCGCTGGTCAACCTCTCCGGCTTCGAGAAGAAGTTCCCGTGGCAGCTTTCCGGCGGCATGCAGCAGCGCGCCTCGATCGCCCGCGCGCTCGCCTTCGATGCAGACCTTTTGCTGATGGACGAGCCGTTCGGCGCGCTCGACGAGATCGTGCGCGATCATCTGAACGAGCAGCTTCTGGAGCTGTGGGCACGGACGAAGAAGACGATCTGCTTCGTCACCCACTCGATCCCCGAGGCGGTGTATCTGTCGACCAAGATCGTTGTCATGTCGCCGCGCCCCGGCAGGGTGACGGACGTGATCCACTCGACCCTGCCGAAGGAGCGGCCGCTCGACATCCGCGAGTCGCCCGAATTCCTCGAGATCGCCGCGCGGGTGCGCGCGGGCCTGCGCGCGGGGCACAGCTATGACGAGTAGAGGCCTGCGCCGCCCCTCATCCGCCCTTCGGGCACCTTCTCCCCGTGAACGGGGAGAAGGGGAAGCGGCGAGGTTGCGGCCAGTCCTCCTCTCCCCGTTCACGGGGAGAGGATGCCGGCAGGCAGGTGAGGGGCAGCGCCTGGCCCGCAGGTACGCGCCATGAGCGCGCTTGCCGCACAGGAACCCGCGGCGCGGCCCGGTCTCGTCTCGCGGCTCGCCGCCGGCAACGCGCTGCCGGTGGCGATCGTCGTCGCCGCGATCGTCGCGCTGTGGTACGGCTTTGCCGTCTGGCTCAACATGCCGTGGCAGCTTGGCGTCTACGAGCGGGCGGGGCAGGCGTGGATGTTCGCCGATCTCGTGCGCGACACGCTGGCGCAGGAGCGGCCGGTGCTGCCGAGCCCGCATCAGGTGTTCGCCGAGATGTGGCGCACGACGGTCGAGGTCGCGCCGACCTCGCGGCGCAGCCTCCTCTACCATGCGTGGATCACGCTGTCGTCGACGCTGCTCGGCTTCGTGCTCGGCACCTTGCTCGGCATCGTGCTCGCCGTGTTCATCGTCCACAACCGGGCGATGGACAAGTCGGTGATGCCGTGGGTGGTGGCGAGCCAGACCATCCCCATCCTTGCCATCGCGCCGATGATCATCGTGGTGCTCAACGCGGTCGGCCTGACCGGGCTGCTGCCCAAGGCGCTGATCTCGACCTATCTCTCGTTCTTCCCGGTCGTCGTCGGCATGGTCAAGGGGCTGCGCAGCCCCGAGGTGATCCAGCTCGACCTGATGCGCACCTACAATGCCAGCGCCGTCCAGACCTTCTGGAAGCTGCGCTGGCCGAGCGCGATGCCCTATCTGTTCACCTCGCTCAAGGTAGCGGTGGCGATCAGCCTCGTCGGCGCCATCGTCGGCGAATTGCCGACCGGCGCGGTGGCTGGCCTTGGCGCGCGCCTGCTCGCCGGCTCCTATTACGGCCAGACGGTGCAGATCTGGTCGGCGCTGTTCATGGCCGCGGCGCTGGCCGCCGTCCTCGTCGCCATCGTCGGCGCCGGTCACCGCATGGTGCTGAAGCGCATGGGGATGGCGCCATGACGCCGCTCATCCTCGCGCTCCTGTTCTGGGCCATCGCCTGGGCGTTCAACGAATGGCTGGTGCGGTTCGAGCCGCGTTCGTCGACCTTGCGCCGGCTGATCGGCATCGTGGTGCCGACCGTGTTCGGCATCGCGGTTCTGGCGCTTTGGGAAGGCATCGTGCGCGGCTTCCAGATCCCCTCGGTGCTCTTGCCGCCTCCGTCGATGATCTGGGCGCGCATCGTCGGCTCGGTGCCGATCCTGTGGGCCGACTTCCAGCAGACGTTCCTGAAGGCGGTGCTGATCGGCTACGTGCTCGGCTGCGGCTGCGGCTTCCTCGTCGCCATCCTGATCGACCGCTCGCCCTTCCTGCAGCGCGGGCTCTTGCCGCTCGGCAATTTCGTCTCGGCGCTGCCGATCATCGGCGTCGCGCCGATCATGGTGATGTGGTTCGGCTTCGACTGGCCGTCCAAGGCGGCGGTGGTCATCATCATGACCTTCTTCCCGATGCTGGTGAACACGGTGCAGGGCCTGGCGGCCTCCTCGTCGATCGACCGCGACCTGATGCGCACCTATGCGGCGGGCTACTGGCAGACGCTCATCAAGCTGCGCCTGCCGGCGGCCGCCCCGTTCATCTTCAACGCGCTGAAGATCAATTCGACGCTGGCGCTGATCGGCGCCATCGTCGCCGAGTTCTTCGGCACGCCCATCGTCGGCATGGGCTTCCGCATCTCGACCGAGGTCGGGCGGATGAATGTCGACATGGTCTGGGCGGAGATCGCAGTCGCGGCGGTCGCGGGCTCCGTCTTCTACGGGGTCGTGTCCCTCGCCGAGAGGGCCGTGACGTTCTGGCATCCGTCTGTCCGTGGTGGATAGGCGCTACCTCAGAGGGTGAAACAATGAAAAAAACAGCAGTTGCACTTCTCGCCGGCGCGATGTCGCTGGCCGCGTTCCAGGCCCTTGCCGCGGACAAGGTCACGCTCCAGCTCAAATGGGTGACGCAGGCGCAGTTCGCCGGTTACTACGTCGCCAAGGAAAAGGGCTTCTACGAAGAGGAGAACCTCGACGTCGAGATCAAGCCGGGCGGGCCGGACATCGCCCCGCCGCAGGTGATCGCCGGCGGCGGCGCCGACGTCATCGTCGAATGGATGCCGGCGGCGCTGGCGACGCGCGAGCGCGGCGTGCCGCTCGTCAACATCGCCCAGCCCTACAAGTCGTCGGGCATGATGCTGACGTGCCTCAAATCCACCGGCATCACCGGGCCGGAGGACTTCAAGGGCCGGACGCTCGGCGTCTGGTTCTTCGGCAACGAATATCCGTTCATGAACTGGATGAACAAGCTCGGCATCCCGACGCAGGGCGGGGCCGACGGCGTCAACGTGCTGAAGCAGGGCTTCAACGTCGATCCGCTGCTCCAGAAGCAGGCCGACTGCATCTCGGTGATGACCTATAACGAGTACTGGCAGGTCATCGACGCCGGCATCAAGGAAGACGAGCTCATCACCTTCAAATACGAGGACCAGGGCGTCGCGACGCTGGAGGACGGCCTTTGGGTGCTGGAGCAGAACCTCGCCGACGAGGCCTTCGTCGACAAGATGGCTCGCTTCGTCAAGGCGTCGATGAAGGGCTGGAAATATGCCGAGGAGAACCCGGACGAGGCGGCCGAGATCGTGCTCGAGAACGACGAGACCGGTGCGCAGCAGGAGCATCACCAGAAGCGCATGGCGCGCGAGGTGGCCAAGCTGACGGCCGGCTCCAACGGCGCGCTCGACCCGGCCGACTACGAGCGCACCGTCGAGACGCTGCTGACCGGCGGCGACGAGCCGGTGATCGCCAAGAAGCCGGAAGGCGCGTGGACCCACGCCGTCACCGACAAGGCGTTCGGCGGCTGAGGCCTCTCCGGCGCATGAAGAACCGCGAACGGGAAGGGGCGGGAGACCGCCCCTTTTCCTTTGAAGGGCAGGGGTCGATCGCGAACGGCCGTGCTTCCTGAATGAAGTTCCCGAAGTATTATTGACCGACCGGACGGTTTATGGTGAGTTCGTGACTTCGCATCTGGGGAGGAGGAAGGCATGGCGCTGTCGCCGGAGGAAATCGCACGCAAGAGCGCGGACGCCATGTGGGCGCGCGACGACGCCTCGAAATGGCTGGGGATGAGCCTCGACGAGGTCGGGCCGGGGACGGCGACGCTGTCCTTCACCGTCGAGGCGCACCACACCAACGGCCACGACATCTGCCATGGCGGCTACATCTTCACGCTGGCGGATTCGGCCTTCGCCTTCGCCTGCAACTCGCACAACAGGCTGGCGGTGGCCCAGCACAACACCATCACCTATGTCGCGCCCGGCCGGCTCGGCGACCGGCTGAAGGCCGAGGCGCGCGAGATCGCGCTCTTCGGCCGCTCGGGCCTGTGCGACGTGCGCGTCACCGACCAGAACGGCAAGCTGATCGCCGAATTCCGCGGCGCGTCGCGGACGCTCGAAGGCAAGCATTTCGAGGAGTAGTAGCCCCCACAGGCATGAAAAAGCCCGCCGCCTTCCTGTCCGGGAGGCGGCGGGCTTGGTTCTTGCCGAGCCTGTCGTCAGGCGGCGGCCACGACCGGCCAGACCTCCAGCGCGCCGCGATAGATCATTTCCAGCGCGACATAGAGGATGATGACGAGGCCGACATAGGCGATCCAGCGATGCTTCTCGAGCAGCCGGGCGATGAAGCTGGCGGCGATGCCCATCAGCGCGATGGAAAGCACGAGACCGATGATGAGCACGGTCGGGTGGTCGCGCGCCGCGCCCGCAACCGCCAGCACGTTGTCGAGCGACATCGACACGTCGGCGATGATGATCTGGATCGCGGCCTGCTTCAGCGTCTTGCGCGGCGCGCCGTCGGCGACGGCGCCGCTCTTGTCGAGGTCTTCCCCGGCCAGCGCCTCCTGCGCGGCATGGGCCTCGTGATGCGGCGTGCGCAACTCGCGCCACATCTTCCAGCACACCCACAGAAGCAGGATGCCGCCGACGAGGAGAAGGCCGATGATGCTGAGAAGCTGGACCGTGATGCTGGCGAAGGCGATGCGCAGAACGGTGGCGGCGATGATGCCGATGAGGATGGCCTTGGCGCGCTGGTTGGCGGGAAGGCCCGCCGCGGCGAGGCCGATCACCACCGCATTGTCGCCGGCCAGCACCAGATCGATGGCGATCACCTGCAGGAGGGCGGAAAAGCCCTCGGGCGTGAAAATTTCCATGTTGTTGTCCCACTCTTATGAAGATGCGGCGTGGCCACGCCGCATGTCGCCCGGAGCCGGATTTTTTCCGCAGGCGATTTTACATGGGAGCAATCCTTCTCCGGTTCAAGACACGGAACGAGAATTTTGCTGTTGCCGGCGCGCCCGTCCGGCTGGCATCAGTCTGCCATGACCAAGGATGCTGGAATCGCCGCCGTCCTCGACGCGCTGAACGCCCGGGTCCAGGCGCGCGCCCGGCTGCGCGTCTGGTCGCTGGTCGTCACCGTCTTCGGCGACGCCGTCGCCCCGCGCGGCGGGCGGGTGCCGCTTGTCGTGCTTCAGGAGATCGTCGGACGGCTGGGCGTCGAGGCCGGGGCGGTGCGCACCGCCATGTCGCGGCTTGCCTCCGACGGCTGGGTCGAGCGGGAGCGGCAGGGGCGCAATTCCTTCTTCAGCCTCGGCCGCCACGGCCGCCACGCCTTCGACCTCGCGACCCGGCGCATCTATGCCGGCGGCGCGCCGGGCTGGGACGGGGGCTGGACCGTCGCCGTCGTGCCGCCGGGGACGGTCAATGCGGATACGGCCGAGCTCGAGGCGCTCGGTTTCGTCAAGGCGGCGCAGGGCGTGTTCCTGAGGCCGGAGACGGCGGGCGCGCCGGATGCCTCGGCCGGGCTTTCGGGCCTGTTCGTGGTGCGCGGCGCCAGCGCCGAGCACCCGGAGACGCTGCATGCCCTGTGGCCGTCGCAGGAAACCGCCGCCGCCTACCGCGCCTTCGCCGCGGCGTTCTCGCCGCTGCATGCGGCGCTCGCGGCCGGGGCACGGCCGCTGCCGCTCGACGCCATCGCCGCCCGCACGCTGCTGATCCACGAATGGCGGCGCATCGTCCTGCGCGATCCCGGCCTTCCCGAAAGGCTCCTGCCGCGCGACTGGCCGGGGGCCGACGCGCGCGAGCTGGCGCACGGCATCTATCGCGCGCTGGCCGGGCCGAGCGAGTCCTGGCTCGACGCCGCCGGCCTGCCGCCGCTCACCGACACGGAAGGTTTTTCCCGCCGCTGGGAAGGCTGAGCTGTTAGGTCAGCGCCCCTCGCGGATGTCGGTCAAGGTGCGCGTCGGCGTGATCGCCTCGGGGTCGAGCTTGACCTCGATAGTGGCGGGCACGCCGCTCGCCCGCGCGCGCTCGAAGGCGGGGGCGAATTCGGCGGTTTCCGTCACCGTCTCGCCATGGCCGCCATAGGCGCGGGCGAGCGCCGCGAAATCCGGGTTCTTGAGCGTGGTGCCGGAAACGCGGCCGGGATATTCGCGTTCCTGATGCATGCGGATGGTGCCGTAGATGCCGTTGTTGAGGATGACGACGATGACGGGCAAGCCGTACTGCACTGCGGTGGCGAATTCCTGCCCGTGCATCATGAAGTCGCCGTCGCCGGCCCAGACGATGACCTCGCGTTCCGGGAACAGGTGCTTGGCGGCGACGCCTGCCGGCATGCCGTAGCCCATCGAGCCGGAGGTGGGGGCCGCCTGCGTGTTGAAGCGCCGGTAGCGGTGGTAGCGGTGCATCCAGGTGGCGAAGTTGCCGGCGCCGTTGCAGATGACGACGTCTTCCGGCAGCACCTTTTCCAGATGCGCCATGATCGGCCCCATCAGCACCTTGCCGGGGCCGGTCGCCGGCGGCGTCGACCATTCGAGAAAGCTCTGGTGCAACTCCTCGGTGCGGTTCGCCCAGACCGGCGTCTTCCTCGGTGCGGTGGCGGCGAAGGCCGAAGCGAAGGCCGAAGGCGTCGCGTTGATGGCCACGGTGGGGCGATAGACGCGGCCCAGCTCTTCCGGGTCGGGATAGATGTGGACCAGCTTCTGGTCGGGGTAGGGGCTCTTCAGCAGCGAGTAGTCGGACGACGGCATCTCGCCGAAACGGCAGCCGACCAGAACCACGAGATCGGCCGCCTTGATATAGGCGCCGAGCTTGGGGTTGACGCCGATGCCGACGTCGCCGGCATAGCTGGAATGGAGCTGGTCGCACAATGCCTGTCGCCGGAACGAGCAGCCGACGGGCAGCGACCAGCGCTCCAGCGCGCCGCACATCTGCTTGACCGCTTCCTCGGTCCAGCGCGTGCCGCCGAGGATGACGAAGGGCCGCTCTGCCTTGTCGAGCAGAGCGCAAAGCGCCTCTATTTCCGGTTCGCCGGGGCGTGTCTCGACGGGCGTGTAGGGCAGCGGCGCGGGCGCCTCGACCTCGTCGGTCAGCATGTCCTCGGGCAGCGAGATCACGACCGGGCCGGGACGGCCGGAGGTGGCGACGGCGAAGGCGCGGGTGACGAGTTCGGGAACGCGGCGGGCGTCGTCGATCTCGACCACCCATTTGGCGATCGAGCCGTAGAACGCCTTGTAGTCGACCTCCTGGAACGCCTCGCGCTCCTTGATGCCGCGGCCGATCTGGCCGATGAACAGGATCATCGGGATCGAATCCTGCGCCGCGATGTGGACGCCGGCCGAGGCGTTGGTGGCGCCGGGCCCGCGGGTGACGAAGCAGATGCCCGGCTTGCCGGCGAGCCGGCCGTAGCAGTCGGCCATCATCGCCGCGCCGCCTTCCTGGCGGCAGACGATGGTCTCGATCTTCGAATCGTGCAGCGCGTCGAGCACGGCGAGATAGCTTTCGCCCGGCACGCAATAGAGCCTGTCGACGCCGTTGGCTTCAAGCGCGTCGACGATGAGTTGTCCGCCGGTTCTCATTTGCCGCTCTTCTCCAGTTCCGCGAGGATTTCTTCGGTGTGCTGGCCGAGGCGCGGCGAGGGGCGCTCGTAGGCCAGCGGGGTCGCGCTCATCACCATCGGCGCGCGCACGGAGGGCAGCGCGTTGCCGAGCCCGTCATCGAGATCGAGGCGCATGCCGCGCGCCTTCGTCTGCGGGTCGTCGAACATCTGGCCGATGGTGTTGATCGGGGAGGCGGGCACGGCCGCCTTTTCCAGCGCGGCAAGCAGCGCCTCGCGATCCCATGTCTGGGTGACAGCGACGACTTCCGCGCGCAGCCGCACGCGGTTCTTCACGCGGAGCGGGTTGGTGGCGAAGTCGGGGTCGGCGGCGGCCTTGTCCATGCCGGTGGCGGCGCAGAAACGCTGGAACTGGCCGTCATTGCCGACGGCGAGGATGATGTGACCGTCCCTGACCGGGACCACCTCGTACGGCGCGATGTTCATGTGGGCATTGCCCATCTGCACCGGCGAGTTGCCGGAGACCAGATAGTTGAGGTTCTGGTTGGCCAGCACCGAAATCTGCGAGTCGTAGAGCGCCATGTCGATGTGCTGGCCCTCGCCGGTCGCCTCGGCGTGGCGCAGCGCCGCCTGGATGGCGATGACCGAGTAGAGCCCGGTGAAGATGTCGGAGACGGCGACGCCCGCCTTCTGCGGCTCGCGGCCGGGCTCGCCGGTGATCGACATCAGCCCGCTCATCGCCTGGATGATGAAGTCGTAGCCGGCGCGCGGCGCGTAGGGGCCGTCCTGGCCGAAGCCGGTGATCGAGCAATAGACGAGGCGCGGGTTGATCGCGCGGAGGCTCTCGTAGTCGAGCCCGTATTTCTTCAGGCCGCCGAGCTTGAAGTTCTCGATCAGCACGTCGGCATCGGCCACGAGCCGGCGCACGATGTCGGCGCCCTCCGGCGTCGAGAAATCGACGGCGATCGAGCGCTTGCCGCGGTTGCAGGAATGGTAGTAGGCGGCCGAAAGGTTCTCGCCGTCATGGCTCATCACGAAGGGCGGGCCCCATTTGCGGGTGTCGTCGCCACCGTCCGGGTTCTCGACCTTGACCACGTCCGCGCCGAGATCGGCGAGGAGCTGCCCGGCCCACGGCCCGGCGAGGATGCGCGCGAGCTCGATGACGCGGATACCCTTGAGCGGCGCTTCGGCCATGACTGAGGCAGCCTCCATTTCAGCGTGGCCGAGGGGTATCAGATCGCGCGGCGGCGGGGTATCCGAAATCTCGGCATGGGATCATGCGCGCCCGTCATGACCCGCCTCGCCGCCGGCAACGACGCCTTCGGCCCATTCGGCGAAATCCTCCATGATGACGTCTCGATTCAACTCGTTGAGGGATTCGTGCCGGGTCTGAGCGTAAACCCTTGAAACGGGATTCGAAAAGCCCATCCGGCGCAGGCGGCCGGCCAGATGCTCGGTCGCTTTTGCGAAATCCGTCGCCGGATCCTTCGCGCCGCCGACGATGTGGAACGGCAGGCCGCGCGGCACGCCGGCGAAGTTGCGGTCGTCCGCGCCGGCGAAGACCAGCTCGAACACGCCTTTCCACATCCCGACCGAGGCGTCGAAGCCGCAGAGCGGGTCGGCGACATAGGCGTCGACTTGCGCGTGGTCGCGCGAGAGCCAGTCGAATGGCGTGCGCCCGTCCGTCACCTTCCTCGCCCAGTCTTGGAAGGTCAGCCGCGGCAGGATGCGCGAGGGAACGTCCGAGCCGAGCCGGAAAGTCTCCCACGCCAGCACGGCCTGCGCCAGCCGGCCGAGGAGGCCGGCCGAGAAATTGCCGTTCCAGATCGCGGTTCCGGCGATGCGGCCGTGATGGCGGAACACGAAGTTCAGCGCGATCAGCGCGCCCATCGAATGGCCGAAGACGATGACAGGCAGGCCCGGCTGCTCTTCGCCGATCAGGTCGTGGACGGCGGCGACGTCGGCGATGACGGTGTCCGCCCCGCCGCCGAACGAGCCGAGCGTTGCGCCGGGCGCGGTGGTCGCGCCGTGGCCGCGATGGTCGTGGGCGTAGGTGGCGAAGCCGTGGCCGGCGAGAAAGCGGGCGAAGCGGCCGTAGCGGGCGGCGTGCTCGGCGAGGCCGTGATTGACCTGGACCACGGCGCGCGGCGCGCCCGGCGGCAGCGCGGTGTAGAGGTTGAGCGTCGCGCCGGTCGGCGACGCGATCCTGCGCGCGGTGTCGAAGCCCATGGCCGCCCCCTTTTCCTGTCTACGGAAGGTGACGGCGAAACGGCCGCGCGGTCAAGGCCGCGCGGCCGCTGCGATCGCTTTCGCGGCGCTTCAGAAGCCGAAGACGAAGGTCGCGCCGGTGTCGCCATTGCCGTTCTGGGTGACGTGGCTGTCGGTGTTCTTGCCGAACTGGAACAGGCCGTGGGCGTTGCCGTTGCCGTTCTGGCTCAGCGTGCCGGTGTGGCCGGAGCCCTGCTGGTGGACGACGCCGACATTGCCGCCGCCGGTCTGGGCGAGGCCGGCGGCGTTGCCGAAGCCGACCTGCTTGATGCCGGAGCCGCCGGTGAAGCCGTTGACCATGGAATAGAGCGCAAGGCCGGTGCGCATGGCCTGCGCCTCGCCGGCATTGGTCGGGGTGACGGTGACGCTGACCGAGCCGCCGGCATGGGCGGGCGCGGCAAGGGCGGCCATGCCGAGCGCGGCGGCGAGGGCGGCTGCCTTGAGCGAGGACTTGACGGTGGCAGGGGCGGTGCGGGTCATGGTGGTTCTCCTCTCTGGATCGTGGGCTGAATTCGACTAGGAGAGCTTCGCAGGAAGCGCCTGAACCGGATCGGAACCTGCCGTTCATGGGTCGTTAACGAATCCGGACCGTGGATGTCCGGACAGAAAAAAGCCCCGGAAATCCGGGGCTTGGAGAAGGTCCTCGACACGATGAATCAGAGCGCGCCGCCCGTCCATTCCGCGCATTGCACGGTCTCGCCATTGGCGTTGATTTCCAGCGTGGCGTGATAGGGGCCGCTGCCGCCGAGCTGGACCGAGCCGAGGGTGGCGCTGGCGCCGGCCGCCGCGCCGAACGGGCCGCCCTGCCGGACCTGCGTGCCCGCGCCCGACACCTCGAAGCGGTACGAGCCGGACAGCGCCTCCGCGCCCTCGGCGCGGCCTTCGAGCGTGACGATGCCGCGCGAGGCGCTGGCGACGATCTCGCAATGCATCCTGTCGGCACCGGCGCGGCTGGCGCTGACCGCGCCGACGGCGGCGAAGGCGGTGGCGAGGCTGGCGACCATCGAGGCTGCCCAGATCGAATAATGCTTGGTGCTTTCGGTCATGGTCGTTCTCCTGTGGTTTCTCAGGGGCGCGAAGCCGCCGGAGATGGGGGCTCTCCGGCGGCTGGGCTCGATGCCGGGAAAGGTTACGGGCAGGTCTGGACGAAGGCCGCGACGTTGCCGCTGCCGGTCTGCGCCACCGCGGCGTCGCATCCGTTGCCGACCTGGACGCCGGCGGCGATGTTGCCGTTGCCGTCCTGCACGAGGATCGAGTTGTGGTTCGATCCGAACTGGGCGACGCCGCCCTGATTGAAATTGCCCTGCTGGTAGCTGTCGGCACTGTTGTTGAAGCCGTCCTGGCCGATGGCCGAGACGTTGCCGTGGCCGTGCTGCTGGCTGACCGCGCCGTTGAAGACGCCGTTCTGGAATACGCCGATGGCGTTGCCGGTGCCGGACTGCGCGCCGCCGGCCGAATTGCCGAAGCCGTACTGGTCGAGCCAGACGCTGTTGGCGGAAGCCGGCAGGGCGCCGAGGGCGACGATGGCGGCGGCAGCGGCGGTGATGAAGAACTTGCGGGTCATGGTCTTTCCTCCTTGGGGTGGGGTTCGTTTCAACGTCCCCACACTCGCCCACCCATCCGGAACCGGTCCTGAACCCCGCGTTCATAAGGCGTTCACGGAATCTTAACCCGTGCTTGACGGCGCGCCGGCAAAGGCTTTCACTTGGCGCGTGGGTGGTGTCCGGGGAGGGGAGCCGGCATGAAGGCGAACAGGATTGGCCTCGTCCTGCCGGTTCTGGCGGGCATGCTGGCCGGCACTCTGGCGGGCTGCGCGAAGAACCCCGACGCGATTGCGCCGATCTCGATGCCGGTCAACGCCTATGCCGGGCTTTCCTGCGACCAGCTCGTCGTCGAGCACCGGCGCTCCGCAGCCGCCCTTGCCGCGGTGTCGCAGCAGCAGAAGCAGGCCGCGACCGGCGACGCCGTCGGCGTATTCTTCATCGGCGTTCCGGTCAGCTCGCTCTCCGGCGGCGACAAGGAGGGGCTGGTGGCCCTGCACAAGGGCGAGATCGTCGCCATCGAGGGCGCGATGCGGACGCAGCACTGCGCGGCGCCCGCGCCGGAAGCCGCCGCCCCGGCCCGGACCCCCGCCTCGGCTTCTGCTCCCCCGGTGACGCCGCCTCCGCCGCACTAGGCACGGATTGCCCTTCCCGGCGCTATCGCCTACATACGCGCCAACCATTCCTTCCCTGACAGGAACAACGGAGTCTTCGCGCGCCATGGCACGCCAGTTCATCTATCACATGTCGGGCCTGACCAAGGCCTACGGCGCCAAGAAGGTGCTGGAGAACATCCATCTCTCCTTCTACCCCGACGCCAAGATCGGCATTCTCGGCCCCAACGGCGCCGGCAAGTCGACTATCCTCAAGATCATGGCCGGGCTCGACAAGGAGTGGAGCGGCGAAGCGTGGCTCGCCGAGGGTGCGACCGTCGGCTATCTCGCGCAGGAGCCCGAACTCGACCCCGCTCTCAACGTCTTCGGCAACGTCATGGAAGGCGTGGCGAAGAAGACCGCCATCATCGAGCGCTACAACGAGCTGATGATGAACTATTCCGACGAGACGGCGGACGAATCGGCCCATCTCCAGGACGAGATGGATCGCCTCAACCTGTGGGACCTCGAGCAGCAGGTCGAGATGGCGATGGAGGCGCTGGCCTGCCCGCCCAAGGACGCGGACGTCACCAAGCTGTCGGGCGGCGAGCGCCGGCGCGTCGCGCTGTGCCGGCTCTTGCTTTCCGAGCCGGATCTGCTCCTCCTCGACGAGCCGACCAACCATCTCGACGCCGAGACCACGGCGTGGCTGGAAAAGCACCTGCGCGCCTACAAGGGCGCGGTGATGATCATCACCCACGACCGCTACTTCCTCGACAACGTCACCGGCTGGATTCTCGAGCTGGATCGCGGCCGGGGCATCCCGTACGAAGGCAACTACACGGCCTATCTCGAAGCCAAGGCCAAGCGCCTCAAGCAGGAAGGCCGGGAAGACGATGCGCGCCAGCGCGCGATCAGCCGCGAGCGCGAGTGGATCGCCTCCAGCCCCAAGGCGCGCCAGACCAAGTCGAAGGCGCGTATCCAGGCGTTCCAGGACCTTCTGGACGCGGCCGACAGCCGCCGTCCGACCGACACGCAGATCGTCATCCCGCATGGTGAGCGCCTCGGCAACGTCGTCATCGAGATCGAGGGCATCTCCAAGGGTTTCGGCGAGCGGCTCCTGATCGACGATCTCTCCTTCAAGCTGCCGCCCGGCGGCATCGTCGGCGTGATCGGGCCGAACGGCGCGGGCAAGACGACGCTGTTCAAGATGATCACCGGTCAGGAAACCCCGGACAAGGGAACCGTTCGCGTCGGCGAGACGGTGAAGCTCGGCTATGTCGACCAGAGCCGCGACGCGCTCGACCCCGACAAGACCGTATGGGAAGAGATTTCCGGCGGCGCCGAGGTGGTGAAGCTCGGCAAGCACGAGGCCAACACGCGCGCCTACTGCTCGTCCTTCAATTTCCGCGGCGGTGACCAGCAGCAGAAGGTCGGCAACCTCTCGGGCGGCCAACGCAACCGCGTACATCTCGCCAAGATGCTTAAGACCGGCGGCAACGTCCTGTTGCTCGACGAGCCGACCAACGACCTAGACACCGAGACGCTGGCCGCGCTGGAAGACGCGCTGGAGAACTTCGCCGGCTGCGCCGTCATCATCAGCCACGACCGCATGTTCCTCGACCGCCTCGCCACCCACATCCTCGCCTTCGAGGGCGACAGCCATGTCGAATGGTTCGAGGGCAACTTCGAGGACTACGAAGCCGACAAGATCCGCCGCCTCGGCCCCGATTCGGTGAACCCCAAGCGCGTGACATACAAGCGCCTGACGCGGTAGGATCGGCGCTTCGTCCGGAGGATCGATCCATGCGCAGGGTCTTCGTTCTCTCCTTCGTCCTGGCGGCGGGCATCGCCGCCGGGGCGCTTCCCGCCTCCGCCAAGCCGGCGCGCTGCTTCACCACCGACGACGGCTACTACCCGTGCGACTTCAAGGGGCTGGACCGGCAGGGCAGCTTCGAGATTTCCGCGCGCGGCTATCCCACCTATACGCTGTGGATCGATAGCCCCGGCTTTGCCGCCAGCTTCGTCAGCCTCAGCGGCCGCAGCGTCGCGCTGCCGGGCCTCTATGTGCGCCAGCGCGACGACGGCGCCTGCTGGTCGAACCCGCAAACCAGCACCCGCATCTGCGCCTGGTAGGAAAGCCCCGCCGCGCCGCCACGGTTAATCTGCCGTAAAGGCAATCGGCATAATTCTAGCTGTCGCGCGGGGCGGCGGCTCTGGCGCGCGCATCGCCGCATGTTCGGGACAGGGTCATGAAACGCGTCATCATCAGCGGTATCGGCGTTTCCATACCGGAAGCCTCCATTTCCAACGAGGAGCTGGTCGACTGCTTCAACGCATGGGTCGATAGCGAGAACCCGAAGCGCGCGGCGCGCGGGGAGGAGCCGCTGCTGAAATCGAGCGCCGATTTCATCTACCACGCCTCCGGCATCAAGCGCCGCCATGTCCATACGCGCGACGGCATCCTCGACGTCGAGCGCATGACGCCGCGCATCCCCGCGCGCGACGACGACGCGCTTTCGGTGCTGGCCGAGTTCGGCGCCGCGGCCGCGCGCGCCGCGCTCGACGACGCCGGCGTCGCGGCCGAGAGCGTCGACCTCGTTATCTGCGCCTCCTCGCATCTCCAGCGCATGTATCCGTCGATCGGCATCGAGATCCAGCAGGCGATCGGCGCGAAGGGCGCGGCGTTCGACCTGTCGCTCGGCTGCTCGTCGGCGGCGGGCGGCCTCCACACGGCGTTCAACCTCGTGCGGGCGGGGGCGCATCGCCGCGCCCTCGTCGTCACGCCGGAGCTGATCACCGCGCATCTGAATTTCCGCGACCGGCAGACGCATTTCATCTTCGGCGACGCGGCGACCGCGCTGCTCATCGAGGCGGCCGAGGAGGGTGAGACGACGGCGGGCCGCTTCGAGGTGCTGGACACGCGCAACTGGACGCAGTTCTCCAACAACATCCGCTCGAATTTCGGCTACCTCAACCGCGCCGCGCAGGACGATGTCGGCGTCATCCGCGCCGAGGGCAACCTGATCAAGCAGCAGGGCAACAAGGTGTTCAAGGACGTGACGGTGGCGAGCCACCGCTTCATCGTCGATTTCCTCGCCGAGCACGGCCGCACGCCGCAGACGGTGCGCCGCTTCTGGCTGCACCAGGCGAACGCCCGCATGAACCAGATGATCCTCAAGCTCGCCTTCGGGCGCGAGATCGGCCACGACATCGCGCCGATGGTGCTGGAGGAGCTGGGCAACACCGCCGCCGCCGGCGCGGTCGTGGCGCTGGCGCAGAACCATCGCGACATGAAGGCGGGCGAATACGGCCTCTTGTGCACCTACGGCGCGGGCTATTCCATCGGCGGCGCGCTGCTGCGCATGATGTAGGCTGGAGGCCGACCGATCACGGTCGCGAATGGATCCGTCAGCGTTTTTGACTGGACCCGCGCGCCGCGCGCGGGCATGGGTTCCCTCCGCTCAGCAGGACGAGGGCCGCGATGACGACGCTATTTCCCATGCGCGAGGACGAGATCGAGATACGCCCGGCGCGCAAGCTCGCGGCGAAGGTCGCGGGAACGTTCGTCGCCCCGGGCAATAGTTTCGAGACCTTCGCCGCCCCGGCGCTCGACCTTACCTTCGACGGCATCGGCGGCGACTATCACGCCGGCCCGACGCGCCGCTCGGGCGGGCGCGAGCCGTGGTATCCGCGCGGCACGGAAATGCGCAACGAGCGCCAGATCTCCATCGTCGCGCCGGACGAGCTCGCCGTGGTGGCCGGGCGCATGGGGCTTGGCGATATCCGCCCCGAATGGATCGGCGCCAACCTCCTTCTCGACGGCGTGCCGCGCCTGTCGATGCTGCCGTCGGGAACGCTGCTGTTCTTCTCCGGCGGGGTGACGCTGAAGGTCGACGGCCAGAACAAGCCCTGCCGCATCGCCGGCCGCCTGATCGCCGAGCGCGCGGCCATGGCCGACACGGAGGCGGGCGCGCTGGCCTTCCCGAAATCGGCCCAGCGCCTGCGCGGCCTCGTTGCATGGGTGGAAAAGCCGGGCCGCATCGAGAACGGCGAGGCGGTGTCGGTGCGGGTGCCGGAGCAATGGATATATTGAGGGAGTAGTGAGTAGGGAATAGTGAGTAGTGGAAAAGCGAATAGCGAATAGGGAGTAGCGAATAGGGATTGCCCTCGCGAAGGGATGCGATCCATTCTACTCACTACTCACTACTCACTACTCACTACTCACTACTCACTACTCACTACTCACTACTCACTACTCACTACTCACTACTCACTACTCACTACTCACTCTCCTCCCCATCCAGCAGCCGTGTCGCCCGCCACCGCGTCAACGTCCGGTTGATCTCGTCGACGACGAAGAAGCGGGCAGCGTCGCGGTCGTAGCCTTCGGCCAGCAGCCGGTCGTAGTCGGTGTGCGCGTGGCGGACATGGGCGATGGTGGCGAGCCAGACGGCGATGGAGGCGGGCATCTCGCGCATGTCGCGTGCGCCCGCCCCGGCGCGGATCGCCTCGATGTCGGCATAGGGCGCCATCGGCAGAAGCGCGGTCAGCGCCCGGGCGATGGCGCGGGTCCGCCCCGTCGTCGCCGCCATCAGCTGCCGGCCACGGCGTCGGGCACCGCGTCAGTGCCGGGGAAATAGGGTTTTATGTCGAGGACGGGCGTGCCGTCGATGACGTCGATGGCGTCGAGATGGAGAATGCCGGCGGCGATGTCGACGCCCGCGAGGCCGACGATATGCAGGCCGATGGGATTTGGCCTCACCGGCGAGCGCAGCGCGAAGGTGCCGCGCGCCAGCGGCGCATGGCGCGGCTTCTGGACGATCAGGTCGCGCCGCGACCGGTCGAGCCAGGTCAGAACGATGACATGGGTGGCCCCTTCCAGCCCCGAAAGGCCGGCGCGGTAGTCGGCGGCAATCTCGACCTTCGCCGCCCGGCCCTTGTCGCGCGCCGCCGCGACGTTGCGGGGGCAGTCGGCGCGGCTGGTCCATGGCGAGCGCACGCGGCCGATGAAGACGAGCCCCGCGTCGCGCGCGCGCGCGGCCGGGTCGAAGGGAAGGGCGATCTCGCCCTCGCGCGGCGCCTCGTCCCGTGTCGCGTCGTCGTCCTGCCCGCTCATCTTTCACCTCGTGGCGCGGTTGCGCCGAATTGTTGTCTTCCAGCGACATGGCGCTTGCGCCGTATGCGTGGACGATATAAATATATCTTTATATGTTTTGGAGCAACGGATGCTGACACGTCCCTCGACCGGCCTCACCGTGATGGTTGATACAATGAAGGCCGCGGCCGAATCCAGCCGGCTGCGCATCCTTCTCCTGCTCGCGCGCGGCGATCTCACCGTCACCGACCTGACCGAAATCCTCGCCCAGTCGCAGCCGCGCGTCTCGCGGCATTTGAAGCTCCTGATGGAGGCGCGTCTGGTCGAGCGGTATCAGGAAGGATCGTGGGCGTTCTTCCGCCTGTCCGACAGCGAGGCCGAGCGCGATTTCCTCGCCGGCATCATCGGCCGCGTCGATCCGGCCGATCCGGTGGTCGAGCGCGACCTGGAGCGGCTCGCTGCGGTCAAGCGCAAGCGGCAGGAGCGGGCGGCCGACTATTTCAGCGCCAACGCCGCGAGCTGGGACCATATCCGCTCCCTCCACGCGCCGGACGGCGCGGTCGAGGCGGCGCTGAAGGAGCTGATCGGCACGCGGCCGTTCCAGTCGATGCTCGACCTCGGCACCGGCACCGGCCGCCTGCTCGAGCTCTTCGCGCCGCTCTACCGGCGCGGCGTCGGCATCGACCTGTCGCGCGAGATGCTGGCCGTGGCGCGCGCCAATCTCGACCGGGCCGACGTCGCCCATGCGCAGGTGCGCCAGGGCGACATCTACGCGCCGCCGGTCGAGCGCGACGGTTTCGATCTCGTGACCATGCACCAGGTGCTGCATTATCTCGACGAGCCGGGCGTGGCGATCCGCGAAGCGGCGCGGCTGCTGCGGCCCGCGGGGCGGCTGGTGATCGTCGATTTCGCCCCTCACGCGCACGAGTTCCTGCGCGAGGAGCACGCCCATGTGCGCCTCGGCTTCTCCGACCGCCAGATCGAAGATTGGCTGGAGGAAGCGGGCCTCGACCTCGAGGCGAGCCGCGTCTTCGCGCCGGCCGGGGCCGGCGGCCTCACCGTGAAGCTGTGGCTGGCCCGCGACCGCCGGCTGCTGATCGCGGACCCCCAGACATTGCAGACCGAATTGAAGGAGACCGCCTGATGGCCGATCCCCGCCTTTCCCGCCGCCCCGACGCCGGCAGCCGGATCAACGTCTCGTTCGAGTTCTTCCCGCCGAAGACGGACGAGATGGAGGAGCGGCTGTGGGAGACGGTGACGCGGCTGGAGCCGCTTGGTCCCCGCTACGTCTCCGTCACCTACGGCGCCGGCGGCTCGACGCGCGAGCGCACGGCGCGCACGGTCGGGCGCATCCTGCGCGAGACGAGCCTCGCGCCGGCCGCGCACCTGACCTGCGTCGACGCGACGCGCGCCGAGGCGGACGCGGTGATCCGCGATTTCGCCGCCATGGGCGTCACCCGTTTCGTCGCGCTGCGCGGCGATCCCGCCGCCGGGGTCGGCGCGGCCTATCGCCCGCACCCGGACGGCTACACCAACGGGGCCGAGCTGACGGCCGCGATCCGCCGCATCGGCGATTTCGACGTCTCGGTCTCCGCCTATCCGGAGAAGCACCCCGAGAGCGCCGATTTCGCCACCGACATCGACATGCTCAAGCGCAAGGTCGATGCCGGCGCCACCCGCGCCATCACCCAGTTCTTCTTCGACAACGACCTCTACGAGCGCTATGTCGAGCGCGTGCGCCGGGCCGGGGTCTATATCCCGATCGTTCCGGGCATCCTGCCTATCCACAATTTCCGCCAGGTCGCCGGCTTCGCCGGCCGCTGCGGCGCGCATGTGCCGGCCTGGGTGGCCGAGCGCTTCGCCGGGCTGGAGAACGATCAGCAGACGCATGCGCTGGTCGCGGCGGCGGTTGCGGCCGAGCAGGTGCTCGACCTCGTCGAGCGCGGCGTCGAGGAGTTCCACTTCTACACGATGAACCGGGCCGACCTCGCCTTCGCCATCTGCCACCTGATCGGGGTGCGCCCGCAGGCGGCCGTGGCGGCGTAGATCGCGGAAGCCAGGGTCTATTCGTGAAGAAGGGCCGATTCGTGAAGAAGGCCGGGGCTGGCCCGGCCTTCCTCTGGTCCGTTATGCCTGAGGATAAGTGAGCGCCTTACTGGCGCTCGTGCCCATGTCAGGGAAGAACCCCGATAATGACAGCGCCGACAAAGGCGAACGCGGCACAGAACATCAATGCGTTGATCGGTCGTGCAAGTCCCATTGGCATGATCTCCTCTGCGGACTTTCATGGAGTCTAGGCCGGATTGGGCCGCTGGCAAGCGCAACTTGTGCTGCAACGCCGCACGGCTCTGGAAAATCCATGCTCTGCCGAAGGTCAGGATTCTGATTTTCCACGCGAAATCCGACCCGCTGCGCCTGTGAAAAAAATCGGCGGCAAATCAGCGCGGCGAGGGCGCGCACGCCGGGCCGCTGCCGGATTTGCGTTCTTTTTCGTGGTGCGCCGGCCTGATAGGGTTCGCGCATCGATTTGAGGAGGCATCGTTGCAGAGATTCGAGAATGCGCGCGAGGCCGCGCTTGCGCTGCGCCCCGACGACCCGGTCTATTGCTTTCGCCCGCAGGTGCTGAAGGACGACTGCCGGCGCTTCATGGAGATGTTTCCCGGCAAGACCGCCTATGCGGTGAAGACCAATGGCGAGGCGATGGTGCTCAGGACGCTGGCCGAGGCCGGCGTCACCGCCTTCGACGTCGCCTCGCCGGGCGAGTTCGCCGCCGTGCGCGCGGTCGCCCCCGACGCGGAGATGCTCTACATGCATCCGGTCAAGGCGCAGTCGCACATCCGGCTGGCGCTGGAGGAATACGGCATCCGCGTCATCGCCGTCGACCACGAGGACGAGATCGCCAAACTGACCCGTGTGGTGCGCGCGCTCGACATCGACCCCGGCACGATCACCGTCTTCGTCCGCATCCAGACCAAGGGCAGCGCGACCTACGAGCTG
Organism: Aquamicrobium sp.; assembly: GCF_023954335.1. Taxonomy (NCBI): domain Bacteria; kingdom Pseudomonadati; phylum Pseudomonadota; class Alphaproteobacteria; order Hyphomicrobiales; family Phyllobacteriaceae; genus Aquamicrobium; species Aquamicrobium sp. The sequence goes on from NZ_JAMLIE010000002.1 coordinate 515,997, forward strand.
TCGAAGAAGTTCGGCGCCGGGCCGGCCGCCGCGGTCGAGCTGATCGACCGCTTGGGGCGGGCCGGATACAAGGTCGGCATCTGCTTCCATGTCGGCAGCCAGATCGAGGACCCGGACACCTACGAGCGGGCGCTGGCCTCGGCCGACTGGGTGCGCAACCGCGCCGGCGTCGAGATCGCCGGGCTCGACGTCGGCGGCGGCTTCCCGGCCGAATACGGCCACGACCCGAACCGCAAGAAGCCGCAGATGCCCTCGCTCGACGAGATCATGGCGCGGCTGGGCAAGGACATCGCCGAATGGGGCTTTGCCGACACGCCGCTGGTGGCGGAGCCGGGTCGCGTCATCGTCGCGCGCGCCTTCTCGCTGATCGTGCGGGTGCTCATGCGAAAAGGGCGGCGGCTCTACATCAATGACGGCATCTGGGCGTCGCTGTCGGATTCATGGACCGGCAAGATCACGCTGCCAGCCCGGTTCATCCCCGATCCGGCGATCCGCTCGCGCAACGGCGACCGGGACACCATCGTTCCGTTCAAGGTCTGCGGCGCGACCTGCGATTCGGTCGACATCCTGTCGCGCCCTTTCTGGCTGCCCGAGACCGTCGACACCGGCGACTGGATCGAGATCGGCCATATCGGCGCCTATTCGCTGTCGCTGCGGACGCGCTTCAACGGCTTCTACCCCGACGATTTCGTCGAGATCACCACGCCGTTCGACGAAGGCGGGATGCCGGAAGGGTTCGCGAGCCTGGAGACGATGGGATCGTGAAGGGAAGAGTGAGTAGTGAATAGAGAGTAGTGAATAGTGAATAGTGATCAGAGTATGGGATTGATTTTTTAAATCTTCCTATATTTCGCTACTCACTACTCACTACTCACTACTCACTACTCACTACTCACTACTCACTACTCACTACTCACTACTCACTACTCACTACTCACTACTCACTCACAAATTCGACAACAACGCCGGCGTCGGCCAGCCGTCGGCGGGCAGGCCGAGGCGGATCTGCTCGAGGCGCACGGCGTCGCGGGTCTTCTGGCCGAGGATGCCGTCGATGCCGCCGACGTCGTGGCCGCGCGTTTCGAGCTTCTGCTGTAGAAGCTTCATGGCGTCGCCGGTCAAGCCCTCATCGGGGCTGCGCGGGTCGAATTTCGGCGCGCCGTCGAGCCGCGTGGCGAGGTTCGCCGCCGTCAGCGTGTAGACGATCGACTGGTTCCATTCGAGATAGATGTCGAAATTGGGATAGACGAGGAAGGCCGGTCCCTTGTGGCCCATCGGCAGCATCAGCCCGGCCTCGGGCCGGGAGGTGTCGAGCGCGCGGCCGTCGCGGGTCGTCACGCCCCACCCGGCCCATTGCGACACCGGCAGCTTGTTGAGGCGGCCCGTCTCCTCCCACGGCATCTCGCCCGGCACGCGGACCTCCTCCATCCACGGCTCGCCCGGCCGCCAGCCGCGCGAGCGGATCTTGGCGGCGGTGGTCATGATGACGTCGGGGGCGGAGCGGCGCACGTCGACCTTGCCGTCGCCGTCGCCGTCGACGCCCTTGGTGAGGATGTCGGACGGCAGCATCTGGGTCTGGCCGATCTCACCCGCCCATGCGCCCTCAACGTCGGCGGGCAGCGCGCCGGTGTCGATCAGGGTCAGCAGCGGCACCACCTGCGGCCGGAACAGATGCGGCCGGCGGCAGTCATGCGCCAGCGTGACCAGCGCGTTCAGCGTGTTGAAATCGCCCTGCACCGCGCCGAAATCGGTTTCCAGCGCCCAGAAGGCGGAGATGACCGGGCCGGGGACGCCGAACTCGCGCTCGGCCCGGGCGAAGACATCGGCGTGCTTCTTCAGGTTTCCCGCGCCGTGGGTCAGCCGGTACTGGTTGATCATCCGGCCCGAGAACTCGATGAAGGTCTGGGTGAAGACGCCCTGCGCCCGGTCGCGCGCCAGCACCCGCTGGTCGACCTGCGCGCCGCGCAGCGCCGCAAGGCCGCGCTCGCCGACGCCGGCCGCCCGCGCTTCCTCGCCGATCCCGGCCTTCCAGGCGGCGAAATCGCCGCCGCATTCCTGCGCGAGCGCGGGAAGGGCGGCCGCGAGCGTGGCGGCGAGGGCGAGCGGCAAGCGTTTCATGCGTGGTCTCCAGCGGGGGTCCTGTCGGCGCGATTGTGACGGATCGGGCCGCAAAAGCCGAGATAAATTCACCGTTACCGGATGTGACGTTTCAGCCATGTCTGCCATTGCGCCTTCGTGCCGTTGAAGACGTTGATGTCGGCGTCGCCCTTGATCCCCGGCACTTCGCCCGTCCCGGTATATTGCCAGAACAGGAAGGGGTGCTTGCCGTAGAGGTCGTCGGGATGGGCGGCGACCGAGCGCAGCCACCAGTCGTTGCCGCCGAAGCCGGCCAGGCCGTTGCGGTCGAAGAAGTCGATGGTGGTGTAGACGATCGGCCGCTTGCCGTAATGGCGCTCCAGCATGTCGAGGAAGACGCGCATCTCGGCCCGCACCGTCTCGGGCGGGGGACGCAGCTTGCAGCTCGGCGACTTGTGGTTCCACTCCATGTCGAGCACGTGCGGCAGCGTTCCGGCCTCGCGCGGCACGTTGCGGATGAACCATTCCGCCTGCTCCTTCGCCGGGCGGCAGAAATAGTAGAAATGATAGGCCGAGCGCGGGATGCCGGCGGCCTTGGCCTCGCGCCAGTGCTGGTGGAACCTGTCGTCGAGCCGGTCGCCGCCCTCGGTCGCCTTGATGAAGACGAAGGAGATGCCGCTCGCCTTCGCCGTCTGCCAGTCGACGCTCTGCTGGTATTTGGAGACATCCGTGCCGTGGACGGCGTAGGTCCAGGGCGCGCGGCTGCCCCACGGGTGCGGCTTGCGGTCGCCGAAGCGCGGATGGATGGCGGTGGGCGAGTGGGGCGCGGTCAGCACCTGCGGCTGCGCCGTCTGCTGCGGCTGGCCGGGCACGACGTCGGCGAAGTCGTAGCCGACGCGGGTGCAGGCCGCCAGAAAGAGGGCAACGGGCAGGACGAGGGCAAGGACGGTCGAGCGCCGCATCGGTTCTCCTTCGCGCATGGGGGCCGCGCATGGGCCGCGCCGAATCGCGGGCGCCGGGGAAGAGAATACCGATCCCGATTGATTTTTCGCTGCCGCCGCCCAAAAGTCTCGCCGCAAAGGCAACGTAATGGCGGCGATTTGAAGGCGGCCGCGGATCGGGGGCGACGTGCGGGTTCTGGGCAAGCTTTTGAAATGGCTGGCTGGGCTGGCCGTCGTGCTGGCGGTCGGCGTCGCCGGCTGGCTCACCTTCTCGCCGCCGGCGCTGATTCGCGTGGCGACCGCCTATTCGGCCAAGATCGTCTGCTCCAACCAGTTCCTCGCCTGGCGCGACGGGCAGGAGGTGCTGGCGCTCGACGTGCAGGCGCCGGGCCACCCGATCCTGGAATATATCTCGGTCGACGTCGACCCAGCCGGGCGCACGGTGTCGGCGAAGCTTCTCGGCCTGTTCGGCGAAGGCAGGGCGATCTACCGCTCCGGCGCGGGCTGCACCAGCGTCCCCTATGGCGCGGAGGCTGCGGCCATTCCCGCCGTGCCGGAGGCCGGCCCGCCGAACATGGCGGCGCTGTGGCCGGCGGGCGAGCGGGTGGAGCCGTCGCAGGACCCGGCGCTGGCCGCGATCCTTGACGACGCCGGGATGGCCGGCCCCGGCATGCGCGCCATCGTCGTCGCGCACAATGGCCGCCTCGTCGGCGAGCGCTACGGCGACGGCTTCAAGGCGGACACGCCGCTGCTCGGCTGGTCGATGACCAAGACGGTGACGGCGGCGATCATCGGCACGCTGGTGCGCGAAGGGCAGTTGTCGATCGATCAGGACGGGCTGTTCGAGAACTGGAACGGCGACGAGCGCGGGTCGATCACGGTGGCCGACCTCCTGGCGATGTCGAGCGGGCTCGAATTCAACGAGGATTACGGCGACGTCACCGACGTCACCCGCATGCTCTATCTCGAATCCGACATGGCGGGCTTCGCCGCCGACAAGCCGCTCGCCGGACGGCGCGGCGAAACCTTCAACTATTCCTCGGGCACGACGGTGGCGCTGTCGCGCATCTGGCAGGACGCCTTCGCCGATCCGGCCGAGGCGCTGGCCTGGCCGCGCACCGCGCTCTTCGGCCCGCTCGGCATGGCGAGCGCGGTGATGGAGACCGACGCGTCGGGCACCTTCGTCGGCTCGTCCTATCTCTACGCCACCGCGCGCGACTGGGTGCGCTTCGGCGAGTTCCTGCGCAACGGCGGCGCGTGGGCCGGGCAGCAGATCCTGCCCGAGGGTTTCACCGACTGGATGCGGGAGGAAGCGCCGGCGTCGGACGGCAGATACGGCCGCGGCCATTTGTGGCATGCCGGCCCGGGCGACGACGATTCCGGCTTCGGCCTGCCGGACGACACGGTCTGGCTGCGCGGCCATGACGGGCAGACCGTGGCGGTCATCCCCTCGCACGGGCTGGTCGTCGCGCGGCTCGGCCTCAGCCCGTCCAAGCTCGGCTACCGGCCGCAACGGCTCGTCGCGGCGCTGGCGGCGCTCTACGGCGAGCAGGATGAGTAGAGACGCCGGCCGCCGCCGGGATGGAACAATGGCGGCCGCGCCGCGGTTCTAGGCACGGGGGCGACGCTGGAGGACTATGCGCATGGCCCGGCTCGAGCTTGCCACCGAGGACGACCGGCACATCGTCGTCACCCGCTTCGTCGCGGCGCCGCCCGAGGCGGTCTACCGCGCCCATGTCGAGGCCGACACGATACGGCGCTGGATGCTCGGGCCGGAAGGATGGGAGATGCCGGTCTGCGTCAGCGACCCGCGGCCGGGCGGCGGCATCCGCTTCGAATGGTCGGACGGGAAGGACGGCAGCTTTCACCTGACCGGCGAATATGTGGCGCTGGAGCCGTTCAGCCGCATCGTCCATGTCGAGCGCATGTTCCTGCCGGATCCGACGCCCGACAACCATGTCGAGACGCGCTTCGTACCCGAGGGCGAGGGAACGCGGATCACCATGCGCATGACGCTGCCGGACGGGCAGACGCGCGACGCGATGCTGGAAAGCGACATGGCCGAGGGCATGGAGCGGAGCTACGAGCGGATGGAACGGATGCTCGCGGCATCTCGATCCTGAGCGTCACCTTGCCGGCGTTACGCGCCGGGGGCCGTAACGTATCGAAATCCAATGTTATGAAACCCGCGCGGTTTTCTTGCATTTCCTTCCCGACCGCGCCCCGTAACGGGGCGGTCGCAAATGAAGGAGATAGGGAATGAACAAGCTGATCCTCGCTTCCGTTTCCGGCATCGCGCTGATGGGCCTTGCCGCGTGCAGCGACACCGACGGCACCACCACCCAGGCCACTCCGCCCGAGCAGGTGCAGCCGATGGAAGAGCCGAATGCGGCTCCGACGCCGCCCGCCGAGCCGACCGCCCCGGCCGTGCCGCCTGCCGACTAGCTTCTCCCCCCGACGCGGAAGGCGGGCGCGCCCGGCGCGAACCCCGCCTTCCGCGGAAGGCCAAACTCAAGGCCAAACTCAAGGCCAAACTCCGGGCGTCGCCCTTCGGGGCGCTGCCCGCGTCCACGAAGCATCTCGCCAGCGGCGACGATTCCCCTTATGAAGCGCCCATGTCTATCTGGGCGCGGATAAGCGAATTCCTCACTACGGTGCCGGCCAATGCGCTTTCGGGCGTCATCGAGGCCGTGCGCACCGCGCTCTCCGGCGACCCGCAGCTTCGCCGCCGCGTCGCCTTCTCCATCGCCATGATCGCGCTGTCGGCCAAGATGGCCAAGGCGGACGGCGTGGTGACGCAGGACGAGGTCCGCGCCTTCCAGCAGATTTTCATCGTCCCGCCGGAGCAGACCCGCAACGTCGCCCGGCTGTTCGACCTCGCCAAGCAGGACATCGCCGGCTTCGAGGCCTATGCCGAGCGGCTCGCCGGGCTGTGCGGCAACGGCCGGCCCGACTGCGCGATGCTCGAGGACATTCTCGACGGCCTGTTCCACATCGCCGCCGCCGACGGCGTCGTCCACGAGCGCGAGGTCGGGTTCCTGCGCCGCATCTCTGAGATCTTCGCGGTCAGCGAGGAGCGGTTCGAGATCATCCTGTCGCGCCATGCCGTGGCCGGCGAGGCCGATCCGTGGCGGGTGCTCGGGCTGGAGCTCGGCGCGTCCTTCGATGAGGTCAAGGCGCAATACCGCCGCATGGCGGCCGAGAACCATCCCGACCGGCTGATCGCCCGCGGCGTGCCGGAAGAGTTCCTCGCCATCGCCAATCGCCGGCTCGCCGCGATCAACGCCGCCTACGAGACCATCGAGCGCTCGAGACGGCCGGCATGAGCGGCTTTTCCCCCGATCATCCGGGCGCGGAGGTGAGGGTTTCGCCCAATTTCGGCATGCGGCGCGAGGGGATGCGGGCCGATTGCCTGATCCTGCACTATACCGGGATGGAGACGGGGCAGGCGGCGGAAAGCTGGCTCTGCGCGCCCGAAAGCGAGGTTTCGGCCCATTATGTCGTGCACGAGGACGGCCGCATCGTGCAGATGGTGCGCGAGAGCGACCGCGCCTGGCATGCCGGCAAGGGGTCGTGGAAGGGGCGTTGCGACGTCAACTCCTTCTCCATCGGCGTCGAGATCGTCAATCCCGGCCCGCTCGGCGATTTTCCCGATTTTCCCGACGCGCAGATCGAGGCGGTGGCCGCGCTCTGCCGCGACATCTGCGCCCGGCACGGCATCGCGCCGGAGCGCGTGCTCGCCCATTCCGACGTCTCGCCGGGGCGCAAGATCGACCCGGGCGAGCGGTTCCCGTGGGGGAAGCTGCACGCGCTCGGCGTCGGCCACTACGTCGCGCCGGCCCCGGTGCAGGGCGGGCGGTTCCTCGCGTCCGGCGACCGGGGCGAGCCGGTCGAGGCGTTCCAGTCGATGCTGTCGCTCTACGGCTACGGGCTGGAGATCACCGGCGTCTTCGACGAGGAGACGCGCCTCGCCGTCGAGGCGTTCCAGCGCCATTTCCGCCCGGCGCGGGTCGACGGCGTCGCCGACCGCTCGACCATCGAGACGCTGCATCGCCTGCTCAGCGCCTTGCCCGCGCTTTCGGCCTGACCCGCATCCGGATCGGGCCTGCTGTCACATTCTGTCATGCAAAGTGACTTGAGCGGCCATGTTTGCCACCCAATCGGCCGGCACATGAGCGCCTGCGTCGCCGCCGAAACCTGCTTCACACGATCCCATCGGGGCGGCGACGGAAGGCCAACCCGCCGCGTTTGAAACGCGCCAGCCAAGAACGGACCCAATGAAGAAACTGACCTTCGCGACGGCGGCCCTCGCCGCCGGCCTCGCCGCTTTTGTGTTTCCCGCCCACAGCGAGGGAATGGGCGACGTCCATTCCATGTTCGCGACCCACGCCCCGGTGAAGGCGGCCGCGGCCGCTCCCGCCGTCGACCCGACCACCACCGCCTCGATCGCCGCGGCGAAGCCGCGCATCGCCGGCAAGGCCTCGGCCTATGACCTCATCATCACCAAGCACGCGCAGCAGCACGGCGTTCCGGTGGCGCTCGCCCGCGCGGTGGTGCGCATCGAGAGCAATTTCCGTCCCAATGCCCGCGGCCGGGCCGGCGAGATCGGCCTCATGCAGATCAAGCCGGCGACGGCGCGGATGATGGGCTATTCGGGAGGCGCCAAGGGGCTCTACGATCCCGAGACCAACATCCGCTGGGGCATGAAGTATCTGGCCAAGGCCCACAAGCTCGGCGGCGGCGACACATGCGGCACGATCCTGCGCTACAATGCCGGCCACGGCGCCAAGCGCATGAACAAGGTTTCGGCCGCCTATTGCGCCAAGGTCAAGCGCCACATGACGGGTGCCTGACGTATTGCGGTTGCAATTTTGCCCGTGACCCCCTTTATACGCTTCGTCAGTCGGCCGGGCGGCCGCGCCGGCACCGGCCGAAAGGCCGCCGGCGAGGAAAGTCCGGGCTCCAGGAAACACGATGCCGGCTAACGGCCGGCGGGGGCGACCCCAGGGAAAGTGCCACAGAGAGCAGACCGCCCCGCCTGCTGACCGGCCCTGAATGACGGGTCGGTGAGCTGGCGGGGCAAGGGTGAAAGGGTGGGGTAAGAGCCCACCGCGCGACCGGCAACGGGAGCGGCACGGCAAACCCCATCGGGAGCAAGACCGAATAGGGACGGCGCGAAGGGCGACCTTCAGGCAGTTTCCGGCCAGCCGTCCGGGTAGGTTGCTTGAGGCGGGCGGCAACGCCCGTCCCAGACGAATGGCCGCCACGTTGCGTCGCCTCGGCGGCGCGGCCATACAGAACCCGGCTTACAGGCCGACTGACGCTTTCGTTTCAACGGGTTGGCGCGCGAATTGCAGAAAGCGATTCATCGCCTTCGCGTTTCGATTCAAGCCGCGCGCGGATCGTTCTGCTGCGCCGGCTGCTTCACAGGAAAGGGCGCTGCCGCTCTTCCTCGTTCTCCCAGCCGGCGAGCTTGGCCAACCCTTCCTCGTCGAGCACCTCGCAGCCGCCGTCGCGCCAGCGCAGCAGCTTCCTGTCCGCCAGCTTGCGCACCGTCTTGTTGGTGTGAACGACCGACAGGCCGAGCGTGTCGGCGATATGCTGCTGGGTGATCGCCATGGTGAAGGTGGCCTTTTCCGGCACCAGCCCCGACGTCCTCGCGCGGCCGACGAGGAAGGCGACGAGATAGGCGAGCCGCTCGAGCGCGCTGCGCCGGCCGATGCTCAACAGGTTCTCGTCGAGCATGCATTCCTCACGCGAGGCGAGCCACGTCACGTCGTAGGCGAGCTCGGGATGCTGGCGGTAGAGCGACATCAGCCTGGTGCGCTCGAACACGCACAGCGTCATCGGCGACAGCGCCTCGATGGAGTGGTGCATCTCGTCCATCAACGTGCCCTGAAGGCCGATGAGGTCGCCCGGCATGACGTAGTTGACGATCTGCCGGCGCCCGTCCTGCAGGAGCTTGTAGCGGAAGCCCCACCCTTCGAGAACCGTGTAGAGATGCGGGGTCTTGGTGCCCTCGCACAGCACGGTCGCGCCCTTGTCGACGACCAGCTCGCCGCGCTTGAAGGAGGAGACGAAGTCGAGCTCCTCGTCGCTGAAATTGCGGAACGATTTCTGCCGGTGCAGGGGGCACCGTTCGCATGGGTATTTGCGGGTGGATCGCGAGGGATCGTTCGACATGAACGCCTTAACGCCCCGCCGCGACAAAGGTTCAGCTACGTCATTTTTAAATGACAACACCTGGCGATCCGGCCTCTAAGTCGCAGCCGGGGCATGATCCTCATTTCAAGCAGGAGAGACGGTGCAGGACATTTCATTGAAGGGCTTGCGCGTCCTTATCCTCGAAGACGAAATCCTCATCGCGCTCGACCTGGAGCAGATCTTTCGCGACCTCGGCGTGGAGGACGTGATCGTCGCCCGCAACCTCGACGACGTCGATGCCGAGGCAGCGTTCGACGTTGCCGTGCTCGACCTTATGCTTGCCGGGCGCTCGACGGTCGAGTTCGCTTCGGTCCTGTTCGCCAAAGGTGTTCCGTTCGTCTTCGCCACCGGCCGCAGCGACGCCGCGCAGCTTCTCGCAAGCCTGCCGGACGTGCCGATCGTCGACAAGCCGTTCTCAAACGAGGCGCTGGTCAGGGCGATCGCCAAGGCGATGACGCGTGGACGGGAAGGCGCGTCCGATTCGGCCCCCGTGTCCTGATCGCCGGTGAACCATTCGCCGCCCCGTGCGTTTCCCAGACCCAACCCAGGACAACAAGACAGGAGACCGACATGGACTGGAATCGCGTCGAAGGAAACTGGAAGCAGATCAAGGGCAAGGTCAAGGAGCAGTGGGGCAAGCTGACCGATGACGATCTCGACGTCATCGCCGGCAAGCGCGACCAGCTCGAAGGCAAGATCCAGGAACGCTATGGCATCGAGAAGGATCGCGTGAGGCGCGACGTCGACGACTGGTACGGCCGCCAGGGCTGGTAAGCCCCGGCGCATCGCTGCCCATCCTCAGGCCCCGTCGCCATCGCGCGGCGGGGCTTTTCCTTGTTTTCCGGCTCGGGTGTACGGGCAGGGCGGGCCGATCCTAACGCTTCATTAAGCTTAACGCAGGATAAATGCGGCTTGGCTGCCGCATTGCCCCCGTGCCGCCTCCACGGGGTGGTCAGTGCGGGTTGTTCCCGTTGACGCCCATATTGCCCCATGATATCCCTTCTTCATCATCGCAACCTCGTTCCAGTTCAGGGTGAAGCGTCAACGAAACCGGCGGCCGCGCATGCGCGCCGGAACGGCGCTCTCTTGACCTGGAAAAGCATTGCGCAGCGTGCGGAAAAGGCGGCTCAGGGCATGTTGAACGACATGCAGGCGGGCGCGACGGCAAGGACGGCAGCATCGGGTCATGGACCGTTTTCTTTCCAGCGCCGTGAACAGGATCGACGCCAAGGGGCGGGTGTCGGTGCCTGCGCATTTCCGGGCAGTGGTGGCGAAGCGGGGCTATCAGGAACTCTACGCGCTGAAGGCGATCGACCGGCCGGCACTGGATGTCGGCGGGCTCGACCTTCTCGACCGCTACGAGGCGCGGATCGCGATGGAGGACCCGTTCCTCCAGACGGCGGACGACATGTCCTATTTCGTCCATGGCGACAGCGATTTCCTGAAGCTCGACCAGGACGGGCGGATCACGGTGACGGATTTCATCCGCGACCATACGGGGATCACGACGGAGGTCGCCTTCGTGGGGCGGGGCACCTTCTTCCAGATGTGGGAGCCGTCGCGGCTTGCCGCCTATGGCGCGCAGGTGCGCGAGCGGCTGCTGGCGCTGCGCCGGGCCGGGCCGGCGGCAAGTTCACGGGGTGCAACGGACGGGGGCGCGGAATGATGGCGGGCCACGGCGCGGATGACGCCGTTGGCGGACCGGCCCGCCACATTCCGGTCATGCTGGACGAGGTGCTGGTCGCGCTTTCACCGAGCGCGGGCGAGACCATTGTCGACGGCACCTTCGGGGCCGGCGGCTACACGCGGGCTATCCTCGCGACCGGGGCGAGCGTCGTCGCCATCGACCGCGACCCCGACGCGATCGCCGCGGGCCGGGCGCTGGAAACCGAGGCGAGCGGGCGGCTGAGGCTCGTCCATGGCCGGTTCTCGGCCCTCGACGCGGCGGCCGGCACGCCGGCGGACGGCGTCGTCCTCGACATCGGCGTTTCCTCGATGCAGCTCGACGAGGCCGAGCGCGGCTTCTCCTTCCGGCATGACGGGCCGCTCGACATGCGCATGGAGCGCAGGGGGCCGAGCGCCGCCGACGTGGTCAACCGCTTCAAGGTGGGTGACCTCGCCCGCATCTTCGGCTTCTACGGCGAGGAGCGCCATGCCGGCCGCGTCGCCCGCATGATCGAGAAGCGCCGCGCCATCAGGCCGTTCGAGCGCACGCGCGACCTCGCCGAGGCCATCGAGGGCGTGCTCGGGCGCAAGCCCGGCGACAGGATCCATCCCGCGACCCGCGCCTTCCAGGGCCTGCGCATCTTCGTCAACGACGAGCTCGGCGAGCTCGCCCGGGCGCTGTTCGCGGCCGAGCGCGCCCTGAAGCCCGGCGGGCGGCTGGTCGTCGTCACCTTCCATTCGCTCGAGGACAGGATGGTCAAGCAGTTCCTCGCCGACCGCTCCGGCCGCGCCTCCGGCTCGCGCCATTTGCCGGCGGCGCAGGAAAAGCAGGCCACCTTCGACAAGGCGGGCAAGGCGCTGGCGGCGAGCGAGCGGGAAGCCGCGGAGAACCCGCGCGCCCGCTCGGCCAAGTTGCGCGCGGCGACGCGCACCGCCGCGCCCGCGCGGCCGGGCGATGCGTCCATCTTCAAGCTGCCGGCGCTGCCCGACATTTCAGGAGAAAGGTGAGGCCATGTTCAGGACGAGCGACATGGTGCTGATTGCCGTCATGGTCTGCGCGGCGGGCTTCACCTACATCACCAAGCACGACGCCGAGGCCGAGCTTTCCAAGGTGCGCAAGCTCGAGGCCACAATCCGCTTCGAGGAAGAGACCATCGACGTGCTGAAGGCCGACTGGAGCCTGCTGACCCAGCCCTCGCGCCTGCAGAAGCTCGCCGAGGCCTATCGCGACGAGCTGCATCTCGTGCCGGTCGAGGCGCACCAGATCGCCAGGATCGAGGAGCTGCCGGCGCGGCCGCTGCGCATCGAGGACATCGTCGGCGAGGACGCGATGGCCGGCGAGCCGATCGACGGCGTCACCACCGGAGGCATCGGGCAATGATCGGCCGCTGGCGCAAGGGCAAGCAGGGGGACGGCGGCGAGGCGGCCGGCCGCATCGTCATCGAGGGCCAGGCCAAGGCGTCGGGCGGGCGCGGCCGCAGCCGCATCGTCATGACCATGGCGGTCTTCTTCTGCCTCTACGGCGCGATCGCCGGGCGGCTCGCCTTTCTCGGCATGCAGGAGCTGGAAGAGGGTGGCCCCGGCCCGTCGCGCGTCACCGCCTCGCGGCCCGACATCGTCGACCGCAACGGCGAGGTGCTGGCGACCGACATCAACACCGCCTCGCTCTATGCCGAGCCGCGCCGCATCGTCGACGCCGACGAGGCGCTGGAGAAGCTGCTCACGGTCCTGCCGGACCTCAATGTCGAGCAGACCTACAACCGGCTGAAGAGCGATGCCGGCTTCATCTGGCTGCGCCGCCAGCTTTCGCCGCGCCAGCAGCAGTCGATCATGCAGCTCGGCATTCCCGGCGTCGGCTTCCGCACCGAGAAGCGCCGCTTCTATCCCGGCGGGCCGACGGCGGCTCACATCGTCGGCCTCGTCAACGTCGACAACAAGGGCATCGCCGGCATGGAGAAATATGTCGACGACCAGGGCCTCGCCGACCTGCAGGCCACGGGGCTCGCCATTTCGAAGGACCTCGAGCCGGTCCGCCTCTCCATCGACCTGCGCGTCCAGCACATCGTGCGCGACGAGCTGGAGCGGGCGATGGAGCGCTACCGGGCCATCGGCGGCGGCGCGGTGGTGCTCAGCGCCCGCACCGGCGAGGTGCTGGCCATGGCCTCGCTGCCGGACTACGACCCCAACCACCCGTTCAACGCCCATGAGAAGGACCGGCTGAACCGCATGTCGGCCGGCGTCTACGAGATGGGCTCGACTTTCAAGGGCTTCACCCTCGCCATGGCGCTCGACGCCGGCACGGCGAACCTGAACAGCCGCTTCGACGCGACGCGGCCGATCCAGATCGCGCGCCACACCATCCGCGACTTCCACGGCAAGGGCCGGGTGCTGACCGTGCCGGAGGTGTTCATCTACTCCTCGAACATCGGCACCGCGCGCATGGCCGAGACGGTCAGCGTCGAGCACCACCGCGCCTTCTTCCGCAAGATCGGCCTGCTCGACCGGATGGTGACGGAACTGCCCGAGGTGGCGCGCCCGACCGAGCCGTCCGAGTGGAAGCGCATCCACCAGATCACCATCTCCTTCGGCCACGGCGTCGCCACCACGCCGCTGCAGACGGCGATGTCGGCGGCGGCGATGCTGAACGGCGGCTTCCTGATCCAGCCGACCTTCCTGCCGCGCGGCGTCGAGCAGGCGATGGCGTCGGCGACGCCGGTGATCCGGGAAAAGACCAGCGACATGATGCGCTATCTCTTCCGGCTGAACGTCGAGAAGGGCTCGGGCCGCCGCGCCGAGGTGCCGGGCTATTTCGTCGGCGGCAAGACCGGGACGGCCGAGAAGGTCGTCAACGGCCGCTACTCCAACGACAAGCGCTTCAACGCCTTCCTCGCCGGATTCCCGGTGAACGACCCCGAATACATCGTTCTCGTCGTGCTCGACGAGCCGAAGCCGGAAAAGCCGGGCATGAGCGCGACGTCGGGCCTCAACACCGCGCCCGTGGTCGGCAACATCATCCGCCGTTCCGCGGCTCTTCTTGGCGTCAAGCCCGATTTCGGCCATGAAAGTGACGCCCTTCTGGTCTCGTCGCAGTGATTCCCGGCCGGAGGGGGACATCTTGACCGCACATGCAGACGGGCAGTCGAACACGATGAAGCTCAGCCGCCTTTCCGGCATCCTGCCGGTTTCCGACAGCCTCTCCGGCATCGACGTGGCTGGGTTGACCTCGGACTCGCGCAAGGCGGGGAAGGGCTTCCTGTTCGCCGCCCTTCAGGGCACCAGGACAGACGGGGCGAGCTTCGCCACCGACGCGGTCGGGCGCGGCGCGGTCGCGGTGATCGCCGCGCGCGGCGCGCTGCGTCAGGAGATCGGCGCGCCGGTGATCGAGGTCGAGGACCCGCGCCGGGCGCTGGCGCTCGCCGCCGCCGCCTTCTACGGCGCGCAGCCGGCGACCATGGTGGCCGTCACCGGCACCAGCGGCAAGACCTCCGTCGCCTCCTTCGTCCGCCAGATATGGGCCCATGCCGGGCTCGCCGCCGCCTCGATCGGCACCACCGGCGTCACCGCGCCGGGACGCGAGGAGCACGGCTCGCTGACCACGCCCGACCCGGTGGAGCTGCACCGGCTTCTCGCCGAGCTGGCCGGGGCCGGCGTCACCCACGCGGCGATGGAGGCGTCGAGCCACGGCCTCGACCAGCGCCGCCTCGACGGCGTCAGGCTCGCCGCCGGCGGCTTCACCAATCTCGGCCGCGACCACATGGATTACCATCCGACGGTCGAGGACTATCACGTCGCCAAGATGCGGCTGTTCACCGCGCTGCTGCCGAAGGGCGCGCCGGCCGTGATCTTCGCCGACGATCCTTGGTCGGAGGCGACCATTGCCGCCGTGCGCGGCGCGGGGCTTAACGTGCTGACCGTCGGCCGCAAGGGCTCCTTCCTCCAGCTCAAGCGCGTCGAGCACGAGCGCCACCGCCAGCGCGCCGAGGTCGAGGCGAACGGGACGATCCATGAGATCGACCTGCCTCTCGCTGGCGACTTTCAGGTCGCCAACGCGCTCGTCGCCGCCGGGCTTGCCATCGCGACCGGGCTTACCGCCGACAAGGCGTGTGCTGCGCTCGAAAAGCTCAAGGGCGCGTCCGGCCGGCTGGAACTCGTCGGCGCGACGCGGGAGGGCGCGCCGGTCTATGTCGACTACGCCCACAAGCCCGACGCGCTGGAGAACGTCCTGAAGGCGGTGCGCCCGTTCACCACCGGCCGCGTCGTCGTCGTTTTCGGCTGCGGCGGCGACCGCGACCGCGGCAAGCGCCCGATCATGGGCGAGATCGCGACGCGGCTGGCCGACGAGGTCATCGTCACCGACGACAACCCGCGCTCCGAGGAACCCGCCTCGATCCGCGCTGCCATTCTCGCCGCCGCGCCCGGCGCGGCCGAGATCGGCGACCGCCGGCAGGCGATCCGCGCCGCCGTTTCGCGGCTCCATGCCGGCGACACGCTGATCGTCGCCGGCAAGGGGCACGAGGAAGGCCAGACGACCGGCGAGACGACGCTGCCCTTCTCCGACCATGAAGAGGTGCGCGCCGCGCTCAGGGAGCTGGCGTCATGAGCATGCTCTGGCGCACCGAGGTGCTGGTCGCGGCGATGCAGGGCCGCCCGGTCGGCGCGATGCCCGAGGGCATCGCCGGCATTTCCATCGACAGCCGCTCCCTGCAGCCGGGCGACGCCTTCTTCGCCATCAAGGGCGACAGGTTCGACGGCCACGACTTCGCCACCGCCGCCGTCAAGGCCGGGGCGGGGCTGCTCGTCGTCGCCGAGGGCAAGCTGCCGGCGCTCGGACGCATCACCGCGCCGCTGATCGTCGTTCCCGACGTCCTCGCCGCGCTGGAGGCGGTGGCCGTCGCCGCGCGGGCGCGCGCCAGGGCGCGGATCGTCGCCGTCACCGGCTCGGTCGGCAAGACCACGACCAAGGAGGCGCTGCGCGTCGCGCTCGGCGCCTGCGGCTCGGTCCACGCCTCGGACAAGTCGTTCAACAACCACTGGGGCGTGCCGCTGACGCTGGCGCGTCTGCCGGAGGATTGCGACTACGCGGTCTTCGAGATCGGCATGAACCATCCGGGCGAGATCCGGCATCTGGCGCGCTTCGTGCGGCCGCATGTCGCCGTCATCACGCTGATCGCGCCGGCGCATCTCGGCCATTTCAGCAGCCTCGGCGAGATCGCCCGCGCCAAGGCCGAGATCTTCGAGAGCGTCGAGCCGGGCGGCCACGCGCTGCTCAACCACGACGATCCGCAATGGAAGTTCCTCGAGCAGGCGGCGCACGACGCCGGCGTCGAGCATGTCTGGAGCTTCGGCGAGCATCCGCGGGCGACGTTCCGGCTGGCGTCTTGGGAGCAGACCGGCGAGGGCTCTCGCATCCGCGTCGCCATGGCCGGGCGCGAGATCGCCGCCAGCCTCGGCGCGCCGGGCCGCCATATCGTGCAGAACGCGCTCGCCGTGCTGGGCGCGGCCTATCTGACGGGCGCCGACGTCGAGAAGGCGGCGGCCGCGCTTCCGGGCTTCTCGGCCGAGAAGGGGCGGGGCCGGCAGCATCGCCTCGTCCACCCCTCCGGCGGCACCTTCCTGCTGATCGACGAGAGCTACAACGCCAACCCGGCGTCGATGAAGGCGGCGCTCGCCGTCCTCGGCGCGATGCCGGTGGCGGAGAACGGCCGGCGCATCGCCGTGCTCGGCGACATGCTGGAGCTGGGCGAGCAGTCGCCGGCGCTCCACGCCGGGCTCGCCGCGCCGCTCGCCGAGGCCGGGGCCGACAGGGTGCTGCTCGCCGGGCCGGAGATGGCGGCGCTGGCCGAGGCGCTGCCCGCCGACATGCCGTGCAAGCACCGCGACAGCGCCGAGGCGCTGAAGCCGCTGCTTCTCGAGGCCGTGCAGCCCGGCGACGTCGTCATGATCAAATCGTCGAACGGCGCCGGCTTCACGAAGCTGACGGAGGCGCTCTTGACTGCTTTTCCGGCGGCGGCGCCGGCGCAACAGGACTGAAAGAAGGGTTCGGGGACACCTTAAATGCTGCTTCTGCTCGCTGGACTCGCCGATCAGGTCTCGGCCCTCAACGTCTTTCGCTACATCACCTTCCGCACCGGCGGGGCGCTGATCACCTCGGCGCTGATCGTCTTCCTGTTCGGCCCGGCGATCATCGACGCGCTGCGCATCCGGCAGGGCCGCGGCCAGCCGATCCGCGCCGACGGGCCGCAGACCCACTTCAAGAAGGCCGGCACCCCGACCATGGGCGGGCTGATGATGCTGTGCGGCATCCTCGGCTCGGTCCTCCTGTGGGGCAACTTCTCCTCCACCTATGTCTGGGTGGTGATGCTGGTGATGCTCGGCTTCGGCCTGATCGGCTTCTATGACGACTACCTCAAGGTGACGAAGCAGTCGCATCGCGGCTTTTCCGGCAAGCTCCGGCTGGTGATCGAATTCCTGATCGCCGGCATCGCCGCCTACACCATCATGCGCGCCGGCACCGAGCCGTTCTCGTCCTCGCTCGCCTTTCCCTTCGTCAAGGACTTCGTCCTCAATCTCGGCATCTTCTTCATCCCCTTCGCCGCCTTCGTCATCGTCGGCGCGGGCAACGCGGTCAACATGACCGACGGGCTCGACGGGCTCGCCATCGTGCCGGTGATGGTGGCCGCCGCCGCCTTCGGCATCATCGCCTATCTCGCCGGCAACGCGGTCTTCGCGGACTATCTCCAGATCCATTTCACCCCCGGCACGGGTGAGCTTTCCGTCGTGCTCGGCGCGGTGATCGGCGCGGGGCTCGGCTTCCTGTGGTTCAACGCGCCGCCGGCCGCCATCTTCATGGGCGACACCGGGTCGCTGGCGCTGGGCGGGCTGATCGGCTCCATTGCGGTGGCCACCAAGCACGAGATCGTGCTCGCCATCATCGGCGGCCTGTTCGTGGTCGAGATCATGTCGGTCATCATCCAGGTCGCGTGGTTCAAGCTCACCGGCAAGCGCGTCTTCCTGATGGCGCCCATCCACCACCATTTCGAAAAGCTCGGCTGGACCGAAAGCCAGGTCGTGATCCGCTTCTGGATCATCGCCGTGGTGCTGGCGCTGATCGGCCTTTCGACGCTGAAGCTGAGATAAGGGATGATCCCGGTCTCCACCCTTTCCGGCCGCAAGGTCGCTCTGTTCGGGCTCGGCGGCTCCGGGCTGGCGACCGCTGAGGCGCTTGCCGCCGGCGGCGCGGAGGTCGTGGCGTGGGACGACAATGCGGCCAGCGTCGACAAGGCGCGCGCGGCGGGCATCGCGGTCGCCGACCTGCGTGAAGCCGACTGGTCCGCCTTCGCGTCCTTCGTCCTGTCGCCCGGCGTGCCGCTGACCCATCCCGAGCCGCACTGGAGCGCGAAGCTGGCGAAGGAAGCGGGCGCCGAGATCATCGGCGACATCGAGCTGTTCTGCCGCGAGCGCGCCGCGCTTGCGCCGGCCGCGCCGCTGATCGCCATCACCGGCACCAACGGCAAGTCGACGACGACGGCGCTGATCGCCCATATCATCGCCCATGCCGGGCGCGACGTGCAGATGGGCGGCAATATCGGCCGCGCCGCGCTCACGCTCGACCCACCCGGGCCGGGGCGGATCTACGTGCTCGAATGCTCGTCCTACCAGATCGAGCTCGCGCCATCGCTGAACCCCACCGCCGGCATCCTGCTCAACCTCACCCCCGACCATCTCGACCGCCACGGCACCATGGCGCGCTACGCCGCGATCAAGGAACGGCTGGTGGCGGCGAGCGATACGGCCATCGTCGGCGTCGACGACGCGCTGTGCGCCGCGATCGCCGACCGCTTGGCCAAGGCGGGACGCCCTGTCGTGCGCATCTCGACCGGCATGGCGCCGGACGACGGCCTCTACACCGCGGGCGCCGACCTGATGCGCGCGACGGGCGGCAAGGCGAAGCGCGTCGCGTCGCTCGACGGCATCGGTTCGCTGCGTGGCCGCCACAACGCGCAGAACGCGCTGGCCGCCGCCGCCGCCTGCCTCGCGGTCGGCCTGACGGAAGCCGAGATACAGGCGGGCCTCGCCACCTTCCCCGGCCTCGCCCACCGCATGGAGCAGGTCGGCCGGCGCGGCCATGTCCTCTTCGTCAACGATTCCAAGGCGACCAACGCCGAGGCGGCCGCGCCCGCGCTGTCGAGCTTCCCGCGCATCTACTGGATCGCCGGCGGCCTGCCCAAGGAGGGCGGCATCGAGGCGCTGCGGCCGCTGTTTTCCCACGTCGCGCGCGCCTATCTGATCGGCGAGGCCGCGTCCGCCTTCAGCGCGACGCTCGGCGAGGCGGTGCCGCACGAGGATGCCGGCACGCTTCATGCGGCGCTTTCGCGCGCCGCCGAGGACGCCGCGCGCGACGACGCAGGCGAGGCCGTGGTGCTGTTGTCGCCAGCCTGCGCCAGCTTCGACCAGTTCAGGAATTTCGAGGTCCGGGGCGACGCCTTCCGCACGGCGGCGCTCGCGCTCGCCGGCGTCGAGCCGGTTTCGGCACGCACAGGAGGGATTGACTGATGGTCAGCCGCATCGACCGAGGCCCGGTCGCCAACTGGTGGTGGACGATAGACCGCTGGTTCCTCGCCGCCTTCCTGTCGCTGATGGGGCTGGGGATCGTCCTCTCCTTCGCCGCCTCGCCGGCGGTGGCCGAGCGCATCGGCCTCGACAGCTATCACTTCGTCACGCGGCAGATGATGTTCATGCTGCCGGCGCTGGTCGTCATGATCGGCGTCTCGTTCCTCGAGGCGCGGCAGGTGCGGCGCCTCGCGCTGGTCATGCTCGCCGGCTCGCTGGTGCTGATGGTGGCGGCGCTCTGGTTCGGCGTCGAGATCAAGGGCTCGCGGCGCTGGATCCACATCGCCGGCGTCTCGATCCAGCCGTCGGAATATCTCAAGCCCGCCTTCGTCATCATCTGCGCCTGGCTGTTCGCGGAGAATGCGCGCCGGCCCGACATCCCCGGCAACCTCTTCGCCATGATCCTGCTCGTCGCCGTGCTGGCGCTGCTGGTCGCCCAGCCCGATCTCGGGCAGACGCTGCTGGTGCTCGCCACATGGGGGGCGATGTTCTTCATGGCCGGCATGCCGTGGTTCTGGATCACCGTGCTCGGCGGCGCGGCGGCGACGGTCGGCGTCACCGCCTATACGGTGTTTCCGCACGTCGCCGGCCGCATCGACCGCTTCCTGACTGGCGAGGGCGACACCTTCCAGGTCGACATGGGCCGCGAGGCGCTGGTGCGCGGCGGCTGGCTCGGGCAGGGGCCGGGCGAGGGCACGGTCAAGCGCATCCTGCCCGACAGCCACACCGATTTCGTCTTCGCCGTCGCCGGCGAGGAGTTCGGCCTGCTCGCCTGCCTGCTCATCGCCGGCATCTTCGCCTTCGTCGTCCTGCGCGGCCTCGGCAAGTCAATGTCGGAGAAGGACGATTTCTCGCGCTACGCGGTCGGCGGGCTCGTCGTGCTGTTCGGGCTGCAATCGATCATCAACATGGGCGTCAACCTCCAGCTCCTGCCGGCCAAGGGCATGACGCTGCCCTTCATCTCCTATGGCGGCTCCTCGCTCGTCGCCATGGCGATCTCGATGGGCATGGTGCTGGCGCTGACGCGGCGCGACCCCTTGAAACGCATGACCATCGGCCGCACGCCGCTCGGCCGGCCGATCGAGGCCGGCTAGCATGGCGAAGGGCGCGATCCTGCTCGCCGCCGGCGGCACGGGCGGGCACCTGTTCCCGGCCGAGGCGCTGGCGCACGAGCTCATCGCCCGCGGCTGGGACGTGCATCTGGCCACCGACACGCGCGCCGGGCGCTATGCCGGCTCGTTCCCGGCGGCGGCCATCCATGAAATCCCCTCGGCGACCATCGGCTCGAAGAACCCGCTGGCGCTGGCCCGCGCCTTCTGGACCATCTGGCGCGGCGCGCGCGAGGCCGGGCGGGTGATCGGCGAGATCGGGCCGAAGGCCGTGATCGGCTTCGGCGGCTATCCGACCCTGCCTCCGGTCTGGGCGGCGACGAGGCGCGGCGTGCCGACGATCATCCACGAGCAGAACGCGGTGATGGGCCGCGCCAACAAGGCGCTTGCCCCGCGTGTCACCGCGATCGCCGGCGGGTTCCTGCCCGAGGGCGAGGGCGCTCATGCCGGCAAGACGGTGGCCACCGGCAACCCGGTGCGCCCCGCCGTGATCGAGGCGGCGGGGATCGCCTACGAGCAATCCGGCGACGGCGAGCCGTTCCGGCTTCTCGTCTTCGGCGGCAGCCAGGGCGCGCAGTTCTTCTCGCAGGCCGTGCCCGCCGCCGTCGCGCTGCTGCCGGCGGACATGCGCGCGCGCCTCGTCGTCACCCAGCAGGCGCGCGCCGAGGACGAGGCGGCGGTGAAGGCCGCCTATGCCGGGCTCGGCATCGCGGCCGAGGTCTCGCCCTTCTTCACCGACATGGCGCGGCGCATCGCGGGCGCCCATCTCGTCATCTCGCGCTCGGGCGCGTCGACCGTCTCGGAGATCGCCGCGATCGGCCGGCCGGCGATCCTCGTGCCCTATCCGCACGCGCTCGACCACGACCAGGCGGCCAACGCGGCGGCGCTGGCGCGGGCCGGCGGGGCCGAGGTCTGTGTCCAGTCCTCGCTTTCTCCCGAGGTTCTCGCCTCGAAGCTCACCGACTATATGCGCGAGACGCAGCTTTGCACCGACATGGCCGAGGCGGCGAAATCCGTGGGCAAGCCCGAGGCGACGCGGTTGCTTGGCGATCTGGCAGAGGCTATTGCATCGGGCCAGTCCGTCGCGCAATTCAAGGAAAGGATGCAGGCATGAAGATGCCGCAGACAATCGGCGTCGTGCATTTCATCGGCATCGGCGGCATCGGCATGAGCGGCATCGCCGAGGTGCTGCACAATCTCGGCTATCGGGTGCAGGGCTCCGACCAGGCCGACGGTGCCAACGTCCAGCGCCTGCGCGACAAGGGCATTTCCTGCTTCGTCGGCCACGCGGCGGAAAACCTCGGGCAAGCCGAGGTCGTGGTCGTCTCCACCGCGGTGAAGAAGACCAACCCCGAGCTTGTCGCCGCGCGTGAAAAGCTGCTGCCGATCGTGCGCCGGGCCGAGATGCTGGCCGAGCTGATGCGCTTCCGCAACGCCATCGCCATCGGCGGCACCCACGGCAAGACGACGACGACCTCGATGGTGGCGACGCTGCTCGATGCAGGCGGGCTCGATCCCACCGTCGTCAATGGCGGCATCATCAACGCCTACGGCACCAACGCCCGCATGGGCGATGGCGAGTGGATGGTGGTCGAGGCCGACGAGAGCGACGGCACCTTCCTCAAGCTGCCGGCCGACATCGCCGTCGTCACCAACATCGATCCCGAGCATCTCGACCACTACGGCTCGTTCGACAAGGTGCGCGAGGCCTTCCGCCAGTTCGTCGAGAACGTGCCGTTCTACGGTTTCGGCGTGATGTGCATCGACCATCCGGAAGTGCAGGCGCTGGTTTCCCGCATCGAGGACCGGCGCGTCGTCACCTATGGCGAGAACAAGCAGGCCGACGTGCGTTTTTCCAACGTGCGGATGGACGGAGCGGTGTCGGTGTTCGACGTCTCGATCCGCGACCGCAAGACCGGCGCGGTCGAGGAGATCGCGGGCTTGCGCCTGCCGATGCCAGGCCGCCACAACGTCTCCAACGCGACGGCGGCCATCGCCGTCGCCCACGAGCTCGGCCTCACGGGCGAGGCCATCCGGCGCGGGCTTTCCTCGTTCGGCGGCGTCAAGCGCCGCTTCACCCATACCGGCTCGTGGAACGGCGTCGAGGTGTTCGACGATTATGGCCATCACCCGGTCGAGATCAGGGCGGTGCTGAAGGCGGCGCGCGAGGCCTGCACCGGCCGCGTCATCGCCGTCGCCCAGCCGCATCGCTATACGCGGCTCAACGACCTGTTCGACGATTTCGCCGCCTGCTTCAACGATGCCGATACGGTCGCCATCGCGCCCGTCTACGCCGCCGGCGAGGAGCCGATGGAGGGCGTCAGCGCCGAGGCGCTGGTCGCGCGCATCCGCGCCGCCGGCCACCGCGACGCGCGCTTCGTCGAGGGCGCGCAAGCGGTCGCGCCGCTGGTGCGGTCCATGGCGAAGCCCGGCGATTTCGTCGTCCTGCTCGGGGCCGGCAACATCACCCAGTGGGCCTATGCCTTGCCGAAGGAGCTGGAGGCGGCCTCATGACCGCCCCCACGACGAACGGCGCGGCGCTGCTGGATCGGCTTTCCCCGCTGCTGACGGATATCCGCGGCCGGCTGATCCCCGATACGTCGATGGAGACCATCACCTGGTTCCGCGCCGGCGGGCCGGCCGAGCTGCTGTTCCAGCCGGCCGACGAGGACGACCTCGCCGCCTTCCTGAAAGCCCTGCCGGCGGACGTTCCCGTCACCATCGTCGGCATCGGCTCCAACCTTCTGGTGCGCGAGGCGGGCGTCAAGGGCGTCGTCATCCGTCTTTCGGCGAAAGGCTTCGGCTTCGTCGAGGCGGTGGACGAGAATCGCCTGCGGGTTGGCGCGGCCGCGCCCGACAAGCGCGTGGCCGCCGCCGCGCTCGAGGCCGGCATCGGCGGCTTCCATTTCTACCACGGCATTCCCGGCTCCATCGGCGGCGCGCTGCGGATGAATGCCGGCGCCAACGGCGTCGAGACGCGCGAGCGCGTCGTTTCGGTGCGCGCGCTCGACCGACAGGGCGACTTCCACACGCTGACGAACGCCGACATGGGCTATTCCTACCGCAAGTCGCGCGCGCCGAAGGAGCTGATCTTCGTCAGCGCCGAGATGGAAGGCTACCCGGCCGAGCGCGAGGAGATCCGCAAGGCGATGGACGAGGTCCAGACCCACCGCGAGACGGTGCAGCCGATCCGCGAGAAGACCGGCGGCTCGACCTTCAAGAACCCCGAGGGCTCGTCGGCCTGGAAGGAGATCGACAAGGCCGGCTGCCGCGGGCTGATGATCGGCGGGGCGCAGATGTCGCCGATGCATTGCAACTTCATGATCAACACCGGCTCGGCCACGGGCTACGACCTCGAACTGCTCGGCGAGACGGTGCGCGCGCGGGTGCTGGAGAATTCGGGCATCCGTCTCGAATGGGAAATCCGCCGCATCGGCGATTTCAGGCCCGGGCGCGAGGTGCAGGAGTTCCTCGGGCGGCTGCTCTGAGAGAGGCGAAACGCCGCCTGCCGGGCGGCTTTCGGCCGCGCCGGCCGGGCGCTTTCTGCCGTTTGAAGGCCGAATGTTTCAAAATGTGAATCATTCACGAATCCCAAGGGCTTGCCAGCGAATCGAACCTCTGATTCCTTGGGGCAGATTCGTTTTCTGATTTGAGTCGAGCGTGCGGACGCCGGCGTGCGAAGCGCCGGAAGACTCGGACTCAAACCCGGAAGACGCCGGATGCGGCCACTGGACGAGGGGATTGCGGCCCATGGCGAAAAGACACGTTGCCGTTCTCATGGGCGGCTTTTCCTCGGAGCGTCCGGTTTCGCTGTCGTCGGGAAAGGCGTGCGCCGATGCGCTGGAGGCGGAAGGCTACCGCGTCAGCCGCGTCGATGTCGGGCGCGACGTGTCGCAGGTGCTGGCGGACCTGAAGCCGGATGTCGCCTTCAACGCGCTTCACGGCCCGTTCGGCGAGGACGGCACCATCCAGGGCATCCTCGAATATCTCCAGATCCCCTACACCCATTCCGGCGTGCTGGCCTCGGCGCTGGCCATGAACAAGGGTCAGGCCAAGATCGTCGCCGAGGCGGCCGGCATTCCGGTCGCGCCGTCGCGGGTGATGAACCGGTTCGACATCGGCGCCGAGCACCCGATGGCGCCGCCCTACGTCGTCAAGCCGGTGTGCGAGGGGTCGAGCTTCGGCGTCGTCATCGTCGGCGAGGGACAGGCGCATCCGCCGCAGGTCATCGGCTCGTCCGAGTGGCGCTATGGCGATGCGGTGATGGTTGAGCGTTTCGTCCACGGGCGCGAGCTGACCTGCGCGGTGATGGGCGACAGGGCGCTCGGCGTCACCGAGATTGTTCCGCAGGGGCATTCCTTCTACGATTACGACTCGAAATATGCGCCGGGCGGCTCAAAACACGAATGCCCCGCGAAAGTTTCACCGATTATTTACCAAAAGATACTGACACTGGCGCTGAAGGCACATCAGGCGATCGGCTGCCGTGGCGTCTCCCGGTCGGACTTCCGTTACGACGACCGCCATTCCGAAGATGGCGAGCTGATCTGGCTGGAGGTGAACACGCAGCCGGGCATGACCCCGACGTCGCTGGTGCCGGAGTTGGCCGCTGCGGCGGGGTTGGGTTTTGGTGAGCTTCTGAGCTGGATGGTGGAGGACGCTTCTTGTTCTCGTTGACGGCAGGACGGAATGGCGGTGCCGGCGCGGCGTCGCGCGGCGGCCGGGCGCATGCGTCCGGCGGCTTTGTCTTGCCGCGCGCGCTGCGCAAGCCGGCGCGGTTCCTCGCCCGGCTCGTCTCGGGCGACGTCGAGCCGCCGCCCTTCGTCATGCTCGCTTTGTCGGCGGCGATGATCGGCTCGTTCTCGGCCTATGGCGTGGTGGCGGGTGGGCACATGCCGTCCGTGGTGCAGGCGGTCACGGCGCGCACGGGCTTCGCCATCGACGAGATTCGCGTCTCCGGCAATGTCGAGACTTCCGAGATCGACATCTTCGACAGGGTCGGTCTCGATGGCTGGACCTCGCTCGTCGGCTTCGACGCGCACGACGCGCGCGGGCGGATCGAAAGCTTGCCGTGGATCGAGAGCGTCACCGTGCGCAAGGTCTATCCCTCGACGCTGGAGGTGAAGGTGGTGGAGCGCACGCCGTTCGCCATCTGGCAGCAGGGCTCGCTCCTGTCGCTGATCGAGGCCGACGGCAGCGTCATCGCGCCGCTTTCCGGCTCGCGCCACGCGTCGCTGCCGCTGGTTGTCGGCCGTGGCGCGGACAAGGCGGCTGCCGGCTTCATCGCGCGGGTCGCGGGCTATCCCGATCTGGCGGCGCGGGTGAAGGGCTACGTGCGCGTCTCCGACCGGCGCTGGGACCTGCGCCTCGACAACGGCGTGACGATCAGGCTGCCCGAGCAGAACGAGACCGCGGCGCTCGACGAGCTCGTCGCGCTGGAAGCGCGTCACGGGCTTTTCGCCCGCGATATCGAGACGGTCGACATGCGCCTTGCCGACCGGCTGGTCGTCAAGCTCGCGCCCGATGCGGCCATGGCGCGCGAGGCGGCGATGAAGGAACGACTCGGCAAGAACTACCGTCCGGCGGGGCAGGCGATATGAACTGGCTCGGCGGACAGAAGGAAGCATCGGCTGGTCGCTCGGGCATCGTCACGGTCCTCGATATCGGCTCGTCCAAGATTTGCTGCATCATCGGCCGGCTGAAGCCCTGCGCCGAAAGCGAGCGCCTGCCGGGCCGGACCCATCAGGTCCGCGTCATCGGCATCGGCCACCAGAAGTCGCTGGGCGTGAAGTCCGGCGCCATCGTCGATCTCGATGCCGCCGAGCAGGCGGTGCGCCTCGCCGTCGACGCCGCCGAGCGCATGGCGGGGCTGACGGTCGAATCGCTGATCGTCAACGTCTCGGCCGGGCGGCTGAAGAGCCAGGTGTTCTCCTCGACCGTCAATCTCGGCGGGCACGAGGCCGGCGAGGGCGATATCCGCCGCGTGCTGGCGGCCGGAGCCAGGCAGGCCCAGCGCGCCGAGCGCGAGGTGGTGCATTCGCTTCCCGTCGGCTTCTCGCTCGATGCCGAGCGCGGCGTGCGCGATCCCTCCGGCATGATTGGCGACGTGCTCGGCGTCGACATGCACGTGCTGACCGCCGACGCCGCGCCGCTGCGCAATCTCGAGCTGTGCGTCAACCGCGCCCACCTTTCGGTCGAGCGTATGGTGGCGACGCCCTATGCCAGCGGCCTGTCGGCGCTGGTCGACGACGAGGCGGAAATGGGCGCGGCCTGCGTCGACATGGGCGGCGGCACGACGACGATCTCGATCTTCGCCGAGGGGCGGTTCGTCCATGCCGAGGTGCTGCCGATCGGCGGCGGCCACGTGACGATGGACCTAGCGCGCGGGCTGTCGACGCGGCGCGAGCATGCCGAGCGCCTGAAGGTCATGCATGGCTCGGCGCTGCCGATGGCCGACGACGACCGCGACACGGTGACGATCCAGCCAATGGGGCAGGACGACGGCGACGTGATGCAGCACGTGCCGCGCGCGGTGATGAACCGGATCGTGCGCGCCCGCGTCGAGGAGACGCTGGAGCTGGTGCGCGACCGGCTGGCGCGGTCCGGCTTCGGAAACGTGGTCGGCAAGCGCGTGGTGCTGACCGGCGGGGCGAGCCAGCTCGGCGGCCTGCCGGAAGCGGCGCGGCGGATTCTGGCGCGCAACGTGCGGCTCGGGCGGCCGCTCGGCGTCGCCGGCCTGCCGGAGGCGGCCAAGGGGCCGGCGTTCTCCACGGCGGTCGGCCTTCTGATCTATCCGCAGGTGGCGGCGATGGAAAGTCGCCAGCCGCAGGGCGGATTCATGCGGTTTCGCGCAACGGGTACTGGTGGTCCTTTCGGCCGTGTCGGCCGGTGGATCAGAGAGAGTTTCTGAGTAGCAACGGGGACAGCCCCAAGGCGGCCGCAGCGGCGAAGCGGCGGGAAAGGCGAGAAGGACAAACACCGATGACCATCAATCTCAAGAAGCCGGACATCACCGAGCTGAAGCCGCGGATCACCGTGTTCGGTGTCGGCGGTGGCGGCGGCAATGCCGTCAACAACATGATCACCGCCGGCCTCAAGGGGGTCGAGTTCGTCGTCGCCAACACCGACGCGCAGGCGCTGACCACATCGAAGTCCGAGCGCCTCATCCAGCTCGGCGCGCACGTCACCGAAGGGCTCGGCGCCGGCGCGCTGCCCGAGGTCGGCCGTGCCGCCGCCGAGGAGTGCATCGACGAGATCATGGACCATCTGTCCAACACGCATATGTGCTTCGTCACCGCCGGCATGGGCGGCGGCACGGGCACGGGCGCGGCGCCCGTCGTGGCGCGCGCGGCGCGCGAAAAGGGCATCCTCACCGTCGGCGTCGTCACCAAGCCGTTCCACTTCGAGGGCCAGCGCCGTATGAAGACGGCGGATCAGGGCATCGAGGAACTGCAGAAGTGCGTCGATACCCTCATCGTCATCCCGAACCAGAACCTCTTCCGCATCGCCAACGACAAGACCACCTTCGCCGACGCCTTCGCCATGGCCGACCAGGTGCTCTATTCGGGCGTCGCCTGCATCACCGACCTGATGGTCAAGGAAGGCCTGATCAACCTCGACTTCGCCGACGTGCGCTCGGTCATGCGCGAGATGGGCAAGGCGATGATGGGCACGGGTGAAGCCTCGGGCGAGGGCCGTGCCATGGCCGCCGCCGAGGCCGCCATCGCCAACCCGCTGCTCGACGAGACCTCGATGAAGGGCGCCAAGGGTCTCCTGATCTCGATCACCGGCGGTCGCGACCTCACCCTGTTCGAGGTCGACGAGGCCGCCACCCGCATCCGCGAGGAGGTCGACCAGGACGCCAACATCATCCTCGGCGCGACCTTCGACGAGGAGCTGGAAGGCGTGATCCGCGTGTCGGTCGTCGCCACCGGCATCGACAAGCCGGCGGCCGAGATCAACACGCCGCCGATCACCATCCGCCAGCCGCAGAAGCCGGTGCAGCAGCAGGCCCGTCCGGCCGAGCCGGCGCGCCCCGCCGCGCCGCAGCCGCAGATCCACGCGGAAGCGCCGCGCCAGGCCGATCCGATCGCCGAGGCGATCCGCGCCGCCGAGACCGCGCCCGCCGCTATCCAGCCGGCGCAGGACGAGGCCGAGTTCCGCCCGGCCAGCCGCCTGTTCGCGCAGGCGCCCGCCCAGCCTGCCGCCGCCATCCAGCCGGCGCCGCAGATGGCGGAGCCCGTCGTCCAGCCGCAGCCGGTCCAGATGGCGCCGCGCGTCGAGATGGCCGCCCCGGCCCAGCCGCGCATGCCGCGCGTCGAGGACTTCCCGCCGGTGGTGCGCGCCGAGATGGAGCAGGGCCACGCCCATGACCACGAGGAGCGCGGCCCGATGGGGCTCCTGAAGCGCCTGACGCAGGGCCTCTCGCGTCGCGAGGAGGACCAGACCCGGCTGCAGCCGGCGCTGCCGCGCGAGCCGCGGCTGCTCCAGCCTTCGGCCGAGCCGCGCCGCGCGCCGTCGTCCGACGGGCAGCAGCTCTATGCGCCGCGCCGCGGCCAGCTCGACGATCAGGGCCGTCTTTCCGTTCAGCCGCGCATGAGCCAGGAAGACGACCAGCTCGAGATTCCCGCATTCCTGCGCCGGCAAGCGAACTAGGCGCGGATGCGTCCGAAGACTGTAACGGACGGACATTGCGGTGTCCGTCCGCCTTTTGGAAATAGAAATGAATTCAGCGGGTTATGGGTGGGTTCCTGCTCTTCAACGGCGTAACAGTGAGTAAAAAAGCGTGATTTGGCGTATTCGACCCGTACCACTATCTTCGCCCGCAATTAATCGCCGGGCAGGGATTCTTGGGGATGCGTCCCTGCTGCCGGTCAGAAACGTGAGCGCTAGCCGGGCGGCCGATCCGGCAGACGTAATCGGGACGGGCTGATGGGGTTCGACTTGCACGACTATCAAACGACGCTCAAGTCGCGCGTATCCTTGTCCGGTACCGGCGTTCACAGCGGTAAGCCCGTTTCCCTGCATTTTTCCCCTGCGGATCCCGATACCGGCGTCGTCTTCCTGTGCGCCGATGCCTCCGGCGACGTCACCGAGGTGCGCGCGCTCGCGGCCGAGATCGGCGCGACCGACCTTTGCACGGTGCTGGGCAATCCTTCCGGCGTCCATGTCGCCACGGTCGAGCATCTGCTTGCGGCGCTGTCGGCGCTCGGCGTCGACAATGTCTATATCGAGATCGACGGCGGCGAGGTGCCGATCCTCGACGGCAGCGCGGCCATGTTCGTCGACGCGTTCGACCAGGCTGGCATCGCGCAGCAGGCGGTGAAGCGGCGCTATATCCGCATCGTCAAGCCCGTGCGCATCGACAGCGGCGCGTCCTGGGCCGAGTTCCACCCTTATGACGGCACGCGCTTCGAGGTCGAGATCGACTTCGAGAACCCGGCCATCGGCCGCCAGTTCTACGCCGCCGACATCACCCCCGACCTTTTCCGCCGCGAGATCGCCCGCGCCCGCACCTTCGGCTTCATGAAGGACGTCGAGCGGCTGTGGGCCGCCGGCTACGCGCTCGGCTCGTCGCTGGAGAACACGGTGGTGATCGGCGACGACGGCCGCGTGGTCAACATGGAAGGCCTGCGCTGCCCCAACGAGTTCGTCCGGCACAAGATGCTCGACGCCATGGGCGATCTGGCCCTTGCCGGCGCCCGCTTCATCGGCCGCTTCCGCTCCTATCGCGGCGGGCACAAGCTCAACGCCGCAGCGCTGCGCCGCCTGCTCTCCGACCGCTCGTCCTTCGAGATCGTCGAGACCGGCCGCCGCGAGCGCGGGCGCATGGCCGAGATGGTCGCGGTCAGCGCGCCGGTCTACGCGCCCTGGATGCTTTGAGGCTTCCCGACCTTTTTCGCAGGTGACGGCCGGGAAGGACCAGCTTCCGTTTCGCCGGCTCGGCCCGGTTCTTGCGGTGTGGATAGCGCCGGACAGACGGGTTGCTGCCACAAAAAAGCGCCATTGCGCGGTGATGACGTTGCCGAGGGGCGGCAGTTGGACTATGACTGCCGCGACATTTCGACCATCAGGCAGAGGGCGGAAATCCGCATGACTGAACTCCGCAAGGCCGATTGCGCGGCGCGCCGACGCTCCGTCGGGCTGGCCGCCGCCGCGATCGTGCTGCCTCTTTTCGTATCGGCCTGCGCCAGCGACAAGGATGTCGACCTGACGTCCTATGTCGAGAGCATCGAGCCGGCGGACGCGCTGTACAATCAGGGTCTTGCCAATCTCGAAGCCGGCCGCATGACCGAGGCGGCCCGCAAGTTCGACGCCGTCGACCGCCAGCATCCCTATTCCGAGCAGGCCCGTAAATCGATGGTGATGGCCGCCTTCACCAATTATCGCCAGGGCAAGTACGAGGAAGCGATCAACACCGGCCAGCGCTACGTGTCGCTCTATCCCACCAGCGATGACGCGGCCTATGCGCAGTACATCGTCGGCCTGTCCTACTACCGGCAGGTGCGCGACGTGACGCAGGACCAGAAGGAGGCGCGGCGCCTGGCCGAGACCATGCGCGAGCTCGTTGACCGCTGGCCCGAATCCGAATATGTCGACGACGCCCACGCCAAGATCCGCTTCGCCCGCGACCAGCTCGCCGGGAAGGAGATGCAGGTCGGCCGCTACTATCAGGAGCGGCGCGAGTTCATCGCCGCCGTCAAACGCTTCCGCAACGTGGTCGAGATGTATTCCGACACCCGTCACATCGAGGAGGCGCTGGCGCGCCTGACCGAGTCCTACTACGCGATGGGCCTTGCCTCCGAGGCGCAGACGGCCGCGGCCGTCCTCGGCCACAACTATCCGGAAAGCCAGTGGTACAAGGATTCCTACGCGCTCCTGCAGTCCGGCGGGCTTTCGCCGCGCGAGGACCAGGGATCGTGGCTGTCGCGGGCCGGCAAGGTGCTGACCGGAAGCTGAGAACATCGGGTCAGGATGTGGAAACCGGCTTTCGGGATAAACAGGCATCTGGAATAGGGGGAAGATCGCATTTCGCGCGTCCGTGCGGACGCGCGGCGGTCTAGTCGCAATCCGATGCTCGCTCATCTGTCGATCCGCGATATCGTCCTGATCGAACGGCTCGACATCGATTTTCCGGCCGGGCTTTCCGTGCTGACCGGCGAAACCGGCGCCGGCAAGTCGATCCTGCTCGACGCCCTGTCGCTGACGCTCGGCGCGCGCGGCGACGCCTCGCTGGTGCGCCACGGGGCCGCGCAGGGCAGCGTCACCGCCGTCTTCTCCGTCCCGCACAACCATCCCGCCCGCGTGCTGGCGCGCGACAACGGCTTCGACGATGCCGATGATCCGGGAGGCGACCTCATCCTGCGCCGCAGCCAGTCGGCCGATGGGCGCAGCCGCGTCTTCATCAACGACCAGCCGGCCGGCGTCGCGCTGCTGCGCGAGATCGGGCGCCATCTCGTCGAGATACATGGCCAGCACGACGACCGCGCGCTGGTCGACGCCGGGGCGCACCGCGACCTACTCGACGCCTTCGGCGGCCATAGCGGCGTCGCGCAATCGGTCGGCCATGCCTGGAGGGTGTGGCGCGAGGCCGAGCAGGCGCTGGCGCGCCACCGCGCCAAGGTCGAGGCCGCCGCGCGCGAGGCCGATTATCTGCGCGCCTGCGTCGACGAATTGTCGAAGCTCGATCCTCAGCCCGGCGAGGAGATCGGGCTCGCCGAGCAG
The DNA here is from genome assembly GCF_023954335.1 of Aquamicrobium sp. Lineage (NCBI taxonomy): Bacteria > Pseudomonadati > Pseudomonadota > Alphaproteobacteria > Hyphomicrobiales > Phyllobacteriaceae > Aquamicrobium > Aquamicrobium sp. Next base: position 548,326 of record NZ_JAMLIE010000002.1, read on the forward strand.
CGCGCCGCCATGATGCGGGCGGAGAAGTCGGCGAGCGACATCGCCGACGCGCAGGACGTGCTTTCCGGCCAGAATTCGGCCGTTCCGCCGCTGGCCAGCCTGATGCGCCGCCTCCAGCGCAAGGCCGAGGCCGCGCCCGGCCTGCTCGACGACATCGTCAAGGCGCTGGACGAGGCGCTGATCTCGCTCGACACGGCGCAGGTCGCGGTCGAGACGGCGCTGCGTGCGGCGGCCTTCGATCCGCAGGCGCTGGAGCAGGCGGAGGAGCGGCTGTTCGCCCTGCGCGCCGCCGGGCGCAAGCACTCCGTCGCCGTCGACGACCTTGCCGCGCTGCGCGACGCCATGGCCGCCGACCTTGCCGATCTCGACGCGGGCGAGGAGCGGCTCGCCGGCCTCGAACAGGCGGCGAAGGCGGCAAAGGCCGCCTATGACGAGGCGGCCGGCCATCTCTCGGAGCTACGCCGGGGCACCGCCGCCGCGCTCGCCCGCACGGTGATGGCGGAGCTGCCGGCGCTGAAGCTCGAACGGGCCGAGTTCCTCGTCGAGATGTCGAGCGAGCCGGAGGACAGGGCCGAAAGCGGCATCGACCAGATCGAGTTCTGGGTGCGCACCAATCCCGGCACCCGGGCGGGGCCGATCATGAAGGTGGCGTCGGGCGGCGAATTGTCCCGCTTCCTGCTGGCGCTCAAGGTGGCGCTGGCTGATCGCGGCTCGGCGCCGACGCTCGTCTTCGACGAGATCGACACCGGCGTCGGCGGCGCGGTGGCCGACGCCATCGGCCAGCGGCTCGCCCGGCTGGCGGGACGCATCCAGGTCCTTTCCGTGACCCACGCGCCGCAGGTGGCGGCGCGGGCCGGCACCCATTACCTGATCTCGAAATCCGGCGGCGCGGAACGGGTGGCGACGTCCGTCGCGGCTCTGGCGCGCGCGGCGCGGCAGGAAGAGATCGCCCGCATGCTCGCCGGCGCGACCATCACCGAGGAAGCCCGCGCCGCGGCCGAGCGGCTGCTGAGCGAGAACGCGGCCGCGGGGTGAGGGCCGACCCGCAAGCGCGGCGCTGCCCCTCATCCGCCCTTCGGGCATCTTCTCCCCGTGAACGGGGAGAAGGAATGCCGGCCGCATCGCCACATCCCCTTTTGCAATGCTTGCGATTGGCGAAAGCGGGAATGAAAGCCCTCTTCTCCCCGTTCACGGGGAGAAGGTGGCGGCAGCCGGATGAGGGGCGGCGCAGGCGTGGTGGGGTCCGGCGCATTCCACCCCTTGAGCCGCGCGCGGCAGCGACTAGTTTAGCGCACTGATGCAGCCGGATTCGCCCTCATGACCCAGACCGCCAAGCCCGTCGAAGACTTGACGCTGTCCGAAGCCGCGGAGGAGCTCGCCGCGCTCGCCGCCGAGATCGCCGGGCACGACAGGCGCTATTATGCCGAGGACGCTCCGAGCGTTTCGGACGCGGACTACGACGCGCTCCGGTTGCGCAACGCGGCGCTGGAGGCGGCGTTTCCCGAGCTGGTGCGCGCCGATTCGCCGTCGCAGTCCGTCGGCACCGCGCCGTCCGGCGCGTTCGCCCAGGTGCGCCACGCGCGGCCGATGCTGTCGCTCGACAACGTGTTCTCCGACGGCGACGTGCGCGACTTCGTCGCCTCGGTGCGCCGCTTCCTCAACCTTTCCGCCGACGATCCGCTCGTCTTCACCGCCGAGCCGAAGATCGACGGCCTGTCGATGTCGCTGCGCTACGAGCGCGGCGCGCTGGTGACGGCGGCGACGCGCGGCGACGGCGAGACCGGCGAGAACGTCACCGCCAACATCCGCACCATTGGCGAAATCCCGCAGCGGCTGCCGGCCGACGCGCCGGAGGTGGTCGAGGTGCGCGGCGAGGTCTATATGCGGCGCGACGATTTCCTCGCACTCAACGCGCGCATGACCGAGGAGACCGGCCGCACCTTCGCCAACCCGCGCAACTTCGCCGCCGGCAGCCTGCGGCAGAAGGACCCCGAGGTGACGCGGTCGCGGCCGCTGAAATTCTTCGCCTATGCCTGGGGCGAAGCCTCCGCGCCGCTGGCCGCCACCCAGTTCGACGCCGTGCGGCGGCTGGGCGACTGGGGGTTCCCGGTCAATCCGCACATGGCGCGCTGCGCCGGGATCGAGGACATGCTGGAGCGCTACCGCGCCATCGAGGCCGAGCGGGCGAGCCTGCCCTACGACATCGACGGCGTCGTCTACAAGGTCGACCGGCTCGACCTTCAGGACCGGCTCGGCTTCCGCTCGCGCAGCCCGCGCTGGGCGACGGCGCACAAGTTTCCCGCCGAGAAGGCGACGACGATCCTGCGCGCCATCGAGATCCAGGTCGGCCGCACCGGCGCGCTGACGCCGGTGGCGCGGCTGGAACCGGTGACGGTGGGCGGCGTCGTGGTGACGAACGCGACGCTGCACAACGAGGACTACATCCGCGGCATCGGCAATGACGGCCAGCCGATCCGCGAGGGCAGGGACATCCGCGTCGGCGACACGGTGACGGTGCAGCGCGCGGGCGACGTCATCCCGCAGGTGCTCGACGTCGTTCTCGACCAGCGGCCGGCCGGTTCCGTGCCTTACGTCTTTCCCGACACCTGCCCGGCCTGCGGCAGCCACGCCGTGCGCGAGGAGGGCGAGGCGGTGCGGCGCTGCACCGGCGGCCTGATCTGCCCGGCGCAGGCGGTCGAGCGCATTCGCCACTTCGTCTCGCGCAACGCCTTCGACATCGAGGGGCTGGGCGAGAAGCAGATCGAATTCTTCTTCAGCAACGAAAAGGCGTCGCAGCGCATCGCCTCGCCGGCCGACATCTTCACCTTGAAGAAACGGCAGGAGGCGCTGCCGCAGACGCTGGACGGCTCGCTCGAACGGCTGGAGAAGGTCGACGGCTTCGGCGAGACGTCGGTGCGCAAGCTCTATGCCGCCATCGAGGAGCGCAGGCGGGTGCCGCTCCACCGCTTCCTGTTCGCGCTCGGCATCCGCCACATCGGCGAGACGACGGCAAAGCGATTCGCACGGCACTATCTGTCGCTGGCGGCGCTGCGGGCAGGCGCGGGCACGGCCGTGCCGCCGCAGGGCAAGGGCGACCCCGGCAACGCCCAGTGGCAGGAGCTCGTCGCCATCAACGGCATCGGCGCGGTGGTGGCGCGGGCGCTGGTCGATTTCCTTGCCGAAGCCCACAATATCGAGGCGCTCGACAGGCTGCTCGAAGAGGTGACGCCGCTCGACGAGGAGCCGGTGGGCGAGGTGTCGTCGCCGGTGGTCGGCAAGACCGTGGTGTTCACCGGCGCGCTCGAGCGCATGTCGCGCGACGAGGCCAAGGCCATGGCCGAGCGGCTGGGGGCGAAGGTCTCCGGCTCGGTGTCGAAGAAGACCGATCTCGTCGTCGCCGGGCCGGGTGCTGGCTCGAAGCTCAAGCAGGCGGGCGAGCTCGGCATCGAGGTGATCGACGAGGATGGGTGGTTCGTGCTGGTGGGGCAGGGATGAGCGGGGCCTCGGGCGCCGCGTGCCGGCGGCGTGGCTCAATCGAATTGATGTGACATGCCAGCAATGCTGACCTACACACCGGCCTTCACGAGGAAGGCCGGATGAGCGCCGCCGACAAGACCGACCAGCGACCGGGCCGACTCGCCGATTTCATCGACGGGGCGTGGCAGAGCCTTCCCGTCGTCATCGCCTCCGCGCCTTTCGGCGTGCTGTTCGGGATGATCGCGGTCCAGAACGGGCTGAGCATCGGCGAGGCGACGCTGATGAGCGCGACGCTGTTCGCCGGGGCGAGCCAGCTCGTCGGGCTCGAGATGTTCGGCCAGAAGATCGCGCCGTGGCTGATCGTGCTGTCGATCTTCGCCGTCAATTTCCGCCATGTGCTCTATTCCGCCGCCATCGGCCGGCGGCTGCGCCCGTGGACGCGCATCCAGCGGATCGTCGGTTTCTTCTTCCTGACCGACGCGCAATATGCCTATAGCGAGAAGCGGGCGGTGATCGGCCGGCTGACCTTCTCCTGGTACATGGGCTATGCGCTCTTCCTCTATGTCTTCTGGGTCGCCGAATCGGCGCTCGGCGCGGCGTTCGGCAATTTGATCCCCAATCCCTATGTGCTCGGTATCGACTTCATGCTGCCGATCTACTTCCTCGGCATGGTGATGGATTTCCGCAAGCGGCCGCTGTGGCTGCCCGTCGTCGGCGCCAGCGCCGTCGCCTCGGTAGTCGGCTATTATCTGGTCGGCCCGCCGTGGCACGTCTCGCTCGGCGGGGCGGTGGGCATCCTGCTGGCGGCGATCCTGACGCCCGGCACGCGGCGGGGAGGCGCGCGATGAACACGACGCTGTGGATCATCCTCGCCGGCGCGGCCGTGACCTACCTGACCCGGATCGGCGGGCATCTGGTGCTGTCGCGCTTCCAGCGCATCCATCCGCGGATCGAGGCGGCGCTCGACGCCGTTCCCGCCGCCGTCCTGACGGCGCTGATCGCGCCGTTGACGGCTATGGCCGGGCCGATGGAATGGGCGGCGCTCGTCGTCGCGGCGCTGGTGGCGCTGTGCGGCGGCGGGCTGAGCACGATCTTCTTTTCCGGCGCGGCGGTGCTGATCCTGCTGCGCAACCTGCCTCTGTAGTTTTCAAGCAGTTCCGGACGGAAAAGCGCTCCGCATCTTCCCGGAACGGCTCAAAGCGGAGCGGTCGCGGCTTCGAGCCACGCCAGCACATCGCCGCCGACCATCGGGCCGATCTCGGCAAGGACGCGGGCATGGTAGGCGTCGAGCCAGCGAAGCTCGGCGGCGGTGAGGAGGTCGGTGCGGACCAGCCGCCGGTCGAACGGGGCGAGCGTCAGCGTTTCGAAGCCGTGCATGGCGATCTCGCCGCCGGGAACCTGCTGCGCAGGGGTGACGACGATCAGGTTCTCCAGCCGGATCCCGTAATGGCCGGCCTTGTAGTAGCCGGGCTCGTTGGACAGGATCATGCCGGCGAGCAGCGGCTGCGTCCCGGTTTTGGCGATGCGCTGCGGTCCCTCGTGGACGGACAGGAACGAGCCGACGCCGTGGCCGGTGCCGTGGGCGTAGTCGAGCCCGGCCTGCCACAGCGCGTGGCGGGCCAGCGCGTCGATGTCGCTGCCGCGCGTGCCGGCGGGAAAGCGCAGCGTCGACAGCGCGATCAGCCCCTTCAGCACCAGCGTGGCGCGCTCGCGCATCTCCTCGCTGGGCTCGCCGATGGCGACGGTGCGGGTGATGTCGGTGGTGCCGTCCTGGTACTGGCCGCCGGAATCGACGAGGTAGAGCTCGCCCGCATCCAGTTTGCGGCTGGTCTTCGTCGTCACCCGGTAATGGACGATGGCCCCGTTTGGGCCGGCGCCGGAAATGGTGTCGAAGGAGATGTCGCGCAGCTTCATCTGCGCTTCCTCGCCGGTGGAGCGGCGGAAGCCCTCCAGCGCGGTGACGGCGGCGATCTCGTCGATCGAGCCGGGCGCCCGCGTATCGAGCCAGTGCAGGAAGCGGACCACCGCCGCGCCGTCGCGGCGATGGGCGGCGCGGCTGCCGGCCAGCTCGGCCTCGTTCTTGATCGCGCGCGGCAGGCGGGCGGGGTCGGCGAGCCGGACGAGCGTGCCGCCATTGTCCTCGACGATCATGCGCAGCTTCTCGGCGGCGAGCGCCGGATCGAGCGCGATGCGCGAGCCGGCCGCGGCCAGCGCGGCGAGCCGGCCTTCCAGCGCCTCGGGTTCGAGAACGGCCGCGAGCTGCGTGAGATAGGCCTCGGTCTCGATGGTCAGCTTGGCGCGCGACAGGAAGACGAGCGGCAGGCCCGTCGCCGGCAGGATGGCGAAGCCGAGGGCAAGCGGCGTATGCGGCACGTCGCCGCCGCGGATGTTGAAGGCCCAGGCCAGGGAGGAGGGGTCGGTCAGGACCGCGCAATCGGCGCCGGCGGCGGCGATCTCGCCTGCGAGACGGGCGATCTTGTCCTTCGCCAGTTCGCCGGCGAAGCCGAACGGATGGATCTCGATCTTCGCCGCGGGCGCGGCGGGCTGGTCGGGCCAGATGGCGTCGACCGGGTTTTCCTCGACCGCGACGAGGCGTCCGCCCGCCTTTTCGAGCGCGGCGCGCAAGCCTTCGGCCTCGGCGATGGTGTGCAGCCACGGGTCGAAGCCGATGGCCGCGCCGGCGCCGGCATGGGCGGCGAGCCATTTCGCCGGCGGGGTGTCGATCAGACTCTCGATGGCGAAGGTCGCGGTGTCGACCTGCGTCGCGGCCTGGAGCGTATAGCGCCCGTCGACGAACAGCGCCGCGCTGTCGCGCATCACCAGCGCCGCGCCCGCCGACCCGGTGAAGCCGGTCAGCCAGGCGAGGCGCTCGGCGCGCGCCGGGACATATTCGCCCTGGTGCTCGTCGGCGCGGGGCACGAGGAAGCCGTCGAGGCCCGCTGCGGCGAGACGGGCGCGCAGGCGGGCAACCCTGTCGATGCCCTGCGAGGGATCGGTGCTTACGTCGAAGGACTGGAACATGATGGTCGTCTCGCCTGCTGTGCCGGCCCGCTGCCGCCTGACCGAAGGTCTAGAGCATTTTGCCGCCGGACGGAATCGCCTGCCGGCGCATAAATGCAGGCACGCAGGGCGCGGGGCATATTATGCTGCATTGCAATAATTCCGTTCGCGCTTGCAAAAATCGCATGGGAACCATGCCGAAATCGCACTGGTATAATAGGTCAGTATTACTTACCTTTAATGCGTAGACGACACCGTCGCCAGACACAAGGAGACGCGACATGGCAACGAACCCCACAGGGCATGGTTTCTTCCGCAACGCGATCGGCGCCATGATGGCCGCCCGCGAAAGGCAGGCGAGCCGCTACGTGGCCGGCGCGCTGCTGAGGTACGACGACGCGACGCTTCTGGCCAACGGCTACGACCGCGCCGAGCTCGAGAAGCGCGCCTCGGCGAGCAGCTATCCGTTCTGACAAGGCCGAGCCTGCCGGTGCGCCTCCAGTCCCGGCATGGCGAAAGGCGTTCCTTGCCGCGTGGGGCGATGCGGCGAGGATAAGAAAAAGGCGATCCGTGCGGATCGCCTTTTTCGTTTATGGAGCACGGGGTCGCCCGTAGCGGCCTATTCGAGGTGGATCGTCACCCAGCCCTCGCGGCGTAGCGTGTCGACGCGGCGGAAGCCTTCGGCGGCGTAAGCCTCGACCACCGCGTCGTGCTGGCGCTCGAGGATGCCGGAAAGCACCAGCGCGCCGGCCGGAGCGAGGTGGCGGCGCATCTGCGGGGCGAGCCCGATCAGCGGCCCGGCGAGGATGTTGGCGACGATCAGCGCGAACGGCCCGTGATCGCTGAAGACCGGATCGTCGAAGCCGTCGGCCGCCGCGGTCGTCACATGGGCGGAAACGCCGTTGAGCGCGACGTTCTCGGCGGCGACCGCGACCGCGACCGGGTCGATGTCGGTGGCGAGAACCGGGATCGGCGCGAGCCTGGCGATGGCGATGGCGAGCACGGCGCTGCCGGTGCCGAGGTCGAGCGCGTTGGCAGGCTTTTTTTTCGGCACCAGCCGCGCCAGCGTTTCGAGGCAGCCGGCCGTGGTGCCGTGATGGCCGGTGCCGAAGGCGAGCCCGGCCTCGATCTCGATGGCGATCTCGCCAGGCTCCAGCTCCTCGCGGTCGTGCGCGCCGTGGACGACGAAGCCGCCGGCGCGCACCGGCTTCAGCCCTTCGAGCGATTTCGCCACCCAGTCGATGTCGGGCAGCGCCTCGCGGGAGATGGCGAGGGCAGGGCCGTCCGCGCCGGCGGCGGCGCGGATGCGCGCCTCGACGGCGTCGGCGTCGTCCTCTTCGGCATAGACGGAAATCTCCTCGGTGCCGGCGGCCTCGTCGATCTCGACGAGGGCGAGCGGCAGGCCGTCATCCTCGAAGGCCGTTTCGAGGGCGGAAAAGAGGGTGGTCGAGCGCGGGCGGGTTCCCGTCAGGTGAAGGCGGATCTGGGGCAAAGTCTGGGGTCCGGGGTCGGGGGCCGGCGCGTCAGCTTGCGGCGAGCCGCTTGAGCTTGGCGAGGGCGGTGTCGGGATTCTCGCCATAGGAGATGGTGCCGAAGAAATCGCCCTTGCGGTCGAGCAGCAGCACCGATGCGGTGTGGTCCATGGTGTAGTCGCCGCCTTCCAGCTCCACCCGCTTGAAATAGATCGAGTGGGCGCGGGCCATGGCCTCGACCTTGGCCGGCTCGCCGGTGATGCCGGTGATGCGGTCGGAGACGTTGCCGACATAGGCGCCCATGACCTCCGGCGTGTCGCGCGCGGGATCGACGGTGACGAAATAGGCGCGGATGTCCTTGCCCTCGTCGCCCATGGCGTTCAGCCAGCCATCGAGCTCGTAGAGCGTGGTCGGGCAGATTTCCGGGCAATGGGTGAAGCCGAAGAACACGGCGCTCGGCGCGCCGCGGAACGCTGCCTCGGTAATCTCGGCGCCGTTCTGGTCGACCAGCGTGAACGGCGCGCCGAAGCCGCCCGGCGCGGTGCGGGCGCGATACCAGTCATAGGTGAGCCAGCCGACGCCGGCGGCGATGAGGATCAGAATGCTGGCGAGGATCGAGCGCATCATGGCAGGTCACATCCTTGGGATCGTGGCAGCCGCAATTGCCGCGGCGATTAGAAGCACCAGGCCAGCCCTTCCTGCGTCAGCGTCGTCAGGATCGCGGGAGCGTGCTCCATCCAGCCGGCGAAGGCCAGCCCGGCCGTCGCGGCGAGCGCGCCGACGCCGATCAGCGAAAGGCCATAGAGCCGGATGGGGGCGACTGTCTTCATTCCTCCTAGATAGTCCTTCCCGCGCGGTTGCGGAAGGCGTCAAACTGCCGCTTCGCCTGTTCCAGCCGCGCGCGGTCCTTGCCGGCGCGGCCCTTCAATCCCATGTGAGGATGCCTCGATCTGACGGCAACGCCATGGAGCCCCCGTAAAATGCGCCTGAAGCCGCTTCTCCTTTCCGCCCTGTTCGCCGCGTTCGCGGCCGCGCCGGCCCTTGCCCAGCAGGTGGGCGAGGTCGGCGTCGACTGGCTCGGCAACGACATCATCGTCGAGGCCATCGCCGACCCGAAGGTCGAGGGCGTGACCTGCCACGTCTCCTATTTCGAGCGCGGGATGATCGACCGGCTGCAGAAGGGCAACTGGTTCGAGGATCCGTCCGATTCGTCCATCGCCTGCCAGCAGACCGGGCCGATCGTCATCGGCGACATCGACCTGTCGAAGGGCGGCGAGGAGGTGTTCCGGCAGGGCATCAGCCTGATCTGGAAGAAGCAGGTGGTGAACCGCATCTACGACCCGACGACCGACACGCTGATCTACCTGTCGCACAGCCGGCAGGTGCAGGACGGCTCGGCCAAGATGAGCATCTCCACCGTGCCGCTCTACAACCAGCACCCGACCTGGACGAACGGCAAGCCGCAATAGGGCGGCCAGGGCAGGGCGGCGCGCTTTCCCGCCGGCTTGTGCGGCGGCCGGGCGCGGCGTAAGCACGGGGCCATGCAACCCGTTCCGCCCGCGGATTCAGAACCGCGCATCCACACCACGGCCGAGCTGAAATCGTGCCGCCTCGGCCGCCATGTCGTCATCGGTGAGCGCGTCGTGCTGCGCGAGGTGACGGTCGGCGACTATTCCTATTTCGAGCGCCACGGCGAGGCGATCTATACGCGCATCGGCAAGTTCTGCTCCATCGCCGCCAATGTGCGCATCAACGCTCTCGAGCACCCGATGGAGCGGGTGACGACGCACAAGATCACCTACCGGCCGAATGAGTATCTCCGCTATCTCGGCCTCGACCAGGGGTTCCGCGAGCGCCGGCGCGGCAAGCCGGTCGTCATCGGCAACGATGTGTGGATCGGCCACGGCGCGGTGGTGATGCCGGGCGTGACCATCGGCGACGGCGCGGTGGTCGGGGCGAACGCCGTCGTCACCCGCGACGTCGCGCCCTACTCGGTCGTCGCCGGGGTGCCGGCGCGGCGGCTGAAGGAGCGGTTCCCGGCGGAAATCGCCGCGCGGCTCGCCGCGCTCGCCTGGTGGGACTGGCCGGCGGAAAGGCTGGCCGAAGCTGTACCCGACATGCAAACCCTTTCCGTCAAGGATTTCCTGAACAAGTGGGAACAATCGACAGATAAAAATTGAATTGATTTTTATCCGTTATCCTTTCTTGTTCAGGTTAATTTCCTGATTACGGGTTGTATTAACGAAATACTTCTATTTCCGGTTGTTTTTCTACCGATCCTGTGGCTTTCTAGTTTCCGGAGATAAACGCAAGAGCGGATGGACCCCAAACCAAGGGAGAGAGTCATGAGGAAGTCCATCCTGTTCGCGGCCGCGGCCGCCCTTTCGTTCGTTGCTTCGCCGGTTCTGGCCGATGGCTGGGGCGGCGGCTACAAGGCGCCGAGCAACTACAACGGCCACAACAACTATTCGAGCGGCCTGGTCAATGTTTCGCCGACGGTGAAGCTCGGCAATATCGGCGTCGGCAACGGCATCCTCGCCGGCTCGGCCATCGGTTCCGGCAACGGCATCCTGTCCGGCAACAACACCGGCCTCGGCATCCTCGGCACCGGCACCGGGCTGCTGAACAACGTCGTCGGCAACATCCGCAAGCGGTAAGGCCCGACGCCGGCCGGCGCGGGAAGCCGCCCCCGTCTTTCCGCGCCGATCCGCTCGCATCAGGCCAACCGTGCCGCGATCCTCCGGGATCGCGGCCGGCGCCGTTTCGGAACCGGTTTCAGATATATTTCAGAGATTGGCCCTGAGGGCGATCTGCGCGTCGATCGCGCGCCGGCCGATGCCGAGCGGCACCAACACATGGCGGGTGGCGTCCACCCGCAGGACGAGGGCGAGCCGCTCATGCGCCTGCCATGAGGCCTCGCCATAGAGGCCGCGCCCGGTCTCCCCGCCGCCCAGCCCGATGAAGTCGCGCTCCTGCCTGAAGAAGCCGGCGGCCAGGGTCAGCCTCGGCCCCGCTGCATAGACCGCCTCGGCCTCGACGCGCCGCAGCCACACCGCGACGGGATCGTCGTTCGAGGCCATGTCGTAGGCGGCCTTGAGCGCGCCGCGCAGGGTCAGCCGCCCGGCCAGCGGCAGCGCGGCGGTTATCTCGTAGGTCGGACGGGTTTCCCGGAACGCGGCGGTCGGCACGTCGAGCACCGCAAGACCGGCTGCGGCGGCGAGCGTCGGGCCGTTGTCGAGCTTCAGCGCCGCGTGGGCCCTGATCGCGTAGTCGGCGACGTCGATCTGCGGCAGGAGGCCGACGGCCCGCGCCCGCATCAGCCCCGCGCCGGCGAACAGGCCGTAGCTGAACGCGCCTTCGGTGCGGGTCAGCGTCGCGGCGGCGCGCAGGCGCTCGCGCAGCGGCTCCAGAGGCTGCGCGGGCAGGAGGTCGTCCTGAAAGCGCGTGTCGCCCGGCATGTCGCGCGAGGCCGCCGTCTCGACCACCAGCGTCGTGTCGGGGAAGAGCCGTACGCCGGCCTGCAACGCGGCCGCGGCGACGATCCGGCCCGTGCGCATGCCGATCACCGCGTTGCCCAGCGGCAGTTCGTCGCCTTCCTCGGCGGCGCGCAGGGAAAGGGTGCCGCGCAGCTCCAGCCGGTCTGACAGGCGGACGGTGGTCTCTACGAGCGCGGAGGCCGTCGCATCGTCCTCGATCGAATAGCGGTCGTAGCGCCTTACCTGAAACTCGCCGGCGATCCGCGTCGTGCCGAGTTCGTGCACCAGCGTCTCCTCGAGCGCGCCGCGCAGCTGCGTGTACCAGTCCGGCACCGCCAGCGGCGAGTCGAGCGCGTTGGTGGTGTGGTGGCGCGACAGCGTCGCGCTCGCCTTGAAGGTGCGCGGGGGGGCGTCGGCGTATGCGGGGACGGATGTGGCGAGCGCCGCTGCGGTCGCGGCGGCGAGGGCGGTCGGCAGCCTCATGCCCGGCGGTTCGGTCGCGATGCAGGGGAGGTCATGGAGCGCCGCCTTCCCTCGCCGGTGCCCCTTCCGTCGCGGGGGGTGGTGTAGACGGAAGGGGCCCGGAGTAAACCGCTTGGAGCGGAGGTTACAGGCACCATTGCCTGCACCTGTGAGACTATCGGCTTGCACGCAAAAGTTTGATTTAAATCAAGATAAATTTTAAGTTGTAGATAGTTGCGTGACGAAAACCGAGGACGGATGGCAGGATTCGTGCTTTCGGATCAATGCCTTGTCCGCCGTTCTGGATCACTTCAGAAACGATCCGCCTTCTTGTCTCGGCGCAACTCTGAACGGAAAAGGCTCTACATTGCCCTAGGCGGCGGTGACGAAGCCGTCGAGGACCCGCTTCTGCCCGGCCTTGTCGAAATCGACGGTCAGCTTGTCGCCGTCGACGGCCGCGACGTTGCCGTTGCCGAACTTCTGGTGGAACACCCGGTCGCCGACCTTGAAGGCGGAACCGGCCGGCGCGGACGAGCGGCCGACCACGGTGCCGTCGATGGTGCGGCCCTTGACCGAGGAGCGGCCGGCGCCGTAGCCGGAATCGACCTCGCCATAGCCGATGAGCTCGACGGCGTGGCCGGAGCGGCTGCCCCAGTTGCGGTCGGTCGCCTCGGTGCGGTTTGCCTGCGCGCGCTGCCAGCCGGGCGTGGCGTAGGTGTTGGAGAAGGACGAGCCGCGCCCGCCGCCGACGCTGTCGAAGCGCGAGGCGCCGTAAGGGTTCTGGCGGCCGGCCTGCCGCTCGCCGAAGCCGCCGCCGCCATAGCCCCCATAGGACGAGCCGGTCTCGGCCACCTCGACATGCGCCTCGGGCAGCTCTTCGAGGAAGCGCGAGGGGATGGTCGATTGCCACAGGCCGTGGATGCGCCTGTTCGAGGTGAACCACAGATGCAGGTTCTTCTTGGCCCGCGTCAGCCCGACATAGGCGAGGCGGCGCTCTTCCTCCAGTCCGGAGCGGCCGCCCTCGTCGAGCGCGCGCTGGTGCGGGAACAGCCCTTCCTCCCAGCCGGGCAGGAACACGGTGTCGAACTCCAGCCCCTTGGCCGAATGCAGCGTCATGATCGAGACGGCGTCGAGGTTCTCGTTCTGCTCGGCGTCCATCACCAGCGCGACATGCTCGAGGAAGCCGCGCAGCGACTCGTACTCGTCCATCGAGCGGATCAGCTCCTTGAGGTTCTCCAGCCGCGTCGGCGCGTCGGGCGCGCGGTCGTTCTTCCACATCTCGGTGTAGCCGGATTCGTCGAGCATGATCTCGGCGAGCTCGGTGTGCGGCGTGGTGTCGATCATGTCCTGCCAGCGGGCGAACTGCGCCGTTAGCTCGCGTAGCGCCGCGCGCGGCTTCGGCTTCATCTCGTCGCTCTCGGCGAGCTTCGCCGCCGCTTCCAGCATCGGCACGCCGAGCGCCCGCGCCGTGTCGTGGATCTGGCGCACGGCGGCTTCGCCAAGCCCGCGTTTCGGTACGTTGACGATCCGCTCGAAGGCGAGGTCGTCCGCGCCTTGCGCGATGACGCGCAGATAGGCCATGGCGTCGCGGATCTCGGCCCGCTCGTAGAAGCGCGGGCCGCCGATGACGCGGTAGTTCAGCCCCATGGTGACGAAGCGGTCCTCGAACTCGCGCATCTGGAACGAGGCGCGCACGAGGATCGCCATGTCGTTCAGCGCGTTCCCGCGGCGCTGGAGCGCCTCGATCTCGTCGCCGACGGCGCGCGCCTCCTCCTCCGAATCCCAGGCCGCATGAACCTGTACCTTGGGGTCGTCGGGGTCCGGCCGGTCGGTGAACAGCGTCTTGCCCAGCCGCCCCTCATTGTGGGCGATCAGGTGCGAGGCCGCGCCGAGGATATGGGCGGTCGAGCGGTAGTTGCGCTCCAGCCGGATGACGGTCGCGCCCGGAAAATCCTTCTCGAAGCGCAGGATGTTGTCGACCTCCGCGCCGCGCCAGCCATAGATCGACTGGTCGTCATCGCCGACACAACAGATGTTTACGCTCACGGCCGAGCGCTCGCTTCGCTCGCTGGCCTCCGCGGGGGCGGGCGAAACGTCGCCCGGCAGCCGGTCGGCTGCTCGGCCTTCGGCCGGGAGGTTGGCGTTCTGCTTTCTGTCAGGCCGCTGCGCCAGCAGCCTGAGCCACATATATTGGGCGGTGTTGGTGTCCTGGTATTCGTCCACCAGTATGTATCTGAATTTCCGGTGATATTCCTTCAGCACGTCCGGGTGCCTGCGGAAGATGCGGATCGGGTGGAGGAGGAGGTCGCCGAAGTCGCACGCGTTCAGCGTCGTCAGCCGGTCCTGATAGGCGCGGTAGAGCTCGCGGCCCTTGCCGCCGGCGAAGGCGCGCGCGTCGCCCTCGGCGATCTCCTCGGGGGCGAGGCCCTTGTTCTTCCAGCCGTCGATCATCTGGGCGAACTGGCGCGCCGGCCAGCGCTTGTCGTCCAGACCCTCGGCCTGGATCAGCTGCTTGATGAGGCGGATCTGGTCGTCGGTGTCGAGGATGGTGAAGTCGGAGCGCAGGCCGGCGAGCTCGGCATGGCGGCGCAGCAGCTTCACCCCGATCGAATGGAAGGTGCCGAGCCACGGCATGCCCTCGACCGCCTCGCCGACCAGCACGCCGATGCGGTGCTTCATCTCGCGCGCGGCCTTGTTGGTGAAGGTGACGGCGAGGATCTGCGAGGGAAAGGCGAGGCCGAGGCGCAATATGTGGGCGATGCGGGTGGTCAGCACCCGCGTCTTGCCGGTGCCGGCGCCGGCCAGCACCAGCACGGGTCCCTCCGTCGTCTCCACCGCCAGCCGCTGCTCCGCGTTCAGCCCCGCGAGGTAATCGGGCGCGGCGCGGCCCGCCCCGCGCGCGGCCATGGCGCGCGCGGCCAGCCCGCCGCCCTCGCGGCGCGGCGCGTCCTGCGGCCCCTCGTCGAAGAAGGGGATATCGTCGGGAAAACCGGCCATCTCATCTGGATGTAGTGATTCGGCACCGAAAGACCAGAAGCGAGGGCCGATCGGAGACGTTCAGCCGGCCTTGCGCGCGATGCCGACGGCGCGTCCGGCCCGCTCCGGGCGCGGCAGGGCGGCGTGGACCGCGTGCATCTCCTCGATCTTCGCCAGCACGTCCGGCGCGAAGGGAACGACCTTCGGCCCGTTCATGTCGACATGCAGCGTCAGCGATTCGGCCGTGGCCGCGAGCCAGCCGTCCTCGTGGCGCATTTCCTGGGAGACGTGGATGCGCTTCTCGTCATGGTCGAGGATGTGGAAATTGCACTGGACGGTGTGGCCGAGATGCAGTTCGCGCAGGTAGCAGATGTGGACCTCGGCGGTGTAGGTGGTCAGCCTGCGGGTCTGCGCGTAGTCGAACCCCATGCCGAGCGCCTCGAAGGCGTCGTCGATGCTGCGGTCGAACAGCACGTTGTAATAGGCCATGTTGAGGTGGCCGTTATAGTCGATCCAGCCCTTCTCGACCGCCCGCGGGTTAGAAAGAAACGGGGCGGGGTGGGATGTCGATCGGGGCATTGCTGGCCTCCCTCCTTGTCGCGGCTCGCCGCGCTGGACAAACTTTGTCGCGGCCCGCCGCGCTGGACAAAACGGCCGCCATCTGCACATTTCTTCCCATCGCGGATAAAAGAAAGGGCGGATGCGTACAAGCCGCCTTTGCCCGAACGGGAGGGACGGATGGCGCTGGCCGATCTTCGCACACTGGAAAGAAACGAGGACGGCATCGCCACGGTGCTCGGCATCCTGGCGCAGCGTTTCGGCGAGCGGTTCCAGACCGGGCAGGCGATCCGCACCCAGCACAGCCACACCACCACCTATCTGCCGTCGCAGGCGCCGGACGGGGTCGTCTTCGTGCGCTCGACCGAGGAGGTGCAGGACGTGGTGCGCGCCTGCGCCGCGCACCGGGTCCCGGTCATCCCCTTCGGCACCGGCACCTCGCTGGAAGGCCACATCAACGCGCCGGGCGGCGGCATCTCGATCGACCTTTCCGGCATGGACCGGATTCTCGCCGTCCACGCCGAGGACCTCGACGTCACCGTCGAGGCCGGCGTCACCCGGCAGGATCTGAACACGTATCTGCGCGACACGGGCCTGTTCTTCCCCATCGACCCCGGCGCAAACGCCAGCCTCGGCGGCATGGCCTCGACGCGGGCCTCCGGCACCAACGCCGTGCGCTACGGCACCATGCGCGAGAACGTGTTGTCGGTGAAGGCGGTGATGCCGGACGGCAGCATCGTGACGACCGCAAAGCGGGCGCGAAAGTCCTCGGCCGGCTACGATCTGACGCGGCTTCTCGTCGGCGCGGAAGGCACGCTCGGCGTCATAACCGAGCTGACGGTCAAGCTCTACGGCATCCCGCAGGCGATCTCCGGCGGCGTGTGCCCGTTCCCGGATGTCGATTCGGCCTGCGAGGCGGTGATCGAGACGGTGCAGATGGGCGTGCCGGTGGCGCGCATCGAGCTGATCAACGCGCTCGGCATGCGCGCCTTCAACAACTACGCCAAGCTCGGCTTCGCCGAGACGCCCTGCCTGTTCGTCGAGTTCCACGGCACCGATGCGGGGGTCGCAGAACAGGCGGAGACCTTCGGCGAGATCGCGGCCGGCTATGGCGGCGGGCCGTTCCGGTGGACGGCCGACGCCGAGGAGCGCACCAGGCTGTGGAAGGCGCGCCACGACGCCTACTGGGCCGGCATGACGCTGCGCCCCGGCGCGCGCGCGCTTTCGACCGATGTCTGTGTGCCGATCTCGCGGCTCGCCGAATGCATCGTCGAGACCGAGGCCGACATTGCCGAATCCGGCCTCGTCGCGCCCATCGTCGGCCATGTTGGCGACGGCAATTTCCACGTGCTGGCGCTGATGGACATGGACGACGCCCGCGAGATCGAGGCCGTCGAGGCGTTCGTTGCCCGGCTCAACATGCGCGCCATCGCCATGGACGGCACCTGCACCGGCGAGCACGGCGTCGGCCAGGGCAAGATCGCCTTCCTGCCGTACGAGCTCGGCGCCGGCGTCGAGGTGATGCGCGCGATCAAGCAGGCGATCGACCCCGACAACATCATGAACCCCGGCAAGGTGCTGCCGGCGCGGTGAACGGTGCAAGCGCAGAGGCGTTGGAGCGGTATGCTCGTTCTTGAGCGTCCACGCTGCCCCTCATCCGCCCTTCGGGCACCTTCTCCCCGTGAACGGGGAGAAGGGGAAACGGCGGCGTTGCGGCAGTCTCTCCTCTCCCCGTTCACGGGGAGAGGATGCCGGCAGGCAGGTGAGGGGCAGCGCCGGCCTCCCATCCATTGAAATGCCCCCACCGGCCTTCCTCGTTTGCCTCTTTCCCGACAACGTGCTGAAGTTATCCTTCGACGTTCCAAGGAAGAATCGGCGGGAGAGAGTGTGGCCCGGCTGTTCGTCGCCATCGGCGGATTCATCGTTCTGGCGCTGACGGCGGCGCTGGTCGCGCCCTATTTCGTCGACTGGACCTCGTACCGCGCCGATTTCGAGCGCGAGGCCGGCCGCATCCTCGGCCGCGAGGTGACGGTGCGTGGCGAGGCGACGGCGCGGCTGCTGCCGTTTCCCTCCGTCAGCTTCACCGATGTCGCGGTCGCCGGCGTCGAGCCGGGCGAGACGGCGATGACCGTCGAGACCTTCTCGATGGACGCCGAGCTCGCGCCCTTCATGCGCGGCGACATCCACATCTTCGACATGCGGCTGGTGCGGCCGCAGGTCTTCGTCGACCTCGCCGACGACGGCGCGCTCGACTGGGCGGTGCGCCCCTCCGTCCCGGTCGAGGCGAGCCACATCTCGCTGGAAAAGCTGACCGTGACCGAGGGCAAGGTCGATCTGCGTCATGCCGCCAGCGGGCGCACCCACCGGCTGACCGAGATCAACGCCGACATTTCCGCCCGGTCGCTGACCGGGCCGTGGCGCATGGACGGCTCGCTCAGGCTCGACGGCATGAAGATGGCGCTTCAGGCCTCGACCGGGCAGGCGGACGGGCAGGGTGGCATGCGCCTGCGCGTCCAGGCACGGCCCGAGCGCTACGCGCTGGCGCTGGAGAGCGACGGCAGCGCCCGCATCGAGGACGGCCGCGCCCGCTATTCGGGAACCTTCCGCCTCAACGCGCCGGTCGCGGCCGAGCCCGCGACGGCGGGCGGCGGCAACAGGGAGCCGCCCTCCTACCGGCTGAGCGGCGCATTCGACCTCGACCACGCCGCGCTCGCCGTCGAGGAATTCCGCTTCGAGACCGGGCCGGTGCAGGACCCCTACGTCGCCGAGGGGACCGCCTCGTTCGATCTGGGCCCCGCGCCGCGCTTCCTGATCCGCGCCGACGGGGCGCAGATCCGCTTCGACGATGCGGCGGGCGAGGCGGCTGGCCGCTTCGACCTGCGCCAGCGGCTGGCCGCGTTGCACGAATTCCTGCTCGACGCGCCGCGCCCGACCATTCCCGGCCGCATCGAGATGATGCTGCCGGCGGTCGTCGCGGGCGATACGACGGCGCGCGACGTTCACCTCTTCGCCGAGCCTTCGGAAGCGGGATGGAACATCGCCTCGCTGGGCGGGACGCTGCCCGGCCGCACCACGCTGGAGGCGAAGGGCGCGCTCGCCGTCGGCGACGAGGCCTTCGGCTTCGACGGCTCGCTGCTGCTCGCCGTCGGCCAGCCTTCGGGCTTCGCCGCCTGGCTGGCGCGCGACGTCGACGACGCCATCCGTCGCCTGCCGGCGGCCGGGTTCAGCGCCGATGTCGCGCTGTCGCCGGAGCGGCAGACGTTCCGCAACCTCGAGCTCGTGCTGGGCGAGGCGAAGTTTCGCGGCGAGGCCGAGAGCCGCACCCCGGCCGGGGCAAAGCACGCGCTGGCGCTGAAGCTCGATGGCGACCGGCTCGATGTCGAGGGCATGGCCGCCTTCGCCTCGCTGTTCGTCAGCGACAGCGGCGAGGCGCGGCTGGCCGAGCGCGACCTTGAGCTGGAGATCGTCGCCGGGCCGGTCTCTGCCGCCGGGCTGACCGCCGAGACGCTCGACACGGCGCTGCGCCTGAAAGAGGGCCGGCTGGAGATCGACCGCCTCGCCATCGGCGGCCTCGCGGGCGCCAATGTCAGCGCCACGGCGACGCTGACCCGGCTTTCCGGCCCGCCGGCCGGCGAGATCGACGCGTCGATCATCGCCGCCGATCTCGCCCCGCTCGTCGCCGCGCTTGCCGGGCGGTTTCCCGAGAACCCGTTCGTGGCCGAGGCGCAGCGCCGGGCCGCGGCCTATCCGGGCCTGCTGGAGGACGCGGCGGTGCGCATCGAGGCGCGCTCCGCGGACGGGGAGGGCAGCGAGGGCGGGCTCGTCCTCGACGTTTCGGGCGAGGCGGGCGGCACCGCCTTCACGCTCGACGCCACCGTGCGCGACCCTGCCGTCCCGCTGGCGGCGGCGCCCGTTACCCTCAGCCTCACCGCCGGCAACGACGACGTCGCGCCGCTCTATGCGCTGCTCGGCCTGCCGACGCTGCCGCTCGGCCTTGCCGGCCCCGCCGAAGCCAGCCTCGCCTTCGACGGCGTTGCCGGGAGCGGCGGCAGCGCGCGCTTCACCTTCGTCGGCGAGGGGCTCGATATCGCTTTCGACGGCGAGGCGTTCCTGAGAGGCGAGCGGCTGGCGGCGAGCGGCGAGGCGCTGGTCGAATCCGACGACCTCGAGCCGTGGCTCGTCACCGCCGGCGTCGCGCTTCCCGGCTTCGGGCTCGGCTTGCCGGTGTCGCTTCAAAGCCGGCTCGACTACGAATCCGGCCTTCTGGTGCTGTCCGACCTGCGCGGCGAGGTGGTCGGGGTGGCGGCCAGCGGCGACGTCAACGCCCAGCTTCGCGACGGGCTGCCGCATCTGACCGGCGCGCTCGTGCTCGGCAGCTTCGATCTCGCGCCTATCGCCGAGCTCGCGGCCGGCGCGCAGGCCTTCGCCGCGCCCGGCGACGGCAGCTGGCCCGACGCGGCCTTCTCTTCTTCCGCCGCCATGCCGTTCACCGCCGAACTCGACCTTTCGGCCGAACAGCTCCAGTTCGGCGCGTTCGCCGGGGCGCAGGACGCGCGCATGATACTGAAGCTCGGCCGCGACGGGGTCTCGGTCTCGGATATGCGGGCGTCGATGTTCGGCGGCGGCGTTTCCGGCCTCGCCGAGTTCCGCAACGATGCCGGAACCGGCCTCCTCTCGGCCCAGCTTCGCCTCGACGGGGCGGACGTTGCCGCGCTGCTCGGTGATGTCGGCCTGGCCGGCGCGGCGGACTTGACCGCCTCGGTGACGGCGAGCGGCAAGTCGGTCGACGGCCTCGTCACGGCGCTCTCCGGGTCCGGCACCGCGGCGCTGCGCGACATCGCGATATCCGGCGTCGCGCCGGACGTCTTTCCCGACCTGATCGTGCGGGCTGACGAGGTCGGTGCCGGGATCGATGCGGCGGCGGTCGCCGCCTTCGCGCCGCCGCTGGTGCGCGCCGGAACATTCGGCGCGGCCGGCGTCGACATCGCCTTCACGGTGGCGAACGGCGCGGTGCGTGCGCCGCCCTTCCGGCTGGAGACGCAAGGGGCGGCGCTAGCCGGCGAGGTTGGGGCCGACCTTTCCGGGCGAAGCGTCGGCGCCGACGTGACGCTGACCTTCGATCCCGGACATGAAGCGCTGGCCGGCTCGGAGCCGGCGGTGCGTTTTGTCGCGTCCGGCCCGCTCGACGCCATCCGCGTCGCGGTCGACACCGAGCCGCTGGCGCAGTTCCTGACCCGGCGCGCGCTGGAATTAGAGCAGCAGCGCGTCGAGGCGATGCAGGCGGCACTGATCGAGAAGCAGCGCCTGCGCCGCGAGACGCGCTACTATGCCTCGCTCGTCGCCGGGCGCGAGGCCGCGGCGGAGGAGGCCCGCCGCGCTGCCGAGGAGGCCGAGCGGATCGAGCAGGAGCGGCTGCAGCGCGAGGAGGAGGAGCGGCGCCGGCAGGAGGAGGAGGCGGAGCGCCGGCGCATCGAGGATGAGGCACGCCGCATGGAGGAGGAGACGAGACTGCGGCAGGCGGCCGAGGAAGCCGCGCGGCTGGAGACCGAGCGGCGCCAGGCCGAGGACGAGCGCCTGCGCGCCGAGGTCGAGGCGCTGCTGCGCGCCCGCGAGGCCGCGCCGGCCGCGGACGCCCCGGTCGTCCCCGCCGACAGGCCGGCCGACGCCGCCGGGCCGGAGCCGGGCAGCGCAGCGCCGGCCTCAGCGCCGCCGACGCCGAACGTCATCGAGATCACGCCGATGCCGGCCCCGCGCAACGCTCCTGCCGCCGCGGCGCGGCCCATTGAGCCTCCGCCCCCGCTGCCCGACCCGCAGCTGCCGCCAGCGCCCGAAGCCTCCGGCGGCCTGTCGATCGACGGCCTGATGCGGGCGATCGGCATCGCGAGATAGGACCCGCGCGCGTCTTATCCGCTCCGGAGGAGCGCGATCTTCGACCGCCCGCGCCGCCCCTCCATCCGCCCTTCGGGCACCTTCTCCCCGTAAACGGGGAGAAGTAACCGGCGCGCCGCTGCGCTTCTTCTGCCACGTCGGCGATTGGCGAAAGCAGGGATGAAGGACCTCTTCTCCCCGGTCACGGGGAGAAGGTGGCGGCAGCCGGATGAGGGGCGGCGCGACGGCCGAAGATCATGCCGCTTCGGTTCGCGGGACCCGTGCCGCGCCCGGCACGGTCAGCCTTGGCCGGCCCCGGCCTTGACCTGTTCGAGGACGTAGAGCCGCAGCGCCGAGGAGAGGTTCGTCTCGTCCGGGCGCGACTGGTCGATCTCGCAGACGAGGCCGGCGAGCGTCATGCCGCGGGCGGCGGCGATGCGGGCGAGCTCGTCGTGGAAGGGCTGCTCGAGCGAATAGGAGGTGCGATGGCCGCGAATGGCGACCGAGCGCTTGACGATGCCGCTCACGGCGTTTCGTCCGTGCCGTCCGATTCCGGCGCGGCGCGCTCGATCCGGTGCCCGTCGAGGCGGGAGAGGGCGCGCTCGCGTTCCGCGGTCCCGGCGTTCTTTTCGCCTTTGGTGCGGCCGTGGAGGGCGCGGTTCTCCTCGGCCTTGCGTTCTTTCTCCGCGCGGTCCCTGCGCTTGCGCATGGCGCGCCGGTTGACGATCTCGGCCATCGCGCGGCGAGCCGGCTATTTCTTGCGGAAGGCGTCGAGCGACACGACCTCGGCCGATTTCCCCGGCTCCGCGCCGTTTTCCTCGGCCCCGTCAGCACTCTTGTCGGCGCTCTCGTCGGCTGCCGGCTCTTCCTTCTTCGCGACCGGAACCACGGCGAGCTGCGGTTCGTCCTCGGCGGCGGCTTCTTCCTGCTCCGGAGGCTTGACGTCGAACTCCAGCTCGAAATTCACCGAGGGGTCGTAGAAGCCGCGCACGGCGGCGAAGGGGATTTCCAGCTTCTCGGGAATGTCGGAGAAGGAAAGGCCGACCTCGAAGCCGGTGTCCGTGACCTTCAGGTCCCAGTACTGGAACTGGAGCACGATGGTCATCTGCTCGGGATAGCGCTCGCGCAGCCGCGTCGAAATGCGCACGCCCGGCGCGCCGGTGAGGAAGGTGATGAAGAAATGGTGGTTGCCGGGCAGCCCCGTGCGCGCCACCTCGCCCAGCACCTTGCGCATCACCCCGCGCAGCGCGTCCTGGGCAAGAATGTCGTAGCGGATGTGATCGTCAGCCATCGGGCCGTTTCCCTGAATCTCGAAGGGCATGGTGTAATCGAGCTTCGCCCGCCCGTAAACCGGATATAGCGCTGCTGGCTGCCACGACCGCCATCAGCCGGCAAATTTGCAACGATGGGCAGAGGGAAAGAAAAGTGGGAAGGGAAAGTGGAGGTTTCTGTTGCCAGGTACCTCCGAACCCCGCCTGAAGGTGCGAACCCACAGGGCTTTAGTTGAAGCTATCGCACCGCTTACGCGGCGAGACGCGCTTCCGCATAGTTGTCGTTGGCAACTACAAGTTTGGCCCGATAACGGTGGCTACCATGCCGGGACAAAGTCCGATCTTTACACCCTCGTCGATCCTGTTTCGCCCCCATCAGCAGCCGCGGCTTCGTTTGCCGCGGTTCCTGGTGGAGGCGCCGGGTACCGCCCCCGGGTCCGAATGGCTTATTGCATCGGCCGTTTATGCCCATAGTCGGCCGAAGCCGACGCAGCGAATATAGGAAGCCCGCGCCGGAAAGGGAAGGGGTGGCAGCGGCCTGTGCATGGGCTGTCGAGGGAAAGCGCCCGGCCTTGACTTGGCGGGTCCCGGAACCGAATGTCTGAACGGTGACCCTGCGCGAACCCCGCGGGATTCGCGCGCCGCCGCGGGCGAGCGGGCACCAGCGCGCAATATCGTCAACGAATGAGGCCGGCAATGCCGGAGGCATGATCCATGCGGCAATATCTCGACCTCCTCGACCATGTGCTGGAGAACGGCGTCGACCGCGGCGACCGCACCGGCACGGGCACGCGCGGCGTGTTCGGCTGGCAGATGCGGTTCGACCTGGCCGAGGGTTTTCCGGCGCTGACCACCAAGAAGCTGCACCTGAAGTCGATCATCCACGAGCTGCTGTGGTTCCTGAAGGGCGACACCAACATCGCCTATCTGCGCGAAAACGGCGTCACCATCTGGGACGAGTGGGCGGACGAGAACGGCAATCTCGGGCCGGTCTACGGGGCGCAATGGCGCTCCTGGCCGGGCAAGGACGGCGGCTCGATCGACCAGATCGCCAATGTCGTGCGCGAGATCAGGGAGAACCCGAACTCGCGCCGGCTGGTCGTGTCGGCATGGAACCCGGCTGAGGTCGACGTCATGGCCCTGCCGCCGTGCCACTGCCTGTTCCAGTTCCATGTCGCGGAGGGGCGGCTGTCGTGCCAGCTCTACCAGCGCTCGGCCGACATCTTCCTCGGCGTGCCGTTCAACATCGCCTCCTATGCGCTGCTGACGATGATGATGGCGCAGGTGACGGGGCTGAAGCCCGGCGAATTCATCCACACGCTGGGCGACGCGCATCTTTACGCCAACCATTTCGAGCAGGCGCGCGAGCAGCTCCGGCGCACGCCGAAACCGCTGCCGACGATGTGGATCAACCCCGAGGTGAAGGACCTGTTCTCCTTCCGCTTCGAGGATTTCCGGCTCGAAGGCTACGTTGCCTACCCGACCATCCGCGCGCCGATCGCGGTATAGACGCCGTGAGGATCAGGCCATGCGGGTGAGACTCGTCGTCGCGGTGGCGGAAAACGGCGTGATCGGGCGCGACGGCGGCATGCCGTGGCGGCTTTCCACCGACATGAAGCGCTTCAAGGCCACGACGATGGGCAAGCCCGTGGTGGTGGGGCGCAAGACGTGGGAAAGCTTTCCGAAACGGCCGTTGCCCGGCCGGCACAACATCGTCATCACCCGCGACCCGGCCTATGCCGCCGAGGGCGCCTCCGTCGCCGCCTCGCTCGAGGCGGCGCTGGTGCTGGCAGGCGCCGAGGGCGCGCAGGAGGTGTGCGTCATCGGCGGCGGCGAGATCTATGCCGCGGCGCTGCCGCTGGCCGACAGTCTCGATGTCACCCATATCCTCGCCGAAATCGACGGCGACACCCGTTTTCCTGCCATCGACCCTGCCATCTGGCGCGAGGCGTCGAGCGAGGATTTTCCCTCCGGCGACAGGGACAGCCACACCACGAGGCACGTCGTCTACGAGCGCCGGGAACAGGCCGGCGCGGGGCGCGCGGATTGAGGGTGCCGCCGGCCGGCTGGAGGTTCGCCGCGCCGGGTTTCAGCTTCTGGAGATGTGGATCATCAGATAGAAGATGACGAACGTCCCGACCAGCCCGATCATGGTGAGGGTCTGGGCGAAGCCCACCGTGATCGAACCGGCCACGACGAGGGCGACGACGAGCAGGAGCCCGAAAGAGATTCTGGCGGTCTGGGTCATTGCGTCTCCTTTTCGGTTCGTTCAGGCACAGCTTCCATCATTGCCACAGTCTCGTCCGAGGCGCCATTGCGCGGTGTGTCGGCAAAAAGCGGGTGGTCTCTTTATCTCCCGGCAGGGATGAGGGGCGATTCCATCCCGGCTTTGGCCGGTAAAGTTTCAGAGCCGTAGCTCATTCTTTGCTGGTTTCTCATCGGGAGGAATCGCTCTGTAATTATGCGCAAATCCCTGTTTGCGCCCTTGTGCGGGCATGAGCGATTTGCTACATGCGCGGGGCCGGTTCGATCCGGCCCTTTCGTGACGTGCGGTCGTGGCGGAATTGGTAGACGCGCAGCGTTGAGGTCGCTGTGGGGCAACCCGTGGAAGTTCGAGTCTTCTCGACCGCACCATCACCAAGTCATCCTGTTGATTCTGATTGATTTTTCTGTGGCCGCGCACCTCTCTGCATGGTGCGGGAAGATGGTGTTCGGCATCTGTCGGAACCCGACACAGCTTCCTCACGCTCTCGTTGCGTCCTGCTCTCCCGCTCCATTCGAACGAAAGCCGCACGCTGCCTGCCTCAGCGCAGGCGTCCGCCCGAGAGACGATTGCCCGACGCCGCATCTGGACCTTTCGCCGGGGAAGCCTCATATCGGGCGAGCCAGAGCATTCTGCTGCCGGACGGGAGCGTCCGGCACCCGCATGAACGCGGCAAAGGACAACAGGCCGGAGCGGCGGGGCGGCGTTCGTCGGAACGCCCGCCGCTTCGGAAAAAGGGCACCCGGGCCGCCAGGACAATGACCCAGCGCGACGACATCGAACCCGCCTTCCTGCCCGTCTCCGACGGCCCCGCCGTCGAATGGCGAATCGAGCCGGGGCTGACCGACTATGCGGCGGCGCTCGCCTTCATGGAGGCGCGGGCGGCGGCGATCCGCACGGATGGCGCGGCCGAGCTGGTCTGGCTGGTCGAGCACCCGCCGCTCTACACCGCCGGCACCAGCGCCGACCGCGCCGACCTGCTCCAGCCCGACCGCTTCCCGGTGTTCGACGCCGGGCGGGGCGGCGAATACACCTATCACGGGCCGGGCCAGCGCGTGGCCTATGTGATGCTTGACCTCAAGCGCCGGCGCGAGGACGTGCGCGCCTTCGTCACGGCGCTCGAGGCCTGGATCATCGCCTCGCTCGCCCGCTTCAACGTCAGAGGCGAGCGGCGCGAGGACCGCGTCGGCGTCTGGGTGGCGCGTCCCGACCGCCCGCCGCTGCCGGACGGGCGCCCGGCCGAGGACAAGATCGCGGCGATCGGCATCCGGCTCCGACGCTGGGTCAGCTTCCACGGCATCGCCGTCAATGTCGAGCCGGACCTTTCCCATTTCGGCGGGATCGTGCCGTGCGGCATCGCCGGCTATGGCGTCACCAGCCTCGTCGACCTCGGCCTGCCGGTGACGATGGCCGACTACGACATCGCCCTCAAGGCCGCCTTCGAGGAAGTGTTCGGCCTGGTCGAGGGCGCCGTATGACGCGCGCCGGGCCCACGAGTTCCTACATCGCGCCGATCAGCAGCGCGACGGCGGTGATGAAGGCGCTCATCGAGACGAGCGAGAGAACATCCTGTACGAAAGCAGCCATTTGCGATCTCCGTATCTGATATGTTCACATAATGTTCTAAAAATGTTCCGGCGTCAAGCGGCGTCATGACCGTTCCGTTTTGGCGGAAACTGTGCCAGTTGATGCGCATGTGCCAGTTGATGCGCATGTGCCAGTTGATACCCATGTGAAGGACGAGAGGCGGCATGGCGGGTACGGATCGCGAAAGGCGGATGATGAACGAGGGGCCGGCGGTCGTGCTGGTCGAGCCGCAGCTCGGCGAGAACATCGGCATGGTGGCGCGGGCCATGGCCAATTTCGGCCTCGGCGAATTGCGCCTCGTCGCCCCGCGCGACGGCTGGCCGAACGAGAAGGCGCGCGCCGCCGCCTCCAAGGCCGACCATGTCATCGACGGCGTCGTCGTCTTCGAAACGCTGCGCGAGGCGGTCGCCGACATGAACTACGTCCTCGCCACCACGGCGCGCGAGCGTGACGGCTTCAAGCCGGTGCTCGGCCCGGTCGAGGCGGGCAGGAGCCTGCGCGGCCGCTTCGCCGCTGGCGAAAAGACCGCCATCCTGTTCGGGCGCGAGCGTTTCGGCCTCTACAACGAGGAGGTGGCGCTGGCCGACGCGATCGTCACCTTCCCCGTCAACCCCGCCTTCGCCTCGCTTAACATCGCGCAGGCGGTTCTCCTGATGTCCTATGAATGGATGAAGTCGGGGCTCGACGACGAGACCGACACCGCCTTTCGCGGGCCGGACATGCCGCCGGCGCCGAAGGAGGCGCTGCACGGCCTGCTCGATCATCTCGAGGATGCGCTTTCCGCGCGCGGCTATTTCCGCCCCGCCACGAAGAAGCCGAAGATGCTCGACAATCTGCGCGCCGTCATGACGCGGCCGGGGTTTTCCGACGCCGAGATCAAGGTGCTACGCGGCGTCGTCGCTTCGCTCGACTATTTCTCGCCGGGCGAGCCGCGCGGCGCGGTCTATCCCGAGCGCAAGGCGCGCGCCGATGCGCGGGCGCACGGGGCGGCCGGCGAACAGAGGGGCCAAGGGAACGAGCCGGATGAGTGATCATGCCCCGATGAGTGACCGGGAATGAGCGGCCGGCCGATCCTGATGTTCGATTCCGGTGTCGGCGGACTGACGGTGCTGCGCGAGGCGCGGGTGCTGATGCCGGACCGGCGCTTCGTCTATGTCGCCGACGACGCGGGCTTTCCCTATGGGCGGTGGGAGGAGCCGGCGCTGCGCACGCATGTCGTTTCGCTGTTCGGCCGGCTGATCGCCGCGCACGATCCCGAGATCGCCGTCGTCGCCTGCAACACGGCCTCGACGCTGGCGCTCAGCGAATTGCGCGCCGCATTTCCGGCCACGCCCTTCGTCGGCACGGTGCCGGCGATCAAGCCGGCGGCCGAGCGCACCCGCTCCGGCCTCGTCTCGGTGCTGGCGACGCCCGGCACGGTGAAGCGGCAATATACGCGCGACCTGATCGAGAAATGGGCGGGGCGCTGCCATGTTCGCCTCGTCGGCTCCGACCGGCTGGCGTCGCTGGCCGAGACCTACATGCGCGACGGCTTCGTCGACGAGGAGGCGGTCAGGGCCGAGATCGCGCCCTGTTTCGTCGAAATGGACGGGCGGCGCACCGACATCGTCGTGCTGGCCTGCACGCATTATCCGTTCCTCGCCAACCGCATGCGCAAGACCGCGCCGTGGCCGGTGGACTGGCTGGACCCGGCGGAAGCCATCGCCCGGCAGGCGCTGTCGCTCGCCGGCCCGCGCGCGTCTGGGCCGGCGCGGAACGGGGATGAGCCGGACATCGCCGTCTTCACCTCCGGCCGGCCGGATTTTCTCGCGCGCCGGCTGATGCAGGGTTTCGGGCTGACGGTGGCTGACGGGGCGTGACAATGGTTTCCGACAGCATCCCGACGCGGATTTCCGGCGCCGGGGAACCGGAGCCTCCAATGCCCGGCCGTCAGACATTGACGAAACCTGTTGCCGTCTTCGATGCGGGGATCGGCAGCTACGCGGCGGTCGCCGCGATCCGGCGCCTGCTTCCGCAACAGGACATTGTATATTTTGCCGACCGCGCCAGTTTCCCGTATGGCGGCAAAAGCCGCGCCGAGCTCCTTGCCATTCTCCGGCGCACCCTTCTTTATCTGAACGGGTTCGACCCCGCCGCCGTTCTGGTCGCCTCGAACGCGCCCTCGATCACCGTGCTCAACGAGATCGGGGATGTGATCGGGGTTCCGGTGCTGGGCGTCCGGCCGCCGATCGCCAGCGCGCTGGGCGTTGCCGGAGCCGGGGACGTCGCGGTGCTGGGCGTGCAGTCGATGGTCCGGAGCCCGGAACTGCGGGCCTATGCCGACAGGGAAGCCGGCGAGCATGGGATCCGGGTTCATCTCGTCGATGCTTCGCCACTCGTCGATCTTGTCGAAAGCGGCGCATTCCTGTTCGACCCCGAGGCGACGCGGCATGCGGTGGACGCGTTCATGGACGATCTCGACGCCCGTCACCCGAACCTTGCGGCCGTGACCTTGTCGAGCACGCATTTGCCGTGGTTGCTGCTCTATCTGAAGGCAGCCCGCCCGGCATGGCCTTTCCTCGATCCGCTGGAAGACGCCGTCGCCGCCATCGTGCCGCACTCGGCCGCGGGAACGGGCGCGCTCGTGGGACTGGTGACCGAAAACGAGCGCCTTCCGGTCGGGGACTTCAGAGCGATGCTCGACCGCATGGGTATCGCGCTGCCGCTTCATACGGTACGCCTGTAGTCGGGCTTGCCGCGCGCCGGCTTCCTCCACATGCCAGAAGGACTGGTCCCACCGCGCCATCCATTTCCCGGCCGCGTTGACATCGCGGCCGCGTTCCGGTAGTGAGCGGCGAGTCCAGTGCCGCGAGGCGTCGGGATTTTTTCGACGTGTCCCGTGGGCATCTTCGCAAAGCGTGCGTGGGATGTCCTGTCAGGCTCCGCAAACGGGGGCCAGAGGAGGGCGCGTTTCCTTCACCCGAAGCGTGAGCTTTCGGGGATAATGTGTTGAAAGGGAATGCGATGAGCAAGCGCGAATCCGCGAAGTACAAAATCGATCGCCGCATGGGCGAGAACATCTGGGGCCGCCCGAAGTCGCCGGTCAACCGCCGCGAATACGGCCCCGGCCAGCACGGCCAGCGCCGCAAGGGCAAGCTGTCCGATTTCGGCATCCAGCTTCGCGCCAAGCAGAAGCTGAAGGGCCATTACGGCGACATCTCCGAGAAGCAGTTCCGCAAGGTCTACGAGGAGGCCAACCGCCGCAAGGGCGACACGCCGGAGCACATCATCGGCCTGCTCGAATCGCGCCTCGACGCCATCGTCTACCGCGCCAAGTTCGTGCCGACGATCTTCGCCGCGCGCCAGTTCGTCAATCACGGCCACGTCAAGGTCAACGGCCGCCGTGTCAACATCGGCTCCTATCGCTGCAAGGCCGGCGACGTGATCGAGGTGCGCGAGAAGTCGAAGCAGCTCGCCATCGTGCTGGAATCGGTCCAGCTCGCCGAGCGCGACGTGCCGGACTATATCGAGGTCGACCACAACAAGATGGTCGCGACCTATGTGCGCGTGCCGAACCTCGCCGACGTGCCGTTCGCGGTGCAGATGGAGCCGAACCTGGTCGTCGAGTTCTACTCGCGCTGATTTCGGTTTTACCGCTCGATATCGAGGCCGCGCTGTCGCAGCGCGGCCTTTTTCTTTGCCGTGCCCGCATGTAAGACAGCGCGATGACCCTTTCGCTCGCTTCCGAACCCGTCTCCGCCCCGCCCGCGCCTGAAGCGGAGGAGGGCGTCTGCCACCCGATGTTCCGGTCCGCGCCGTCCTCGGTCGAGTTCAACAAGCTGCGCAAGCGACTGCTGCGCGACACGCGTCAGGCGCTGGAGGATTTTGCGATGGTGCGGCCGGGCGAGCGCTGGCTGGTGGCGCTGTCGGGCGGCAAGGATTCCTACGGGCTGCTCGCGCTGCTGCTCGACCTGAAATGGCGCGGCCTTCTGCCGGTCGAGCTCGTCGCCTGCAACCTCGACCAGGGCCAGCCGAATTTTCCGAAGCACATCCTGCCGGACTATCTTCGCGCCAACGGCGTGCCGCACCGCATCGAGTATCAGGACACCTATTCGGTCGTCACCGACAAGATCCCCGAGAACCGCACCTATTGCTCGCTGTGCTCGCGCCTGCGGCGCGGCCATCTCTATCGCGTCGCGCGCGAGGAAGGGTGCTCGGCGCTGGTGCTCGGCCATCACCGAGAGGACATCCTCGAGACCTTCTTCCTCAACCTGTTCCACGGCGGCCGGCTGGCGGCGATGCCGCCCAAGCTGATGAACGACGAGGGCGACATGACGGTGCTGCGCCCGCTCGCCTATTGCGCCGAGGCGGACCTTGCCCGCTTCGCCGAGGCGATGACGTTTCCGATCATCCCCTGCGATCTGTGCGGCAGCCAGGATGGCCTGCAGCGCAACGCCATGAAGGCAATGCTCCTCGACATCGAGCGGCGGATGCCGGGGCGCAAGGACACGATGATCCGCGCGCTCGCCAATGTGCGGCCGAGCCATCTGCTCGACCGCGGCCTGTTCGACTTCGCCAGCCTTAGTCCCGCGTGACCTGCGAGGGGCTGGTCTGGTAGAGCCGCCCGCGCTCGGCGATCGCCACCAGCACCAGCGAGGTCAGGCCCAGTCCGAAGAAACCCAGGGCGAGCGGCGTCGTCGTGCCGTCGAACGCCTGGCCGATCAGCGCCCCGACCAGCCCGCCGCCGAGCGTCTGGATGAAGCCCTGCACGGAGGAGGCCGAGCCGGCGATGTGGCCGAGCGGCTCCATGGCGATGGCGTTGAAGTTCGAGCCGATCCAGCCGAACTGGAACATGATCAACGCGAACAGGATGACGAAGGGCGTGATCGGCAGGTGGCCGATGAGCGACCATACGAGCCACACGCCCGACAGAATGACGAAGCCGGTCAGCGCGCCGTGCGAGAGCCGGCGCATGCCGACGCGCATGACGAGGCGCGAGTTGAGATAGTTCGACAGCGCCATGAACCCGGCGACGATGGCGAACAGGATCGGGAACCAGACGCCGAGATCGTAGATGCCGACATAGACCTGCTGCGCCGAGTTGATGAAGGCGAACAGCGCGCCGAAGATGAAGGTGGAGCCCAGCGTGTAGAACAGCGAGAAGCGGTTGCTCAGCACCGTGCCGAACGCCTTGCCGATCGAGGTCAGCGTGAAGGGACGACGATCCTCGGGATGCAGGGTCTCCGGCATGCGCAGGGCCGCCCACACGGTGATCACCGCGCCGATGATACCCATGGCGATGTAGATGAAGCGCCAGTCGCCGACGAGCATCATCACCTGGCCGATCGAAGGCGCGACGACGGGGATGACCATGAACACCATGAAGATCAACGACATGGTCTCGGCCATCTGCCGGCCGCCGAAGCGGTCGCGCACCATCGACACGGCGATGACGCGGGTCGAGGCCGCGCCGACGCCCTGAAGGAAGCGCAGCGCCAGCATCGCCTCGAAGGAGGTGACGAACGCCGCCGCGATCGCCGCGAAGACGTAGATGCCGAGGCCGAACAGCACCGGCCCGCGCCGGCCGAAGCGGTCGGAGGCGGGACCGTAGGGCAGCAGCGCGGCGGCCATGCCGGCGAAATAGGCCGAGATGACGTATTGCCGGTGGTTCTCGTTCTCGACGCCGAGGCTGGCGCCCATCTCCTGCAGGCCGGGCAGCATGATGTCGATGGCGAGCGCGTTCAGCGACATCAGCGCCGCGGCCAGCGCGATGAATTCATAGCGGGGCAATGGCAGGCCCGACGGCCGCTCTCCTGTCCTGTCTTGCATGACGGGATTCTCCGGATCAAAAAGAAAGATGCGCCGGCAAGCCGGCGCATCGTGTCGCTTGCTTGCAGTGGCTGGCTGGCTTCACACCGCGTTGCGCAGGCCGATGCCCTTTTCGGCAAAGAAGCCCTGCAACTCGCCCGCCTGGAACATCTCGCGCACGATGTCGCAGCCGCCGACGAACTCACCCTTCACATAGAGCTGGGGGATGGTCGGCCAGCTGGAATAATCCTTGATGCCCTGGCGCAGCTCGTCCGAGGTCAGGATGTTGACGCCCTTGTAGTCGACGCCGAGATAGTCGAGGATCTGCACGACCTGACCGGAGAACCCGCATTGCGGGAAGCCGGGGGTGCCCTTCATGAACAGCACCACGTCGTTGCCCTTGACCTCGTTGTCGATGAAACCGGCGATATCGCTCATCTGGCTTGTCCTTTTCTGCCGGGTTCAAGGTCCGGCGAAGCATTGGCTGGCCCCTATCTAGGGTAGAATGCCGCGCCGCGCAATCGGACGCGTCCGCGCATCCGCCCCCGGCCGGCGCTCAGTCGGGCGCGCTGGTCTGGAGCGCGAGCGCGTGCAGGACGCCGCCCATATTGCCCTTCAGCGCGTTGTAGACCATCTGGTGCTGCTGCACGCGGCTCTTGCCGCGGAAGCTCTCGGCCACGACTTCCGCCGCATAGTGGTCGCCATCGCCGGCAAGATCGCGGATCGTCACCACGGCATCGGGAATGCCTTCCTTGATGAGCCGTTCGATCTCGCGCGCGTCCATGGCCATGGCGTCAACCCTTCTCAGTTGCCCATGAAGGAGGCGAACCAGCCTTCATGCGCTGCCTTCAGTTCCGCCACCGGTATGGCACGGGCATTGCCGAGCTTCAAGGACGAGCCACCAGTGGCGCCGAGACGCACGATGGACACGCCGTCGGGGCGCGGCAGGCCGTCAAGCCCGCCCGCCCTGACGGTGACGAGATAGCGGCCCTGGTCCTCGCCGAAGAAGGCGGCAAGCGGCTCGCCGCCGTCCGGCTCGCCCACCGTCGCGCCGATACCGGAGGCCATCGCCATCTCGGCCAGCGCCACGGCAAGGCCGCCGTCGGAAAGGTCGTGGACCGCGGTGACGTGGCCGTCACGGATCAGCCCGCGCACGAAGTCGCCGGCCTTGCGCTCGTGGGCGAGGTCGACATGCGGCGCGGGGCCGTCGTGGCGGCCGTGCAGCTCGCGCAGATAGGCGGACTGGCCGAGATGCGTGCCCCAGCCGGGCGGCGCGCCGATGAGCACGATCTCCTCGCCCTCGGCCGCGAAGCCGATCTTCGCCATCTTCGCCCAGTCGTCGATCAGCCCGACGCCGGCGATGGTCGGCGTCGGCAGGATGCCCTGGCCGTTGGTCTCGTTGTAGAGCGAGACGTTGCCGGAGACGATCGGGAAGTCGAGCGCGCGGCAGGCCTCGCCGATGCCCTTTATCGCCATGACGAACTGGCCCATGATCTCGGGCCGCTCGGGGTTGCCGAAATTCAGATTGTCGGTGGCGGCGAGCGGCAGCGCGCCGGTGGCGGTGATGTTGCGCCAGCATTCGGCCACGGCCTGCTTGCCGCCTTCGAAGGGGTCGGCCTCGCAATAACGCGGGTTGACGTCCGACGAGAAGGCGAGCGCCTTCGACGCATGGCCCTCGACGCGCACGACGCCGGCGTCGCCGCCGGGGATCTGCAAGGAATTGCCCTGGATCAGCGTGTCGTACTGCTCCCACACCCAGCGGCGCGAGGAGAGGTTCGGCGAGCCGACGAGCTTCACCAGCGCGTCCGCGACGTCCATGGCCGGAACGGCGGCGAGCGGGGCAGGGGCCTTCGGCTCCAGCCACGGCCGGTCATACTCCGGGGCTTCGTCGCCCAGCTCCTTGATCGGCAGGTTCGCCACCTCGTCGCCCTGATGGAAGACGCGGAAGCGCAGGTCGTCCGTGGTCTCGCCGACGATGGCGAAGTCGAGGCCCCATTTGCGGAAGATGGCTTCGGCCTCCGCTTCCTTCTCGGGGCGCAGCACCATCAGCATGCGCTCCTGGCTTTCCGACAGCATCATCTCGTAGGCGCTCATGCGCTCCTCGCGCACCGGCACCTTGTCGAGGTCGAGGCGGATGCCGAGATCGCCCTTGGCGCCCATCTCGACGGCCGAGCAGGTCAGCCCCGCCGCGCCCATGTCCTGGATGGCGATCACCGCGCCCGACGCCATCAGCTCAAGGCAGGCTTCCAGCAGGCACTTTTCCGTGAACGGGTCGCCGACCTGCACGGTCGGGCGCTTCTCCTCGATCGAATCATCGAACTCGGCCGAGGCCATGGTCGCGCCGCCGACGCCATCGCGACCCGTCTTGGCGCCGAGATAGACGACCGGCAGGCCGACGCCCGACGCCTTCGAATAGAAGATCGCGTCCGCGTCGGCGAGGCCGGCGGCGAAGGCGTTGACGAGGATGTTGCCGTTGTAGCGGGCGTCGAACTGGACCTCGCCGCCGACGGTCGGCACGCCGAAGGAATTGCCGTAGCCGCCGACGCCGGAGACGACGCCCGAGACGAGGTGCTTCGTCTTGGCATGCTCAGGCTCGCCGAAGCGCAGCGCGTTCATCGCCGCGATCGGTCGTGCGCCCATGGTGAAGACGTCGCGCAGGATGCCGCCGACGCCGGTCGCCGCGCCCTGATAGGGCTCGATGAAGGAGGGGTGGTTGTGGCTCTCCATCTTGAAGATGACGGCCTGCCCGTCGCCGATGTCGACGACGCCGGCATTCTCGCCCGGCCCCTGGATGACGCGCGGCCCGCTGGTCGGCAGCGTGCGCAGCCACTTCTTCGACGATTTGTAGGAGCAGTGCTCGTTCCACATCGCCGAGAAGATGCCGAGCTCGGTGAAGGTCGGCTCGCGGCCGATCAGGTCGAGGATGCGCCGGTACTCGTCGGGCTTGAGGCCGTGCGAGGCGATCAGCTCTTCGGTGATGTCGATGTCGTTGCGTATCATGCGCGCGCAGCCAGCCCTGTGGGAAACGAGGTCTCGCGCGTTCCTTAGCGCACAAGGCCGGCGCAATGAACCGTTATTGTGTGCGGATGCGCAGTATCGACAGCTTCTCAGCCGAAGCTGTCGTAGCCGGCGCGGCCGCCGTCGAGCAGGTCGCGGATGACGGCGAGTCCGCGCGCGACCTCCTCGCGCCGGCGCGGCGCCGATATGCCGAGGCGGGCGCGGTGGAACACCTGTTCCGTGCGCCCGGCCTTGAACTCGTCCTCGTCGTCGATCAGCACGCCCTGCTCGAACGCCGCGTTCTTGAACGTGCCCGACAGCCATGGCTCGGGCAAAGCGAGCCACAGGAACGGGATGTTGGGCCGCGCCACGACATCGAAGCCGTCGAGGGCCTCGCGCGCCAGCGCGAGGCGGGCGTTGATCTCGCCGATCGTGCGCTTGCGGATCGCCGCGGCGGCGCCCGACAGCACGAGGCGCGCACCGAGCTCGGCCAGCATGAAGGGCATGCCGCCGGTGGTCATCTTGTGGGCGATGCGGACGCGGTCGGTGAAATGCGGTGGGCACAGCACCCAGCCGCCGCGCACGCCGGCGGCGACCGACTTCGACAATCCGCCGACGAGGAAGGTGCGGTCCGGGGCGAACGTGGTGAGCAGCGGCGTCGGGTCGTCGGTCAGCGCGCCGTAAAGGTCGTCCTCGACCAGCAGGACGTTGTGCCGGGCGGCGATCGCGGCGATCTGCCTGCGCCTCGCTTCGGGCATGATCGACAGGGTCGGGTTCTGCGCCGTCGGCATCAGGAACGCCATCTTCGGGTGGCGCTGGGCGCACAGGCGCTCGAAATCCTCCGGGATCACGCCCTCCTCGTCGGAGGCGACGAGCATGGTGCGCCGGCCGATCAGCCGCGTGCCGCGCGCGAGCTGCGAATAGGTGACGTGCTCGAAGGCGATGCCGTCGCCGGGCGCGGTGGCGGCCGAGATCGCCGCCATCACCCCGGCATGGACCCCCAGCGTCGGCACGATGCATTCGGGCGAAGGGCGGAAGCCGTTGCGCGCCAGCCACGACACGCCGGCGGCGGACCAGGTTTGCGGAAAGCGGCGTGTATAGCTGGCAAGCTCGGCCGGGTGCTCGCGCTCGATCGCGCCGAGCAAGGCGCGGATTTCGTCGCTCTGGCCGACATCCGGCGCCGCCGTACTGTCGAAGCGCAGCTTCTCGGCCGGGGCGTCGTAGAGGCGGGTGCCGTCGGTGAGGGGGGATTCGTCGCTTGCCGGCGTGGACGCCCTGCCGCCCTCGACGCTCCTGCCACGGACATAGGTGCCGCGGCCGACCTCGCCGCTGAGCAGGCCGCGCTCGCGCATCAGCGCATAGGCGCGCCCGACCGTGCCGACCGTCACGCCGAGGTCGTAGGCGAGGTCGCGCTGCGGCGGCAGCCTCGCCCCGGCCGCCAACAGCCCGGCCGAGATGTCCTGCTCGATCCTGTCGGCGAGCCGGACATAGATCGGCCCGTCGCCGGTTCCGATATCGGGAAGCCAATTTGTCATGGTGACAATTTTCTATATTGAAGGGGATTGAGAGTCAATTCATAGAGATTGTACCGCTTCAATCGTGAATTGAGACTCAAAAATGAGTACAATCGATACAATCAGGGAAAGAGCGCCGCACGCCGGGTTGCGCCGGCTCGGCGCGTTCGCGCTGTATCTGGTCGGGCGCTACGATCTTGCCGTGGAACGGTTCCGCAGCCGCCGGGCGCTGGAAGATCTGGACGAGCGGCTGCTGCGCGACATCGGCGTTTCCTTCGAGGAAGCCTCGCAGGAATATCAGCGGCCGTTCTGGGATTGAGGGGCGGCTTTCGCCGGTTTTGGAGCAGCGGGCGTTCTGACGAACGCTGCTTCCGCTGCTAGCCGTATTCATGCGACGCCGGACTATTCCGTCCGGCTGCAAAACGCTCTAGGCCGCGGACGAGCAGGCGGACGACCCCGCCGCCCAGCGGTTGATGTCGCCGGAAATCCGCCCGCCTTGCGGCCCGTCCATCAACGGCCCGAACGCGGTGACGCGGCCGGAGGCGCCTTCGGCCTGCACGACCAGCAGCGGGCGGCCGCCGTAATTGCCCTTCGGCACCAGCAGGAAGCGCGGCCGGCCGGAGAACGAATTCAGCTCGTTGGCGAAGCTGTAGGCGCGGAAGGCCGGATCGTTGGCGGCGAACCAGCAGCGGTGCGCGGCGATGGCCACCTGCTCCATATTGCGCAGCGCCGCGCTCTTGCCCGCGCCGGCCGGCGCGGGGCGGGAGGGGGCGGACTGGCAGGCGGAAAGGAATGCGAGCGCGACGATGAGGCTCGCGCCGGCCAGCGCCCTCATGCGGCGGCTCCCAGCAGCCCTTCGAACAGCGGCCGCCCGTCGGCGCCACCATGCGCGGCCTCGATCAGGTTTTCCGGGTGCGGCATCAGGCCGAGCACGTTGCCGGCCGAATTGACGACGCCGGCGATGTCGTTGATCGAGCCGTTGGGGTTGGTGCCTTCGGCATAGCGGAACACGACCTGTCCCTCGCCCTCGATGCGGGCCAGCGTTTCGGCGTCGGCGAAATAGTTGCCGTCGTGATGCGCGACGGGGCAGCGGATGATCTCGCCATTCGTATAGCCGCGCGTGAACGCGGTATCGGCATTGGCGACCTCGAGCTTCACCTCGCGGCAGACGAAGCGCAGCGAGGCGTTGCGCATCAGCGCGCCGGGCAGCAGGCCCGCCTCGAGCAGGATCTGGAAGCCGTTGCACACGCCCATCACCTTGACGCCCTTCGCCGCCTTGTCGGCGACCGCGCGCATCACCGGCATGCGCGCCGCGATCGCGCCGCAGCGCAGGTAGTCGCCGTAGGAGAAACCGCCGGGGATGACGATCAGGTCGACATCGGGGATGTCGGTGTCGGTCTGCCACACGGTCAGCGGCGGCTTGCCGCCGATCTTCGTCAGCGCCGCGATCATGTCGCGGTCGCGGTTCAAGCCGGGGAGGAGGACGACGGCGGATTTCATTCTGACCTGTAGGGGGTGTGGGGTTCGGCGAATTCGTGCAGTTCGAGCCGCTTCTCGATGCGCTCGAGGCGCTGGTCGTGGCGGCCGAGGATGCCGTAGATGTTGTGGACGTCCTGATTCATCGCGATGAGTTGCCCGCGGATGGAGATGAGTTCCTGCTTTATCTCGCGCTGCCCATCCTTGAGCAGCCGGACATCGGCATGCAGGCTCTTGAGAACCTCATACATCAGCTCGTTGGTGACTTCCGTCATCGCGCCCTCCGGCGTCAGCCCACGCTGATAGTATAGTTCTCGATCACCGTGTTCGCGAGCAGCTTTTCGCACATGGCGGTCAGGTCCTTCTCGGCCTTCGCCCTGTCGGCGGTGTCGAGCTCGAGGTCGAAGACCTTGCCTTGGCGGACCGCGCCGACGCCGGCGAAGCCGAGCGCGCCGAGCGCGCCCTCGATGGCCTTGCCCTGCGGATCGAGAACGCCGTTCTTCAGGGTGACGGTAACGCGGGCTTTCACCACTTCGGTCTCTCCGGCGGGATTAGTGGACGCTGCCCTTGTCGGGCTTGGAGGAGACGAGGACCGGGCCGGAGGGGCGCGGCGGCTCGTTCTCGTTCATGATGCCGAGGCGGCGGGCCACTTCCTGATAGGCCTCGACCAGCCCGCCCATGTCGCGGCGGAACCGGTCCTTGTCGAGCTTGTCGTTGGTGGCGATGTCCCACAGCCGGCACGAATCCGGCGAAATCTCGTCGGCGAGCACGATGCGCATCATGTCGCCCTCGTAGAGGCGGCCGAACTCGACCTTGAAGTCGACGAGCTGGATGCCGACGCCGAGGAAGAGGCCGGAGAGGAAATCGTTGATGCGGATGGCGAGCGCCATGATGTCGTCGATTTCCTGCGGGCTCGCCCAGCCGAAGGCGGTGATGTGCTCTTCCGACACCATCGGGTCGTCGAGCGCGTCGGCCTTGTAGTAGAACTCGATGATCGAGCGCGGCAGCACCGTGCCCTCATCGATGCCGAGGCGCTTGGCCAGCGAGCCGGCGGCGACGTTGCGCACCACCACCTCGAGCGGCACGATCTCGACTTCCTTGATCAGCTGCTCGCGCATGTTGAGCCGGCGGATGAAGTGCGTCGGCACGCCGATGCGGTTCAGGTGCGTGAAGATGTGCTCGGAAATGCGGTTGTTGAGCACGCCCTTGCCGTCGATCACATCGTGCTTCTTCTTGTTGAAGGCGGTGGCGTCGTCCTTGAAGAACTGGATCAGCGTTCCGGGCTCGGGCCCTTCGTAAAGAATCTTGGCCTTGCCTTCGTAGATGCGGCGGCGACGGTTCATGGCTATCTCTGGTCTTTGGGAGCGGCGGTGTCGCGAATGCTCCGGGTTGCGGCCGGGGCGCGGCCGGCGACAGGACTTTCTCACGCGGTCTCTAGCCTAATCCTGCCTCCGGCTCAATCGTCAATCGCCGGTGAGCCGACCAATTCAACGCAAATGCCGCGCATCGGCGCGGCGGCGCAACGCAAATGCGGCACATCGGCGCGGCGGTACGCATATTGACCGCGAAGCGACCTTTTGGTTTGTGGTCGCCACACCCATATGGGAACACGGATTCGCCACTCGAGCCGGAGGGATTTGGCATGGCCAGCATGGACGACCGCAAGGACGCCTTCGAGAAGAAGTTCGCCCACGACGAGGAACTGAAGTTCAAGGCCACTGTGCGCCGCAACAAGCTTCTCGGGCTCTGGGCCGCGGAAAAGCTCGGCAAGAGCGGCGACGAGGCCGAAGCCTACGCCAAGTCCGTCGTCGCCGCCGACTTCGAGGAAGCGGGCGACGAGGACGTGTTCCGCAAGGTTCGGGCTGATTTCGACGCCGCCGGCGTCGACCAGTCCGACCATCAGATCCGCCGCACCATGGACGAGTTGCTCGACCAGGCGATCGCGCAGGTCAAGAACGCGTGAGCCCGGCAAGGCTCGCCGCGCGGCTGGCCGCGGGCGACACCGTCTTCACGGCGTGGTCGTCGCTGCCGGACGCCCTGACGGTGGAAGTGCTGGCCGAGACCGTCATGGATGCCGTCACCCTCGACATGCAGCATGGCGGCCATCACGAGGACAGCGTGCTGCGCGGACTGGGGCCGGTCATCGCCGCCGGCAAGCCGGGTCTGGTGCGCGTTCCCGTCGGCCGGTTCGACATGGCGAGCCGCGCGCTCGATTTCGGCGCCGAGGCGGTCATCGCGCCGATGGTCAACACGCTGGACGATGCCCGGGCCTTCGCCACGGCCATGAAGTACCCGCCTGTCGGCCAGCGGTCGTGGGGGCCGAGCTTCGCCATGCCGCGCTTTCAGGCGCATGAGGCCCATGCGTGGATGAACGGGGAGAACGGGCGAACGCTCGCCTTCGCCATGATCGAGACGCGCGAGGCGCTGGCCATCGTCGACGACATCCTCGCCGTGCCGGGCATCGACGGCGTCTTCGTCGGTCCCGCCGACTTCTCCATCGCCTGGAGCGGCGGGGCGACGGTCGACCCCTCGCTGCCGCAGATGATGGACGCCA
The DNA here is from genome assembly GCF_023954335.1 of Aquamicrobium sp. Taxonomy (NCBI): domain Bacteria; kingdom Pseudomonadati; phylum Pseudomonadota; class Alphaproteobacteria; order Hyphomicrobiales; family Phyllobacteriaceae; genus Aquamicrobium; species Aquamicrobium sp. The sequence continues at coordinate 589,064 of NZ_JAMLIE010000002.1, forward strand.
TCGCCCATATCGCGGCGCGCGCGGCCGCGGCCGGCAAGCATGCGGCGATCTATGTCGTCGATCCGGCGCTTGTCGGGGGCTATGCCGCGATGGGCTTTCGCCTGATCGCGCTGGGCGGCGAGAGCCGCTACATGGCGCTGGGCGCGGCCTCGCTTCTCGATGCGGCGCGCGCGACGATGAAATAGCCGCTTCTGGCCCATCGACGCGCGGGCGGGTCCGTGGCACCTTGCCCTTAGCCGGCTATCCGGCGGTTATGGTCCTCCTCAGCGGGGTCCGCGCGGCGACGCGTTCGGACCCTTTCGATCGTCCGGGTGCTTCATGCCCATTCGTCCAGCCTCGCGCCGGGCCAGCCTTCGGCAGGCTTGCCGATGAGCACGGCCGTGTTCCTCGCGGTCATCGCGGCCGCGGCCATGCATGCGTCGTGGAACGCGCTGCTCAAGGTGCGCGGCGACCGATTCGTCTCCGTATCGCTGATGAGCGTCAGCATGGCGCTGGTCGTGCTGCCGCTCGCGCCCTTCGTGACCATGCCGGGGCGCGAGACATGGGGATGGATCGCCGCGTCGCTCGTCTTCCACACCGGCTATAAATATTACCTGACGCGCGCCTACGAGACCGGCGACCTGGCGCTCGCCTATCCGCTGGCGCGGGGCACGGCCCCGCTTCTGGCGACGGTCGGCGGCGTGCTGCTTCTGGCGGAGATTCCGGGTCCCGTGGCGATTTCGGGAATCCTTCTCCTGAGTTGCGGCGTTTTCCTGATGTCGTTTCGCGGCAGCCGCGCGCTCGGCGCCTATGACGGGCGCTCCGTCTTCTTCGCCCTCGTGACCTCCGTCTTCATCGCCGGCTACACGCTGACCGACGGCTCCGGCGCGCGCTCGGCCGCGGATGCGACCAGCTACGCGGTGTGGCTGTTCATGTGCGAGGGGCTGTGGTCGCTCGTTTTCTGCCTCGCGCTGCGCGGGCCGAAGGCGCTGCGCACGATGGCCGGCGAATGGAAGGTCGGGCTGGTCGGCGGCTTCCTGAGCGCCGTCGCCTACTGGATCGCGATGTGGGCGATGACCAAGGCGCCGATCGCCACGGTCGGGGCTCTGCGGGAAACATCGATCCTGTTCGCCATGGCGCTCTCGACCCTCGTGCTCGGCGAGCGGCTGACGCGCTGGCGGGTCGCGGCCGGGCTGCTGATCGTCGGCGGCATGGTGGCGCTTCGCTTCGGCTAGAGCATTTTGCAGTCAGACGGAATCGTCTGACGTCGCATAAATGCGGCTAAAGGAAAGAAGCTGGAGCAGCGGAAGTAGTGTTCGTCAGAACGCCCGCTGCTCCAGCGCATGGCGATCCTGCGGATTCGCGCCTTGTGCGCGGCCGTCGCTGCGGCTACCTCTCGGGCAGGCGAACGATGGGAGCGGGAATGAACAGGAACGAGGTAAAGCCGGTCGGCGAACTGACGCTGCGCACGCTGGCCATGCCGGCCGATGCCAATGCCGCCGGCGACATCTTCGGCGGCTGGGTGATGGCGCAGATGGACCTTGCCTGCGGCATCCGCGCCGCCGAGCGTGCCAAGGGCAGGGTGGTGACGGCGGCGGTCAAGGAAATGGCGTTCGCCAAGCCGATGAAGGTCGGCGACACGCTGTGCATCTATATCGACATCACCAAGGTCGGCCGCACTTCGATGACGCTGCGCGTCGAGGCGTGGGCGCAGCGCTACCTCTCCGACCTGATGGAGCGGGTCACGCATGCCGACTTCATCATGGTCGCGCTCGACGGGGTCGGCAAGCCGACGCCCATCCCGGCGGAGAGCTGAGCGGCCTTGAAGCGCGTCGCGCAACGGTGAAGCGGTCTATCCTTTTGTCTTTCGTAATTCCGGACAGAAAAGTGCTTCACACTTTTCCTGGAATTACTCTAGCGGCCGTTCCCGTCGAATCGCTCGCGCGCCGCGTTGATGCGGTCGATGTTCTCCCGCGCCCATAGCGCCAGCGCCTTGACCGGCACCAGCAGCTCGCGCCCGAGCGATGTGAGCTCGTAATCGACGCGGGGCGGCACCGTCGGATAGACGGTGCGCGTCACCAGCCCGTCGCGCTCCAGTCCGCGCAGCGTCGTGGTCAGCATCTTCTGCGAGATGTTGCCGATCAGCCGCCGCAATTCGTTGAATCGCATCGGGCCGTCGCTCAGGAATTCCACCACCAGCACCGTCCACTTGTCGCCGACGCGCGACAGGATGCGGCTCACACCCTCGCAGGTGGTTTCGTCATGGTGACTCAGTGTCAACGAAGTGCCTCCTTGTGCGCTGCGAAAGCAGTCTCCTATATAGCCCCAGTATCCAAAGGATACCACGAAAGTTTCCCGGCACATCCAGCCAAACGAAAAGGAATCGTCCATGTCCAAACCCAGGATCGGCATCATCGTCGGCTCCACCCGCCCCGGCCGCTTCGGCGACAAGCCGGCCGAATGGATCGCCGAGCGCGCCAGGGCCACCGGCGAGTTCGAGGTCGAGGTTCTCGACCTGCGCGACTACAAGCTGCCGTTCTTCGACGAGCAGGCCTCGCCGGCCTGGGCCCCCTCGCAGGCGCCCGGCGCCAAGGAGTGGCAGGAGAAGATCGCCAGCCTCGACGGCTACATCGCCACCGCGGCGGAGTACAATCGCGGCCCGACCGGCGTGTTGAAGAACGCGCTCGACTACGCCTACAACGAGTGGAACCGCAAGGCGATCGGCTTCGTCGGCTATGGCGGCGTCGGCGGCGCCCGCGCGGTCGAGCAGCTTCGCCTGATCTCGGTCGAGCTGCAGATGGCGCCCGTGCGCAGCGGCGTCCACATCGTCTGGGCCGACTACATGCAGGTGGCGTCCGGCGACAAGAAGCTGGGCGATTTCGACCACCTGAACCAGGCGGCCGACGACATGCTCGGCCAGATCGCGTGGTGGGCCAAGGCGCTGAAGACCGCACGCGAAGCCTGATCCCGGAAGAGGGCAGGGCGTGATCCTGCCCTTGCGAATCGGAAAAGCCCCCGGCCGCGAGACCGGGGGCTTTTTATCATCCGCTCAGGCGGCGTAGCGCTCGACCGAGATGCCGGCGGGGTCGACCTCGGGCTTGCGGCCGGAGACGACGTCGGCGAGGAAGCGGCCCGAGCCGCAGGCCATGGTCCAGCCCAGCGTGCCGTGGCCGGTGTTGAGGTAAAGCCCCTCGACGCGGGTCTTGCCGATGACCGGCGGGCCGTCCGGCGTCATCGGGCGCAGGCCGCACCAGAAGGTCGCCTCTTCCATGCGGCCGCCGCCGGGGAACAGATCCGTCACCGAATGGTCGAGCGGCGTGCGGCGCGAGGGCCGCAGCGACAGGTCGTAGCCGGCGAGCTCGGCCGTCCCGCCGACGCGGATGCGCGAGCCGAGCCGTGTGGTGGCGATCTTGTAGGTCTCGTCCATCACCGTCGAGACGGGCGCGGCTGCCTCGTCGGCGATCGGCACCGTGATCGAGTAGCCCTTGACCGGGTGGACCGGAATGCGGATGCCGAGCGGCTTGACGAGGAAGGGCGAGTAGCTGCCGAGCGCGACGACCACGGCGTCGGCCTCGATGACGCCCTTGTCGGTGCGCGCGCCGGTGGCGCGCCGGCCGTCGGTCAGGATTTCCTCGACGGTGACGCCGTAGCGGAACTCGACGGGGTTGTTGCCTTGCGCGGCCATTTCCGCCAGCCGGGTGGTGAAGATGTGGCAGTCGCCGGTCTCGTCGCCGGGCAGGCGCAGGCCGCCGACATATTTCTCCGACACGCGGGCGAGCGCCGGCTCGGCGATCGCGCAGCCGGCGCGGTCGAGCACCTCGAACGGCACGCCGAACTCTTTCAACACCTCGACGTCGCCGCCGATGTGGTCGAGCTGCTTTTGCGTGCGGAAGAGCTGGAGCGTTCCTCTCGCGCGCTCGTCATAGGCGATGCCGGTCTCGGCGCGCAGCTCGCGCAGGCAGTCGCGGCTGTATTCGGCGATGGGGACCATGCGCGCCTTGTTGACGGCATAGCGCGCCGAGGTGCAGTTGCGCAGCATCTTCAGCATCCAGCCCCACATGACCGGGTCGAGCTTGGGGCGGATGGCGAGGGGGCCGTGCTTCATCAGCAGCCATTTCACAGCCTTGAGCGGCACGCCCGGCCCGGCCCAGGGCGAGGAATAGCCGGGCGAGATCTCGCCGGCATTGGCATAGCTGGTCTCGAGCCCCGGACCCGGCTGCCGGTCGACGAGCGTGACCTCGTGCCCGGCCTTGGCGAGATAATAGGCGGAGGTGGTGCCGATGACGCCGCCTCCCAGTATGAGCACCTTCACTTTATCACTTCCTCTTCATCCCACCGGGCCGTGCGACTGAAGACCCGGAAATCAGAACCGATCGACTATCTGGTTTTGGATTTCCGGCCCCCGGTCGACGGCCTCGCGGCCGCGCCAGGGCTAGAGGCGCGTGATGAGGCTTCCCGCGTGGTTCAGGAACCGGACGCGAGCCTCCCTGCGATCAGGAACGAAGCGATAGTTGCGCTGCAAGAAAGTATCCCGGAGGTTTCTTGTCTATCTCCTCAGGATAGCGCAAAAATCCACGCGTGCAAGGCCATGTTCGCGGTGAAAGCGGTCTTGGTCCACTGCTTCACGACAGCCTGACCTCGACGCCGGGCAGGGAGGGCAACAGGGCCTCGATCCGTGCCGTTTCCATCAGGCAGAAGGCGGTGGCGAGGGCGTCGGCGGTCGCGGCCTCGGGCGCCAGCACGCTGACGCTCTCGTGGAGGCATTCGCCAAGGCCGCTGCGCGGGTCGAGGATGTGGCCGGGGCCTGTCGTGCCGCCGAAGCGGAAGCCGGACGCGCTCGACGTGGCGATGGCGCGGTCGACGAGATCGATCCGCTCGCCGCTGCCGGCGATGCCCACTTGCCATGGCGAGCCGTCGGGGCGGCGGCCGAGCGCGCGGATCTCGCCGACATCGGCGAGGGTGCTGGTGACGCCGCCGGCGCGCAGCAGCTCGACGATCCTGTCGGTGATGAACCCTTGGGCGATGCCGTTCAGCGTCAGCGCCATGCCGGGCCGGGAAAAGGCGATGCGGTCGCGGTTGAAGGCAACCTTGTCGAGACCGACGATCGCGAGCGCCCGTTCGATGATTTCAGGCGACGGGCCGGCGGGGTCGGCGCCCGGCGCGGCGAAATGGTCGGCATAGGCCAGCCACAGCGGCTGGATCGTCGGGTCGAACGCGCCGCCGCTCAGGGTCCAGACGGTGCGGCTCACCTCCAGAACCTCCACCAGCTCCGCCGGAGGGGCGGCAAGCGCGCCTTGCCGGTTGAGCGTCGAGAGCGTCGAATCCGGCCGGTAGAGGCTGAAGATGTGTTCCAGCCGGGCGATCTCGCCGGCGGCGCGGGCGATGAGGCGTTCTCCTTGCGCCCGGTCGGGATGGTGGACGATCAGCTCGGCAGCGGCGCCGAGCGCGCGCCCGCGCCAGCGGACGGCCTCGGCCGGCACGGCCGCGGCTCCGAAGGGCAGGAGGGCAAGGCCGGTCGCTGCTGCCGAGATGCCGATGAAGCGGCGGCGGGTCGGGGTTGCCTGCATGGCCTTGCCGCCTCAGTGGTTTCCGTGCGGGGGGATCGCGCCGACGGGCTCGGTGTCTTCGTCCTCGTCCGCATCAGGGCCGCCGAGCACGTAGTCGAGCGGGATGTCGTCGAAGCGCATCACCTCGCCGCCATTGGCGGCAGCGAAGGCGCGGGCGGCGTCCTCGGTCGAGAACGGCACGGTCTCGGCGGTGCCCATGCCGCCGCGCTGGCGGCTGCCGAGGACGAAGAAGGCGGTTTTGGCGTCGATCCAGTTGTCCGCGCCGGGCTGCTCCCAGCTTTCCGCCACGGCCATGTCGGAGACGTAGATCGCGGCGATGTTCTTCGGCTCGTCCGGCAGCATGGTGAAGGCGACCGCGTCGCGGGCCGAGGAGAACCAGATCGCCTCGGGGATGCGCGTCAGGATGATCTGGCCCTTCGGCCCGTCATGCTCCAGCACGTTCATGCCGCAATAGCGGCCGATGGCCTCGGCATCGAGCGTGAAGGGGTCGAGCATCGGCAGCTCCTCCTGCTGCGAGCAGCCGGCGATGAGCGCGAGCACGACGAAAAGCGGGGCGGCGAGGGGGAAACGCATCACAACTCCCTGCGTGAGAAGACGAAGATCGCGGCGGCGAGCGGAACCAGCGCCCAGGCGAGAAGCGCGGCGAGAAGGGCGGCCGGCACGAGCGTCGCGATGTCGGCGACGCCGCCCATGCCGGAGATGGCCCCGGCCGAGCCGCTGCCGAGATTGATCAGGCGATAGGCGTCGGTCGGGTTCATCAGCAGCAGGGCGTTCAGCATGCCGCCGGTGACGGTGCGGCCCTGGTCGACCACCAGCAGGCCGAGCAGCGCCATGTCGTAGACGAGGACGAAGACCAGCCAGATGCCGATCGCGACGCCGCCGGCCGTGCCGCGCTCGCCGACCAGCGCGCTGACGAGATAGCCGATGGCGACGAAGACCGCGCCGAGCAGAACCGACGAGCCGATCAGCGAGGCGAAGGCGGCCCAGCTCTCGCGGCCGATGTCGCCGCCGGTGAAGGCGAGCGCGAGCGCGGCACAGCCGTAGCCGACCAGCGTCGAGAAACCGAGGATGGCGAGATGGCCGATGAACTTGCCGACGATGACCTGCCAGCGCCGCACCGGATAAGAGAGCAGCAGCAGCATGGTGCCGCGCTCCATCTCGCCGACCACGGCGTCGTGCGAGATCAGCAGCGCGATCAGCGGCACGAGGAAGACGGAGAGGCTCGACAGGCTGACGATGACCACGTCGAGCGGGCTCGCGCCGACATTTCCCGTGGGCGCGCTGCCGAGGAAGGTGAGCGACAGCGCCAGCGTCGCCAGGAGCAGCGTCGTCGCCAGCACCCAGCGGTTGCGCAGGCCCTCGCGGATTTCCTTCTCGGCGATGACAAGGATCGTGCTCATCGGCCGGCCTCTTTCTCGATGTCCTGGAAGTGAGCGTAAAGCTCGTCGAGCGTCGGCGGCGTCACGTCGAGGTCGGCGATCTCGGCGCGCACGGCGGCGCGTAGCAGCTCGACCTTGTCCTCGGGCGCGGCGTCGATCTCCAGCATGTGGCCGTTGACCTCGCGCCAGTCGCGCCCGCCTTCGAGTCGGCGCTCCTTGCCCTCGGCGAGCCTGACCCGGATGCGGGTCGGCAGCCGGGCGATGCGGCGCAATTCGTCCAGCGTGCCGTCGGCGATCTTGAGGCCGCGGCCGACGATGATGACGTGATCGGCGCGCCCTTCCAGCTCGGAAAGCGCGTGGGAAGACAGAAGGATCGTCGAGCCGGAATCGCGCAGCTCGTCGAGGAAGCGGTAGAAGTCGCGGCGCGAGGCCGGGTCGAGTCCGGTCGTCGGCTCGTCGAGCAGGAGCACCTTCGGCTGGCCGAGCAGCGCCTGCGCCAGCCCGAGCCGCTGGCGCATGCCCTTGGAATAGGTGCGCACGCGCCGGTCGGCCGCCCCGGCCAGACCGACGCGTTCGAGCAGACCCCTGATCTGCCCGCGCCCCGCGCGTTTCAGGGCGGAATAGAACTTGAGCGTCTCCGTCCCCGTCAGGGCCGGGTTGAACGAGACGTTTTCCGGCAGGTAGCCGAGCCGGGTGCGAACCTCCGGCGCGCCGGTGGCGGGGTCCTCGCCCAGCACCCGCACCGTGCCGGCGCTCGGGCGAATCAGGCCGAGCATCATCTTGATCAGCGTCGTCTTGCCGGCGCCGTTGTGGCCGACGAGGGCGACGATCTCGCCCTCCTTGAGCGAGAACGAGACGTCCCTGACGGCGTGGATGGGGCCGAAGGATTTCGAGACGCCGGAGAGGTCTATGGTCGGGGTCATTGCAGCTGCGATCTCGATCGGGACTGGAGCGGGGGCGGGGCCATCAGCGGGTGGCTGTCGACGACGCCGCCCGGCAGGATGGCGGGAAACTGGCTCTGCGCCCAGCGGATGACCTGCACGGCCGGGCTGTTGACGAGGATCTTGGCCTGCGGCGCAGTCCACAGCACGCGGTCAACGAGATCGTTGGGGCGATAGGGGCTGTCGCCGATGCCGTCGCCGTTGAGGTCGAAGGCGGGGTTGTCGCTCCAGAAATTGCCACGCCCGTCGACCGACCAGTCGAGATGGCGCGTGCCGACATATTTCACCTGGTTGCGGTTGTTGACGAAGGTGTTGCCGCTCATGCGGTTGCCTTCGGAGCCGGCGGTGAAATGGATGCCGATGGCGCAGTTCTCGAACCAGTTGTCGTGGAAGGCGTTGCGGTTGGCGTTGTAGATGAAGACGCATTTTTCCGGGCCGAGCCGCATCCCCGATGCGTCCACCACCGCCGCTCCGTCGCCCATCGGCACGCCGTGGCTGTCGCCGCGCCGGCCGGCCATGGTCCAGCGCGCGACCGGCTGCATCCGGCCGACGACGATGTTGCCCGTGACGCGCGAGCCCTTGGACGTGTTCAGCAGCAATCCGTGGTCGCGGTCGCCGTTGGAGATATTGCGGGTGACTGTCAGCCGGTCGGAGAACATGATCGCGTAGCCGACGGAATTGCCGGTGGAGACGTTGCCGGAAATCTCGCTGTCGTTGGTGTACATGTAGTGGATGGCGAACCGCATGTTGCTGAAGCGGTTGCCGGAAAAGACGTTGTGCTTGCTGGCCATGGTCGCGATGCCGTCGCGGCCCTTGCTGATGTCGTTGCCGATCACCTTTGCGCCCGGCGCGTTCCACAGGTGTACGCCGTTGCCGGCTTCGGCCGAGCGGCCCTCGCTTATGCCTTCGATGCGGTTGTCCTTCACCAGCGCGTCGTCGGCGCCCTGAATGTAGATGCCGTAGAGATTGCCGATCACCTCGTTGTTCTCGGCGACGGCGCCCTTGGCCGTGCGGTCGAGGAAGATGCCGGAGTCGAGCGTGGGGATGTTCGTTCCCGATCCCCTGACCGTGACGCCGCGGACCACGGCGCCGGGAGCGGTCACTATGACGACGCTGCCCTTTCCGTTGCCGACGATTTCCGCGCCCGGCTCGCCCTCCACCGTCACCGTGGTCGAGATCGTGACCGGGCCGCGATGCTCGCCGGGCGCAAGGCGCAGCACGTCGCCCGGCCGGGCGAGATCGAGGAACATCTGTAAGGTCTTCGCCGCGCCGGCGGGAACGGAGACCGTCTTCGCCGCCGCGGGAAACGCCGCGAGGGCGGCCGCAAGGGCCGCCATCGCGATTGTCGTCATGGTGCTCGAACGAGCCATGTCGTCATGCACCCTTCGTCATGCGCCCTTGGTCATGCGCCTTGCGGCTCGACGAACATGCGGCCCTTCATCTCCATGTGCATGGCATGGCAGAACCACGAGCAGTAGTACCAGTAGACGCCCGGCTGGTCGGCGGTGAAGGTCACGGACGCGGTGGCGCGCGGCGCGACTTCCATGTTGAGGCCGTAGTTGATGATCGAGAAGCCGTGCGTCAGGTCCTCGACCTCGTCGAGGTTGGTGACGTAGACCGTGACCTCGTCGCCCTGTTTGACCGAGAAGCTTTCCAGGCCGAATGCCGGGGCCACCGAGGTCATGTAGACGCGCACCTTGTTGCCGTCGCGGATCACCTCGTTGTCGAACTCGAGGTCGACGCCGTCGGCCTCCGCCTGCTTGACGGCATCGGCGAAGAAGGGGTCGGCGCGGTCCCAGACATTGACCGGGTTGATCTTCGAGCGGTGGACGATGGTGGCGTCATGCGGCTCGGCGAAGGTCGGGTTGTCGTGCACCAGCACCATCTCGTCGCCCGAGATGTCGATCAACTGGTCGTTCTCCGGCTTGAGCGGGCCGACGTTGAGGTAGCGGTCCTTGGAGAACTTGTTGAGCGAGATCAGCCACTTGCCGTCGGCCTCCTTGGTCTGGCCCATGGAGGTGTGGTTGTGGCCCGGCTGGTAGTGGACGTCGAGCTTCTGGCGGATCGGATCGACCGCCTCGCCGTTGAAGGCACGGATGGCGTCGTCGATGTTCCACTTGCAGATCTGGCTGTCGATGAACAGCGTCGTATAGGCGTTGCCGCGGCCGTCGAAGGCGGTGTGCAACGGCCCGAGGCCGAGCTCCGGCTCGGCGACGACGGTGTCGCGCGGGCCGATCTTGTCGTCGAACAGGTCGTCGAAGCGGCGCACGTCCATCACCGTCACGGTCGGCGACAGCTTGCCGTTGGCGACGATGTGGATGCCGTCCGGCGCGGTGTTCATGCCGTGCGGGCCGTTGGCGATGGGCACGTAGCGGGTGAAGGGCGAACCCTTGCGCCCGTCGAGAACCGGCACGCCGCCCATCTCGGTGTATTCGCCCTTGGCGACGGCTTCCTCGATGCGCTTCAGGTTGAAGATGACCACCCAGTCCTGCTCGGCCGCCATCATCTCGGCGAGGTTGACGCCCTCTTCCGAGTTGTAGCAGGTCGAGAAGGCGTATTTGCCCTGGTAGTCGGCGTCGACGTTGTCGAGGTTGCCGCTGACGATTACCTGCCACGCCACTTCCATGGTCTCGCCGTCGACGGCGGTGAAGACCGAGCGGTACTGCGAGGCATCGTCGAGCACCGAGCCGTCGTTCGGCAGCGGCACGCCGTCCTCGCCATTGGCGAAGACATAGCCGGTCTTCGGATATTTCTGCACGCGCAGGCCGTGGACCGTGTGCTGATTGGGAAGCTGGATGATCTTGTCGCACTTCATCACGTCGAGGCGGATGCGGCAGACGCGGGTGTTGGCCTTGTCGTTGGCGTAGAGGTAGCGCCCGTCATAGGTGCCGTCGGTCTGCGACGGATGGGGATGGTGCAGGTCGCCGTTCATGTAGACGTCGCCGCCGCGCTTCTCCATGAGCGCGCGGTATTCCGGCAGCATGCCTTCCGACAGGACCTTCCTGCTTTCGTTGGTCTGGCCCCAGCCGGTGGCGCTTTCGCGGTTGAACACCGGAATGCGCATCAGCTCGCGCATCGAGGGCAGGCCGAGAACGCGGATCTCGCCCGAATGGCCGCCCGAGAAGAACACGTAGTATTCGTCGAGCTCGCCGGGCTTGACCTCGTAGCTGTTGCGCGCCTGCGCGAGCGCGGGCGTCATGGCGCTCGAGCCGAGCGTGATGGCGCCGGCGCCGACCGCGCCCGCGGCCGCGGCCGCCGCCGCGGTCGAGCCGAGCAGCTGGCGGCGGCTCAGGCCCGTTCTGGTTTCTTCCTGTGACATGGCAACTCTCCTTCTTTTGCCAGTTTTAGGCTTCTATGCCGTCGGCCCGGTTGTGCTTTCGGGCTTCCGGATCGGCACTCCCTTGTGGGAGATCACCGGTTCGGCGGGTCCCGGCCCCTTGGTCGCGGGGGAGGACAGCCGCTCGAATTTCTCGCGCTTCAGGCGCACCTGGATCATGTGCGGGCAGCGCTGGTCGTCGTGGTAGAGTTCCTGGCAGTGCATGCAGTAGATGCACTCGTTGACGTTGATCTGCCCCTCGGGGTGGATCGACTGCACCGGGCATTCCTTGGCGCAGCGCTGGCAGGGCGAGCCGCATTCGGGCCAGCGCTTCAGCCATTCGAACATGCGGATGCGGCCGGGAATGGCGAGCGCGGCGCCGAGCGGGCACAGATAGCGGCAGTAGAACCGCTCGATGAACAGGCCGATGGCCAGCAGCGTCAGCGCGAAGACGACGAACGGCCATTCGCGGGCGAATTTCAGGATGATCGAGGTCTTGAACGGCTCGACCTCGGCGAACATCTCGGCCAGCGCCACCGAATAGAGCGACAGGCCGAACAGGCCGAGGAAGATGATGTACTTGATCGGCCACAGCCGCTCGTGCAGGCCGAAGGGGATCTCGATCTGCGGCACCTTGAGCCATTTGGCGAGGTTGTTGGTCAGCTCCTGCAACGCGCCGAACGGGCACAGCCAGCCGCAGAACGGCCCGCGGCCCCAGAACAGCAGGCCCACCGCCACCGCCGCCCACAGGATGAAGATCAGCGGCGCTGAGAGGAAGAACTCCCAGTGGAAGCCGGTCATCAGCGCGTTGGTGAAGGTGAAGACGTTGACGACCGAGAGCTGGGCGTTGGCGTACCAGCCGAGCCAGACCAGCACGAAGGCGAGATAGGAGCGGCGCACCCACACGCGCAGGGCCGGCCGTGCCGAGAGCCAGTCCTGGAAGAAGAAGATGGCGGTCAGGATCAGCAGGGCGACGACCGTGATGCCGATGGATACGGCGTTCATGCGCCACATCTGCATCCACAGCGGCTCGGCCTCGCCGTCGAACGGATCCAGTGCTCCGTCGCCGGTCTCAGGAGCCTTCGGCGATTCGGCCGCCACCGGCGGGGCCGCGGGGGCAGGGGCCGCCTCGACCTTCACGTAGTCGGCGGGCAGCGCATAGCCGAGGTCGTAGGGCAGGGTGGCCTTGTCGCGCGCGCCCCAGGCGCGCTGGACGAGCATGTGCAATTCCCACGGCTCGGTGACGTCGAAGACGAAATCCTGCGGCACGAGGAAGAGCGCGATCTCGCGCAGGGCGGGCGCGCCGTCGGCGGCGATGTCGCCGAGGCGGGTGTGGTCGCGGTCGCGGAACCGCACGCCCTGGCCGTCCTGGATGAGCTCGATGCGGTCGAAGATGCCGCCGCGCACATAGCCCGAGCCCTTGAAGGAATAGGCGCCGTCGCCGGCGACGAGGATCGCCTGCCTGCCGTCTTTCAGCCGCGTCTCCAGCCGCTCGTAGCCGGCCTGGCCGAGCAGGCTGATCCCGATCGACGGCACGCTGACCGGGGCCATGTAGAGCTCGATGAAGGTGTCTTCGGGGTTCTGCGTCTCGGGCCGGGCGGCGGCCTGCGCCTCGCCGGCGCGGGAAAACGCGTCCGTGACCTCGCCGACGGTCAGCCGCAGCGCGCGCACCGAGCCGTCGCCGATCAGCGTCGCCCAGTCCTTGACCTCGCGCTTTTCCATGTCGACGGAGCGGATCTCGGTCGGGGCCTGCGCCTCGGCGACGCCTTCGCCGCCGAGCCGGCCGCTGCGAATCAGCCGCACGGAGGCGCGCACCACCGAATCGCCCATGACCAGCACGGTCACGGTGGCGCCGGAGACGATGTCGACCTGCGGCGGGCGCTGGGCGCCGGCGGCGACGCGGCCCATGTCCTGGTCGATCAGGGTGTTGAGCGAGGCGATGACCTCCCGCTCGGGAATGCCGATCAGGACGATCGGCTCCGAATGCTCGACCATCTTCAGGCCGCGCAGCACGCCCTCAGGGTCGAGCCCGACGACGATGTGGATCGGCTTGCCGGAATAGCCGATGGCGCTGGTGAAGTCGGAGTTGAGCAGCGCATAGCCCGCGAGCTCGTCGCCCTTGTAGGCCGGAACGATGGGCGGCTCGCCCATCGGTTCGCCGAATCGGTCGGCGCCGGCGAAAAGCTCGCCCGGCTGCACCTTGGGCAGGAATTCGTCGAGCCGCGCGGCCTGCGCCGGCTGGGCGGCGAGGCCGACGAGAATGAGGAAGGCGGCCAGCGGAACGAGAAGAATCGTGTGCAATGCAACGAAGAAGGGGGCTGCCTGGCGGCGGTAGGGTCTTTGCTTGGTAGCCACGCGATGCGCTTTCTTGAACGGGAGTGCCCGATTCGAGGGCGACGATAAGTGGTATTTTGCGCAGTGATTTGATCTGGCGCAAACCATTACCTTTTTTGCAGTGCGACATTTGTGACGTGAAACAGGGAGAATCCGGCATGTCGCGCCTCGGCACGGAGCCGTTCATCAGGATCGGATCGCTGGAGGAACTGTTCGCGGTCGCGGCGGCGATGGAGCGCGAGGCCATCGAGGGATATTCCGAGCTCGCCGGCCGCATGCACCGGGAAGACAGGCCGGCGCTGGCCGAGGTGTTCGAGCGGCTGGTCGCCGAGGAGACCATGCATCTCGGCAACGTCGAGCACTGGTCGCATCGCATGACCGGCAAGGGGCCGGACCTTTCCCCGTTGCGCGGCGCGCCCGACGCCACCTTCGACGACGAGGGGGCGGGCACGGTCGCGCCCGAGCTGATGAGCGCCTACCGGGCGTTCTCGATGGCGGTGCGCAACGAGGAGCGCGCCTTCGCCTTCTGGACCTATGTCGCGGCGCAAAGCACGTCGAAGGAGTTGCAGAAGGCGGCCGAGCAGATGGCGCGCGAGGAGCTCGACCACGTCGCCCGGCTGCGGCGCGAGCGGCGGCTGGCGTTCCACCAGGCCCGTGCGGCGGCGACCGACGGCGAGGGCTGGACGCTTCCGGCGCTGGAGAACCGGGTCGCTGCGCTTCTCGGCGAGACCGCGCGCGACGAGGCGGGGTCGGGCCGGGCGAGGGACATGGAGGCGCTGGCCGCGGCGGCGCGCGCCCGCGCCGGTACGCTGACCCATGCGCCGCTCGGCGAAACGCGGCTGCTGAAGAGCGTCAAGCCGGAGGTTTCGGCGCGCCTGCGGCCCGCGGTCGAACTGCTGCTCGACTGCTATCTCGATCTCGGCGAGCGCCTGCCCTCGCAGGCGGGGCGCGATCAGGCGCAGGCCTTCGCCGCCGAGCTGCTCGATTGCCTGTCGGTGGTGCGCGAGCCGGCGCGGCCGTAAGCGATTATCGCCCGTTCTCGGCCGGCAGCATCGACAGGCTGTGCATCGCCGCCGCGCCTTCGGTGGCGATGACCGAGATTTCCTCGAACAGCAGCGCGAGCTCGGCATAGACGCTGCGGTCGGGCTCGTTGACCATCAGGTGGTCGACCTCCTGCAGGAAATCGAGGATCGCCTTGATCCGCTCGCGGTGCTGGCGGGCAAGGACGAGGTGCTGGCGCATGGTGCGCTGCTGCTCGAGCGCGGCGAAGCGGCCGAGCGCTTCGTCGAGCCGGGCGCGGCACTCGCAATCCAGCTCGACATTGTCGATGACGCTGCGGATGCGGCGGATCACCGCCGCGTCGCGCGGCTCCTCGGGCGCGGGGTGGGGATGGTGGTAGGGCATCGCTGACACCATGTCGTGCGCTCCGTCAGTCCACCGTCGCCGCCGTCATCCAGCCCGGCCTGGCATGGACGTAGCCCTCGACCATCTCGCCCGGCAGGTCGAGGCCGGCCAGCGTGGCGCGCACCGCGCCGGGCTCCTCCTCGCCGTCGAGAAGGGCGCGGTAGGCTTCAGCGACCCTGACCATGTCGCAGGTGTGGGGCGAAAGCCGCAGCCGGGCGATCCTGTGCGCGGCGAGCGTTTCCGGCGTCGGGCAGAACGCCTGCACCTGGTTGGACAGGGTCTGCACCCCGTTGATGGCGAGGAAGGCCTGATCGTCGAGCGTGTCGACGGCGAGGCCGTCCGGGTCCTTCTCGCAGGTGAACTGGCACGAATCCTTGTGAAGGCCATGCAGCCGCGCGTGATAGCAGCGGCCGGAAATGGCGAGGGGCAGCCGGCCGAAGGCGAAGATCTCGAACTCGATCTCCGGGCAGGCGGCGGCCATGGCGCCGATCGCCGCCAACGACAGCTCGACCGGCGGGCAGATGGCGCGCGCGCCGCGCCCTGCCAGGAACTGCGCCGTCGCCTCGTTGTAGACGTTGAGGAACGGCCCGGTGACGAAGGGCTGGCCCGCGCGCGCGGGCAGGGCGGTGATGTCGTTGACCTCGACCAGCCGCTCGTCGCCGCACAGATCGGCGACCGAGCGCCGCTCGCGCACCGTCGCCGGGGCGGCGAGCGTCGACAGCACGACCTCCTTGCCGGCGCGCTCCAGCCGCTCGATCACGTCTGGCCAGCACGGATCGGAGAACGGCATGCGCTTGCCGCACACCACCTCGCCGACATGGACGCGTCCGACGGGCGCTTCGTCGGCGATGCGGCGGTAGAAATCGAGCAGCCGCTCGGCCGGCCAGTGGAACAGGACAGGGCCGAGGGTCAGCGAAACGTTGGTCATGGCATCACCTCCAGACCTTGCGGTAGGCCCCGGCGGTCTGGCGCCCGCCCTCCGACTGGCCGGCGAGGATGCGGTCGATCTCGACGGCGTCGCCGCCCGCCTCGACCGCGTCGACGGCGCGGCGGAAGGCGCGCACCACCTCGCTGACATAGCCCTTGCCGCGCTGGCGGCCCTCGATCTTCAGCGCGGTGATGCCGGCCTTCTTCAGCCCCTCGATCAGGCTGCCGGCGTTGAGACTGACCGGCTCCTCGAACAGATACGAGGTCTTGCCGCCGGCGTTGAAGCGGCCCTTGCACAGCGTGGGGTAGCCGGTCGGCTCGCCCGGCGCGTAGCGGTCGATGGTGAAGCCGGAGAGCTTCGCCGCCATGCCCTTGCCGTCCTCGTCATAGGTGACGGCTTCCGGCGGCGAGCAGACGCCGTTGAGGTTCGGCGACTTGCCGGTGGCGTAGGAGGACAGGTAGCAGCGCCCCTCGACCATGACGCACAGGCCGCCGAAGACGAAGGCTTCGGTCTCGACGTCGATATTCTTGTTGAGCGCGGTGATCTCCGGCACCGACAGGACGCGGGGGATGACGACGCGGCGCACGCCGAAGGTCTCGGCATAGAAGCGGATCGCCTCCGGCGTCGCGGCGGCGGCCTGCACGGAAAGGTGGAGGCGAATGGCGTCCTTGTGGTTCGTCGCGACATGGTCGAGCACGGCGATGTCGCCGGCGATGATCGCGTCGGCCCCGCAGCGGACGGCGGTGTCGGCGGCGTTGCGCCACAGATCGACGTCGCCGACGCGGGCGAAGGTGTTGATGGCGACGAGGACCCTGGTGCCGCGGTCGTGGGCGAAGCGCACGCCCTCGGCCAGCTCCTGCGCCGAGAAGTTGAGGCCCGGGAAGTTGCGGGCATTGGTCTCGTCGCGGAAGCCGCAATAGACGGCGTCCGCGCCCGCCTCGACCGCGGCGCGAAGCGTCGACGGCGTGCCGGCAGGGCAGACGAGCTCCATGCGCGCGGGGGCGGTCATGACCGTGCCTCCACCGTTGCCGGCGTCGACGTGGCGGCGGCGAAGCGGCGCGCCACGTCGAGGCCGCCGAGGATGCCGGCGTCGGCCAGCCGGCCGAGCGTGCCGGACAGGCCGATCAGGTCGGCCGGCGTCAGCTCCGCGTCCTCGATGGCGTTGCGCAGCGCCAGCACCGCCTCGGTGCGGCCGCTGATCGAGATCACGCGGTTGAAGAACAGGGCATCACCGTCCTGCGTGCCGTCGAGCAGCGCCAGCAGCGTCAGGATCGGACCGCGGATGACGACCGGGCAATCTTGCGTCTCGTCCTTGCCCGTGGCCTTCACCGTGGCCCGCTCGCCGTCCGGCACGACGACGAAGGAAAAGGCGAGATCGACCGGGTCGATGAGGAAGCGCTCGCGCGAGAATTCGCCCAGCCGGTCGAACAGGCCCGGCCGCCGCCGCGCCAGCGCGCGCAGCGAAAGGGTGAGCGCCGGGCCGAGCGGCAGGCCGGCGAAGGCGGGGAACAGTTGGCGGACGAAGGCCGGGAGCTTGGCTTCCATGTTTTATGCTCTTGTCTTTTCTATGCTTTTCGGGTCGGTCCGGGCGCGCCTACCCTGAGGTGCCGGCCGGAGGCGATCCGGGCGAGGCTCTCGCTGACGGGGCAGTAATGGCGGTAGCGGCGGGCGAAATCGCCGGTGCCGAGGTCGCGCCGGCAGCGGCTGCGCGCATCGCAGGCGCGGCAGACGGAGCGCATTTCCATGAGCCAGAGGCTTTCGCGCTCGGCGAAGTCGTCGCCGTCGATGCCGAGCGAGAGCATGGCGCGGGCGAGCAGCTCGCCGGAGGCGGCGAAGGCGCGGCCGGATGCGGCGGGGCGCGCGTTCTTCCCGCTCACTGTGAGCCCGACACCGCCCGCAGGCCCCTCAACGTCCATCGACTGCCCATCCTTCGCCGTCGCCGTCCCGCGCCGATCTTCCTCGGGCGGGGCGGCAGCCGGACGCCAGAGCGCCAGAAGCCGGCCGAACAGGTGCCGGACCATGCCATCGCCTCCCTGCGCCGTTGCGAAAAAGCCTAGTCGCCGGTCCCCCTGGTTTCTTTGCGATATCGCAAAGAGTTCCCTTTTCCGCTGTGCCATGATGCCGCTCATATCGAGCCGACCATGCATCAACGCCTTCTGCCGCCTTTTTCCGATCTCGGCTCGTTTCTCTCCCACCTCTCCGGGGCGGGGGAGGTACGCGAGGTCGGAGCCCCGGTGTCGATGCATCTGGAAATCACCGAGCTTCACCGGCAGGTGATCGCAGCTGGGGGGGCTGTGCTGCGACTGACCAGAGCGCTCGACGTCAGGGGCGAGGCGGCGCGCCTTCCCGTCGTGACCAACCTGTTTGGCACGGCGGGGCGCGTCGCCTCCGGTCTCGGCACTGACCGGGACGGCCTCACCTCTCTCGGCGAGATGATGGCATGGCTGCGCGCACCGAAGCCGCCGCAATCGCTGCGCGAGGCGCGGGCGCTGCTGCCGGCGGCGAAGGGCGCGCTGCTCGCCCGGCCGAAGGCCGTGCCGCGGCCGCGCGCGTGGCGCGAGGTCGATCCGGATTTCTCGTTCCTTCCCGTCCAGCATTGCTGGCCGGACGACGCCGGGCCGCTCATCACTTGGCCGATCGTCGTCACCCGCGCGCCGGGCGCGGACGATTTTTCCTCCTACAATCTCGGCGTCTATCGCATGCAGGTGCTCGACGGGGCGCGGGCGATCATGCGCTGGCTGCCGATGCGCGGCGGCGCGGCGCATCATCGCCAATGGCAGGCCGGGGGGCAGGCGAAAGGCGAGGACATGCCGGTCGCGGTCGTCATCGGCGCCGACCCGGCGACGATGATCTCGGCGGTGATGCCGGCGCCCGAAGGCGTCAGCGAGCTGGCGCTCGCCGGCATGATCAACGGGAGGCGGGCGGCGCTCGCGCCCTGCGCGTCCATTCCGCTCCATGTGCCGGCCGGTGCCGAGATCGTGCTCGAGGGAACCGTCTCGCCGCACGAGACCGCGCTCGAAGGGCCGTTCGGCGACCATACCGGCTATTACAACGCGCCCGCGTATTATCCGGTCTTCACCCTGAAGCGCCTGTTCGTGCGCGAGGGCGCCCATTACCTCACCACCTTCACCGGCCGCGCGCCGGACGAGCCCTCCGTGCTGGGGGAGGCGCTGCTCGACGTCTTCAAGCCGCTGCTGCGCCAGCAGCTTCCCGAGATCGTCGACGTCTGGCTGCCGCCGGAGGCGAGCTCCTACCGCATCGCGGTCATTGCCATCGACAAGCGCTATCCGGGGCAGGCGCGGCGCGTGATGATGGGGCTGTGGTCGCTGCTGCCGCAGTTCCAGATGACCAAGATGGTGATCGTGGTCGACGACGACATCGACATCCGCTCCTGGCCGGACGCGATGTGGGCGCTGGCGACGCGGATGGACCCTGCGCGAGACCTCATGGTGCTGGAGCGCACGCCGGTCGACCAGCTCGACTTCGCCTCGCCGCTCGAGGGGCTGGGCGGCAAGGTCGGCTTCGACGCCACGCGCAAGATCGGGGCCGAGACCACGCGCGAATGGGGTGTCGAACTGGCGATGCCCGGCGAGGTCGCGGCGCGGGTCGCGCAGCGCTGGCAGGAATTTTTCCCCGACGGCGGCTAGACGGGCGGGGAAAAACACCTGCCGCAACGGAAGCAAAGGGCAGCGTTTGTCACAGGCAGATGCGCGACTCTACTGTCCGGTTGCATGCCTCTGCTTGACAGGGCGCATGATGAGGCGGAAAAGCAGGCAACGAAACTGGCTCGGCCCCACCGGTTTGCCGGGAGGATTAGCCGAAAGCCATGTCGGGCGGGTTTCGCAATCCTTTTGCGCCTATTGGGAGGTATCCAGAACATGCAGCAGTTCCTGAAGCATTTTGCGCCGGCGGCGGCAGCCGTGGCGTTTTCCTTCGCGGCCTTCACCGGCGCGGCGAGCGCCCAGCAGGAGATCAAGCTCGGCTACGCGCTGGCGACCACGTCGCATTACGGCGTCGCCGCGACCAAGTGGCAGGAAGTGGTCGAGGCCGAGACCGACGGCCGCTTCGTGTTCCGCCATTTCCCGTCCTCGGGCCTCGGCGGCGAGCGCGAGGTGATCGAGGGGTTGCAGATCGGCACCGTCGAGGCGACCATCGTCTCCTCGGGAACGCTGTCGAACTTCGTGCCGGAGACCGGCGTGTTCGACATCCCCTTCCTGTTCCGTGACCTCAAGCACGCCCGCACCGTGCTCGACGGCCCGATCGGCCAGGACATCCTCGCCAAGTTCGAGTCGGCCGGCCTCGTCGCGCTGGCCTGGGGCGAGCAGGGCTTCCGCCATATCACCAACAACCGCAACGCCATCGCCGCGCCCGCCGACGTCGCCGGCCTGAAGCTGCGCACGATGGAGAATCCGATCCACATCACCGCCTTCCAGACGCTGGGCGCGGCGCCGACGCCGATGGCGTGGCCGGAAGTGATCGGCGCGCTGGAGCAGGGCACCATCGACGGCCAGGAGAACCCGCTCTCGGTCATCACCTCGGCCAAGCTCTCCGAGGTGCAGAAGTACCTGACCGTTTCCGGCCACGTCTATTCGCCGGCGATGCTGCTCGTCGCGCCGGACTTCTGGAACGGCCTGTCCGACGAGGACAAGGAAGTGTTCAAGAAGGCGGCCGCCGAGGCGGTCGTCGCCATGCGCGGCTTCGTCGACAATGCCGAGAGTTCCGGCGTCGAGCAGCTCAAGGCCGCGGGCATGGATGTGGGCGAGCTGTCGAGCGAGCAGAAGGCCGCTTTCCAGGAGGCGCTCGCCCCGGCCTACGAGCAGTACTACAACACCTACGGCAAGGATCTGATCGACCAGATCATCGCGACCGAATAAGCCGCGACGCCGGACAATCCGGTGACCGAACGAGCCGGCGGGGCCAGCCCCTGCCGGCTTCTTTCCCTGACGGGACAAGGCAGGGGCCCTGAAAGGCAAGGCAGGGGATAGGATCATGAACAAAGTCGAGAACGCCTTCGTCGAGCTGAACAAATGGGCGCTCATCCTGCTTCTCGGCGCGATGTCGTGCATCGTCTTCACCAATGTGGCGCTGCGCTACACGACGAACTACTCGATCCCGTGGGCCGAGGAAGTCGCGCGCTACATGATGGTGTGGATGACCTTCCTCGGCGCCGGCCTGACGCTGCGCTACGGCGGCCATGTCGCCATCACCAATGTGATGGACGGGCTGGCGCCGCGCGCCCAGCGCATCCTGAGAGCCGTCATTGCGCTCTCGCTGTTCGCCTTCTTCGCGGTCATGATCTGGGTCGGCTACAATTACGCGATGCGCATGCGCTTCCAGCTGACGCCGGCGACGCGGATACCGTTCAGCTACATCTACGCGGCGATCCCGGTGGGCTTTGCGCTGCTGGCGATCCACCTTCTGTTGATCGTGCGCGGCTACGTGGCGGAGAACCGCTTCAAGGAAGCGGCCGACGTGCCCGGCGACATCGCCGGCAGCCTGAGCGCCTGAGCGCTTGAGTAAGAACGCATCGAGGGGACGCGCGTGGCCTGGATACTCTTCATCACCTTCGTGATCCTGCTGGCGGCGGGCTTTCCCGTCGCCTTCACGCTGGCGATCTCCGCCTTCGTCGCGGTCGCGCTCGGCAGCTCCTATCCCTATCTCGTCGTCGTCAGCGAGATGTTCTCCGGCCTCGACTCGTTCCCGCTGATGGCGGTGCTGTTCTTCATCCTCGCCGCCGAGCTGATGACCGGCGGGGCGATGACCCATGTGCTCCTGCGCTTCGCCTCGCAGTTCGTCGGCCACCTGCGCGGCGGGCTGGGCTATGCCAACGTCATCTCGGCGGCGCTGTTCTCCGGGATTTCCGGCTCGGCGCTGGCCGACGCGGCCGGCCCCGCGCGATGATGATCCGCATGATGGAGAAGTCCGGCTACGACAAGTCCTATGCCGGGCGCTGACCGCCTCGGCGGCGGTGATGGGGCCGATCATCCCGCCCTCGATCATCATGATCACCACGCGCTCCAGGTCGAGCAGGTGTCCGTCGGGGCGCTGTTCATCGCCGGCATGGTGCCGGGCATCGTCATCGCGCTCGCCCTCTCGGCCGCCAACTTCGTCGTCCTGCGCAAGCGCAACTATCGCGGCGAGGCCGAGCGGCCGTCCGGCCGCGAGATGGTGAAGACGACGTTCCACGCCCTGCCGGCGCTGCTCTTGATCGTCATCATCATCGGCGGCATCCGCGCCGGCGTGTTCACGCCGACCGAGGCCTCGGTGGTGGCGATCTTCTACGCGCTCGCCTGCGGCATGTTCCTCTACCGCTCGCTCAAGCTGCGCGACATCCCGGCGATCATCTTCCGCGCGGCGCTGATCTCGATCGCGGTGCTGATCATCCTCGCCGCCGCCCGCGCCTTCGCCTGGGTTCTGATCATCGAGAGCGTGCCGCAGCAGCTCGCCGAGACCATCGTCTCGGCAGCTCAGCCCGCTCGTCTTCCTGCTGGCGGTCAACCTGCTCCTCCTCGTCTTCGGCCTGTTCATGGACCCGCTGCCGGGGGTGATGGTGCTGGTGCCGATCCTCGCGCCCATCGCCCACTCGCTCGGCATCGACCCGATCCACTTCGCCATGGTGGTGATCCTGAACCTGACCATCGGCCTGGTCACGCCGCCGGTCGGGGCGCTGCTGTTCGTCGTCTCCTCGGCCGTCAAGCTCAGGGTCGGAGACATCATCCGCGAAATGCCCCCCTTCTTCATCGCCCACATCATCGTCCTCGCCCTCATCACCTTCATCCCGGCACTCTCAACCTGGCTGCCAAGGGTCTCGGGTTTCTGAGGGACGAGGATCAGGCGGCTGCCCCGCGGGCGGCGGCATCCGCGGCGTAGTGGCGGCCGAAGCGGTTGGCGAGGAAGTCGGCAAGGGCGATGTCCTCCTGCCGCACGAAGCCCGTCTGCGGCAGCTTTCCTACGACCAGCATGTCGAGGACGGTGCAGATGCCGGCGGCGGTGGTGATCTGGATGGCGCTGCGCGGCCGGCCGGCAATCAGGCCGCTGTAGATCTTGTGAGCGTATGTCTCCTGCATCAGTCGCCCGCCCTTGAGGCCGGAGACGGTGACGAAGACGATGACCACGTCCTGCCCGGTCGCCGGCAGTGCCTGCTCGAGGATGTCCTTCAACAGGTCGCGCCGGTTGCGCAGGTTCAGGTCGTTGAGCAGCGTCTTCATGATCGCGGCGTGGCCGGGATAGCGGATGGTGCGGTAGTTGAGCGTGCGCACCCTGCCGGCCAGCGTCTCGCACAGCGTGCCGAGCCCACCCGAGGTGTTGAACGCCTCGTAGGTGACGCCGTCGAGCGAGAACTCCTCGCGCTCCTCCATCGCCGGCACTTCTATCAGCCGGCCGTCGACGATGGCCTCGCACGGCTCGATATATTCGTTGATGATGCCGTCGGTGCTCCAGGTCAGGTTGTAGTTGAGCGCGTTCGACGGGTATTGCGGCAGCGCGCCGACGCGCAGGCGCACCGTGTCGAGCCGCTCGAACCGGCTGGCGAGGTCGTGGGCGACGATGGAAACGAAGCCCGGCGCGAGGCCGCATTGCGGGATGAAGACGCTTTTCGCCGCCTTCGCCAGCTCCTTGACCCGCCTCGTCGAGGCGACGTCCTCGGTCAGGTCGAGATAGTGGATGCCGGCGGCGCCCGCGGCCTCGGCGATCGCAACGGTCAGGTGGAAAGGGGCGGCGCTCAGCACGGCGAAGCGGCCGGCGAGCAGGGCTCGCAGCGCCTCGCCATCGGCGATGTCGAGCGCCTGCGTCGCCACCGCCGGATGCCGGTCCGCCGCCTCCAGCTGTGCGGGGTCCCGGTCGGCGAGGGTGACGCGGTAGTCGCCGCTCCCGGCCAGCATCAGCGCGATGGTCGTGCCGATCTTGCCGGCCCCGATGACGACGATGTCCCTGTTCGCTTCCTGCATGGGCTTGCCCTCCGTTCCTGATCGGACGAGACGGCCACGAACGGCTTTGCATTTCAAACCGGTGAACTTATGATATTTCTGGTTTGATCATGCAAAATGACGAAGGATTTCGTCATTATGAAGGAAAACATGAAGGACGAGCTTCTCCTGTCGCTGCTGTCGGAGAACGCGCGCATGCCGGTCTCGGAGCTGGCGCGCCGGCTCGGCCTGTCGCGCACGACCGTCCAGGCGCGCATCGAGCGGCTGGAGCGCAGCGGCGCCATCGCCGGCTACACGGTGCGCCTGAGCACCGCAGCCGAGCGAGCGCTGGTGCGCGCCTTCGTCATGATCACGGTGAAGCCCAAGCATGCCGGCCAGACCATCGCCGAGTTGAAAGACATCCGCGAGGTGCGCACGCTGCACTCGATCAGCGGCGAGGTCGACCTGATGGCGGTGGTCGCCGCCGGCTCTGTCGCGGCGCTCGATGCGGTAGTGGACCGGATCGGCGCGCTCGAAGGGGTCGAGCGGACGCAGACCTCGGTGATCATGGCGACCAAGTTCGACAGGTAGGCGCGCCATTGCGCTTGCCATGCGCTCGGTGGCACAGTCTGCGAAACGGAGACCGCGCCATGCCCGCCAGGACCAAGCACGCCTTCCCACGGCCGAAGCCGTGGACGGAGGTCGCGACCCATCTCGTCGACGTCGCCATGGGCAGGAAGCCGGCCGACCTCGTCGTGCGCAACGGGCGCTGGGTCAACGTCCATTCGGGCGAGGTGATCGCGGCGACCGACATCGCCATCGCCGCCGGCCGCTTCGCCTATTGCGGGCCGGACGCGCGCCACGCCATCGGCGAGGGGACGAAGGTGGTGGACGCCGGCGGGCGCTATCTGGTCCCGGGCCTGTGCGACGGCCACATGCATGTCGAGAGCGGCATGGTGACGGTGACGGAGTTCTGCCGCGCCGTCATCCCGCACGGCACGACCTCGATGTTCGTCGACCCGCACGAGATCGCCAACGTGCTCGGCCTCGACGGGGTGCGGCTGATGCATGACGAGGCGCTGGCGATGCCGGTCAACGTCAAGGTGCAGGTGCCGTCCTGCGTGCCGTCGGCCGCGGGGCTGGAGAATGCCGGCGCGCAGCTGACGGCCGACGACGTCGCCGAGGCGATGAACTGGGAGAACATCATCGGCCTCGGCGAGGTGATGAACTTTCCCGGCGTCGCCGCCAACGACCCGCTGATGGTCGCCGAGATCGCGGCGACGGTGAAGGCGGGCAGGACGGTCGGCGGCCATTACGCCTCGCGCGACCTCGGCCTGCCGTTCCACGGCTATGTCGCCGGCGGGCCGGAGGACGACCATGAGGGCACGAGCGTCGAGGACGCGATCGCCCGCGTCCGGCAGGGCATGAAGGCGATGCTTCGGCTCGGTTCGGCCTGGTACGACGTGGCGAGCCAGATCAAGGCGGTGACGGAAAAGGGCCTCGACCCGCGCAACTTCATCCTGTGCACCGACGACAGCCATTCCGGAACACTGGTCCATGACGGTCACATGGACCGCGTGGTGCGCCACGCCATCGCGCAGGGGCTGAAGCCGGTCACGGCGATCCAGATGGCGACGCTCAACACCGCCCAGCATTTCCGGCTGGAGCGCGAGATCGGCTCGATCGCGCCGGGCAGGCTCGCCGATTTCCTCATCGTCTCCGATCTCGCCGCGCTCGGCATCGACGAGGTGTTCGCGCGCGGCGTGCGGCTGGCCAAGGGCGGCCGGCTGGAGGTCGACATTCCGCCTTACGACTATCCCGCCCGCGCCAAGAAGACGGTGAAGCTCGGCAGGATGCTCAAGGCGGCGGATTTCGACATCGTCGCGCCGGAGGGCGCCAACGAGGCGCGGGTGCGCGTCATCGGCGTGATCGAGAACCAGGCGCCGACGCGGGCGCTCGAGGCCGACCTTGCCGTCGCCGACGGGCTGGTCGAGATGGACCGCGAGAACGACGTGTGCCAGATCGCGCTGGTCGAGCGCCACCGCGGCACGGGCGGCGTCGTCAACGGCTTCGTCTCCGGCTTCGGCTATACGCGCGACTGCGCGCTCGCCTCGACCGTGGCGCACGATTCGCACCACATGATCGTCGTCGGCACCAACAAGCGCGACATGGCGCTGGCCGCCAACCGGCTGGGCGAGGTCGGCGGCGGCGTGGTGCTGTTCTCGCAAGGCAGGGAGATCGCCCTCGTCGAGATGCCCATCGCCGGGCTGATGTCGGACGAGCGGGCCGAGATCGTGGCGCAGAAGGCGGCGAAGCTGACGGCGGCGATGCGCGAGATGGGCTGCACGCTCAACAACGCCTACATGCAGCATTCGCTGCTGGCGCTGGTGGTGATCCCGGAACTGCGCATCTCCGACATCGGCATCGTCGACGTGACGCGCTTCGAGAAGGTCGACCTTTTCCTGTAATCAGCGGCGGCCGCCGACGGCGATGTTGATGACCTCGAACGGCGTGGTGACGATGATCTCGGCGGCGGAACCGAGAGTCTGGCCGAGGCCTTGCGCCAGTCCGTCGATGCGGCGCGTGATGTCGTCGCTGTTGCCGTCGAGCATCTGATCCTCGTTCAGCCGGCTGCCGAGAAGCTGCACCATCAGCGGGTTCTCGGCGAACTTGGCGTGGTTCAGCCTGTCGCCGCCGGACGAGATGCCGGAGATGTCCACGACCGTGATGCCGAGGCTGGCGAGATCGGCGTCGTTGCCATAGTCGCCGACGCGCGGCCGGTTGCCGGCGATGATCGACGAGGCGAGCAGCGCCCGGTCGTCGCGCGACAGGATGACGAAGATCGGCCAGTCGATCTTGCCGATGCGGCGCAACTGGCTCTTGAACACGTCGACGTCGATGTCGGGCGAGGCGAGGATGACGTCGCCGAGGCTGTTGTGGACGTCGCGGTTGCCCGAGAGCGCCATTTGGCGCAGCGTCTCCATCGTCAGCCAGTTGCCCATCGAGTGGGCGACGATGTCGATGCGGATCGCGCCGGCCGCGCGCAGCTGGCGCAGCGTGTCCTCCAGCCCGTCGCGGGCGACGGTGGCCGAGTTGTTGTCGTAGATGTAGTCGACGGTGCGCCCGGTCGAGGCCCACGAGAACAGGACCGGCGTGCCGTGATAGCCGGAATCGTGGACGATCTGCGCGGCGCGGTAGACCGAATTGTCGAACGGCGTGCGATAGCCGTGGATGAAGACCAGCGCGCGGCCGCGCGTGCGCTTCAGGCTTTCGCCGAGCGCGCGGCGGAAGCCTTCCCGGGCGGGATAGAGCGCGACCTCGCCGGCGGCGAAATGCCGTGCCGGGTCGCGCCGCGCGCCGGCGCGCGGGTGCTCGACCTTGCCCGGCTCGTGGACCTTGGGGAGGGTTACGTCGACGCGGGCATAGTTCACGTCGACGCTGCGCTCGCCGCTGAACACTTCCTTGCGGTCGTCCGCGGTCGCACGGGTGGTGGCGACGAATATCCGGTGGGTGGCGAGGATCTCTTGCGGCTCGGCGGCCACGGCGTCGAGCAGGCGCGTGGTCGGTCCGCCCGCGCAGCCCGAAAGGGCGAGGGCAGGGGCAAGCACGGCGGCGGCGGCGAGATGGCGTGCCCGGCTCAACGCGAAAAACTCCTGAAGCAATTCCCGAAAAGTGCGAAGCGCTTTTCGTCCGGAATTGCGTTGAAACAATCTGCCGAAGATCACTCCCATCCTTCGCTACCGTGCCGGGCGGGGCTTGGCAAGGTCTCAGCGCCGCCAGAACACCGGCGTGAAGACGACGAGGACGGCGAGGATTTCCAGCCGCCCGAGCAGCATCGCCAGCGCCAGCAGCCATTTCGCCGCGTCGGGCACGGCGGAGAAATTGCCGGCCGGGCCGATCATCTCGCCGAGGCCGGGGCCGACATTGGTCAGGCACGTCAGCGCGCCGGACAGGGCGGTGAGGATATCGATGCCCGTCGCCGTCAGAAGCAGCGTCAGGATCAGCCAGATCGACAGGAAGGCCGAGATGAACAGCACCACCGCGCGCTGCATGGCGTCGTCCACCGGCCGGTCGCCATAGTGAACCGTCACCACCGCGTTGGGATAGACGAAGCGCTTCAAGCCGTTGGCGAGCAGCTTGAACAGGATGAGGAAGCGGTAGGCCTTCACCCCGCCCGAGGTCGAGCCGGAGCAGCCGCCGAGCACGGTGGCGACCAGCGCGCAGCCGGCCACGAACGGCCCCCACTCGGTGTAGTCGCCGGTGGCGAAGCCGGTCGTGGTGATGAGCGAGACGAAGTTGAACGCCGAATAGGTCAGCGCCTGCCCGAACTCCATGTCGCCGGTCAGGCGCAGATAGAGCGCGACCGCGGCGACGAACGCCAGCACGTAGCCGGCGAAGACGCGGATCTGCGGGTCGCGCAGCGTGTCGAGCCGGCCCGAGACCACGAGCAGCATGACGATGGAGAACGGCAGCGCGCCGAGGAACATGAACACCGTGGCGATCCACAGGATGGCGAAATTGTCGCCATAGACACCCATCGAGGCGTCGTGGGTCGAGAAGCCGGCGGTCGAGATGGTGGTGAGCGCGTGGTTGAGCGCGTCGAAGCCGCTCATGCCGGCAGCGGCGTAGAGCACGGTGCACAGGACCGTGGTCGCGGAATAGATGCCGATCAGGGCGGTGATGTGGGTTGACAGGCGCTCGAACGGCCTGTCGGTGATGTCGGACGTCTCGATGCGGAAATAGGAGATGCCGCCGACATTGAGGAACGGCAGCACGAACAGGGAGAAGGCGATGACGCCGAGGCCGCCCATCCATTGCAGTAGCGAGCGCCACAGGAGGATGCCGGGCGGCAGCCCGTCCAGCCCGTTGATGATCGTCGCGCCGGTTGTGGTGATGCCGGAGGCGGCCTCGAACACGGCCTCGGCCAGCGTCAGGTCGAGCGAGGCAGCGGCATAGAGCGGGACGGCGCCGACGGCGCTGGTGGTCAGCCACAGAAGGTTGACGACGAGGAAGCCGAATCGCGACGAGATCGGCGGCGGCCGGCCTTGCGTCGCCAGCGCGCCGCCGAGCGCCAGCCCGCCGGTGAAGAAGGCGCAGAACGCGAACACCCGCCAGTCGTCGTTGCCGTAATAGAGATCGACCGCCGCCGGGGCGAGCATGGCGAAGGAAAGGTAGATCGCGAAGACCGAGGCGATGTGAACCGCGGCGCGGACGGTCGAATATTGCACGGCGGGAATCCTGACACGCTCGGCCTCGACAGTGGCGTCACGGGCGAGTTTGTGCAATAGCCCTCGCGAAAACCGGCGGAGAGGACGAGGATGGCTGCATTTCCCCGCGAAGTCGCGCGCGCGGCCGAGGCGATGCGCCCGCTGTTCGCCGAGACGCCGCTCCAGGAGAACGACTACCTTTCGCGCAAGACCGGCGCGCGGGTGTTCCTCAAGCGCGAGGACCTGACGCCGGTGCGCTCCTACAAGATCAGGGGCGCGTTCAACTTCTTCCGCAAGGCGCTGGCTTCCGGGGCCAAGGGGGACGGAGGCGCGGAGGTTTTCGTCTGCGCCTCGGCGGGCAATCATGCGCAGGGCTTCGCCTTCGTCTGCCGCCAGCTCGGCCGCAAGGGCGTCGTGTTCATGCCGGTGACGACGCCGCAGCAGAAGATCGACAAGACGCGGATGTTCGGCGGCGAGGCGGTCGAGATCCGCCTCGTCGGCGACTTCTTCGACGATTGCTACCGCGCCGCGCTCGATTTCGCCGCGCAGAGCGGCGGGCTGATGGTGCCGCCCTTCGACCACAAGGACATCGTCGAGGGGCAGGCGACGATCGCGCACGAGATCGCGGCCCAGCTTCGCGAGGGCGTCGTGCCGGACCTGATGATCCTTCCCGTCGGCGGCGGCGGGCTCTCGGCCGGCGTCACGCGCTATCTCGCCGAGACGGGGGCTGCGACGCGCTTCGCCTTCGCCGAGCCGTCCGGCGCGCCGAGCCTGAGAAGCAGCCTCGAGGCCGGCCGGCGGGTCAGGCTCGACAAGGTCGACAATTTCGTCGACGGGGCGGCCGTCGCCGAGATCGGCAAGGAGAATTTCCGCCTGCTGAAACATTTCGAGGCCGGGCAGGTGCGGCTCATCCCCGAAAACCGCCTCTGCGCCACCATGATCGAGATGCTGAACGTCGAGGGCATCGTGCTGGAGCCGGCCGGCGCGCTCGCCATCGACGCGCTCAAGGACTTTTCGCGCAAGGAGCTGAAGGGCAAGGTCGTGGTGCTCGTCATTTCCGGCGGCAATTTCGATTTCGAGCGCCTGCCCGACGTCAAGGAGCGGGCGCTGCGCTTCGAGGGCTTCAAGAAATACTTCATCTTCCGCTTCCCGCAGCGGCCGGGCGCGCTGCGCGATTTCCTGTCGCTGCTCGGGCCGGACGACGACATCGCCCGCTTCGAATATTTGAAGAAATCGGCGCGCAATTTCGGCTCGGTGCTGATCGGCATCGAGACGAAGGACGCAAGGAATTTCGACGTGCTGCGCAAGCGGTTCGAGGAAGCGGGCTGGGCCTATCAGGACATCACCGACAACGAGACGCTGGCTGGTTTCATCATCTGAGCCGAGGCTGTATGCTCGGGCGATGAGCGATGGCACGGCCTATATCGTCCTGTTCCGCGGCGTCGGCGGCAAGACCCAGCTTCCCGTCGCGCGTCTGCGCGAGACGCTGACGGCGGCCGGCTTCGACAATGTCGCTACCTATATCAACAGCGGCAACGCGGTGCTGAAGAGCGCGCTGTCGCGCGGCGAGGTTGCTTCCCGCGTCGCGGAGGTGTGCGCCCGCGACTTCGCCTTCGACAAGGACGTTCACGTGGCGACCCGGGCCGAGTGGCGGGCGCTGATCGCCGCCAACCCGTTCCCTGAGGCCGTCGAGACGCCGACCTTTCTTCACGCCGCCCTGCTGGCGGATGCACCGGAGCCGGCGCGGGTCGAGGCGCTGCGCGCGCTCGCCGCCGGCGGCGAGGACATCGCGATCGTCGGCACGGTCGCCTATCTCCACACGCCGCACGGCTTCGGCACGTCGAAGCTGGCGGCGAAGTTCGACAAGGGCATCGGCGTCGCCAACACCGCGCGCAATTGGAACACGGTGCTGAAGCTCGACGAACTGGCCGCCGCGGCCGACGTTTGACGCGAACTTTACTGCATCGCACAAATTCAGGTTGCTTTTGCCGGCCGTCTGTACCATATGCGGCTGCATGAGGCGCATGGGCCGGCATGTCCGGCTTTCCCGAAGGGACTGGTTGCGTCCACCCGCAGCATGAAGCGCGCGGGCGCGACAGCGCAGCCGAGCGGAACGCCGAGCGTTCCACCGCCTTGTCGTCAGAATAGAGATTTTATGCGGCGGGTTGCGCCCCGCCGCGCCAACGATGCGGACGCGCCATGCGCGACTTCGCAGGAAAGACATGACTTTGACTTTTGAAAATACCGATTCCACTGCCGGCATGTCGTCCGGCTTCGCCGCGCTCGGGCTTTCGGGCGCGATGCTCAAGGCGACGCAGAACGCCGGCTTCACCGAGCCGAAGCCGATCCAGGTGCAGGCGATCCCGCCGCAGCTCGAGGGGCGCGACATTCTCGGCATCGCCCAGACCGGCTCCGGCAAGACCGCGGCCTTCAGCCTGCCGATCCTCGCCGCCATCGTCGGCCTCGGCACCAAGCGCAAGCCGCGCACGGCGCGGGCGCTGATCCTCGCCCCGACGCGTGAGCTCGCCGTGCAGATCGAGGAGACGATCCGGGTGCTTGCGCAGGGGCTGCACATCTCGACCGCGATCGTCCTCGGCGGCGTGTCGCGCGGCTCGCAGGTCCGGCGCATCGCGCCCGGCGTCGACATCCTGATCGCCACGCCCGGCCGGCTGACCGACCTCGTGCGCGAGGGCGACCTTACGCTCGCCGAGACACGCTGGCTCGTCCTCGACGAGGCCGACCGCATGCTCGACATGGGCTTCATCAACGACGTGCGCCGCATCGCCCGCGCCACCCATCCCGAGCGCCGCACGGCGCTGTTCTCGGCGACCATGCCGGTCGAGATCGAGAAGCTGGCGCGCGAGCTCCTCAAGGAGCCGGTGCGGGTCGAGGTCGCGCCGCAGGGCACGACCGCCGGCGAGATTCGCCAGAGCCTCGTCATGGCGCGGCTGAAGCAGAAGCGGAAGGTGCTGTCCGACATGCTTGCCGATCCGGCGATGTCGTCGGTCATCGTCTTCGCCCGTACCAAGCACGGCGCCGACCGCGTCGCGCGCGATCTGGAGCGCGACGGCTTCGAGGCCGCCGTCATCCATGGCAACAAGTCGCAGAACGCGCGCCAGAAGGCGCTGAACGGCTTTCGCGAGGGCAAGGTGCGCATCCTCGTCGCCACCGACATCGCCGCGCGCGGCATCGACGTGCCGGGCATCAGCCATGTCGTCAATTTCGACCTGCCGGACGAGGCCGAGAGCTACGTCCACCGGATCGGCCGCACCGGGCGCAACGGGGCCGACGGCATCGCGGTCACGCTGTGCGCACCGGACGAGGCCGCGAAGCTGCGCCAGGTCGAGCGCATCATCCGCATGAAGCTGCCGGTCGCGGCGAGCGTGCTCGACCAGCCGGACCCCGCGCCGGCGAAGGGCGCCGCCGCGCCCCGCGATGCCGAGGGCGATGCCGGCAGGCCGCGCCACATGCCGGGCAGGACCCCGCGCGGGGTGCAGCCCCAGCGCGACGGCAAGCCGGGGCAGGGCAAGCCGTTCCAGAAGCGTCCCGGCGGCGGCAGGCCGTTCGGTGCGGAGGACGGCGCGAAGCCCGCGGGCGCCAAGCCGGCGCAGAAGCGGCCGTTCCGCAGCAAGCGCCGGCCGGCTCGCGGCCGGGCCGCCGCCTGACGCCCACCATACCGGGCCGCCTTCCGCGAGGAAGGCGGCCTTTTTCCTGTCCGGACAGCCGTTCGGTCCGGCCGCGTTCGAGCGGCCGCAAATGCTCCAAAGGACAGCAGGGCTGGCCCAATTGCCGCGGGCGGCGCGATGGTCTAAGCCCGTCCGGTCGGCCTCGGCCGTTCACGGAACCGCGCGGCCCGCGCCGCGCCATGGAACACCCTGCCGCCGGGTCGCCGTCGACCCCGACCGCATGGCCGCCCATGGAACAATGAGACGGGAAACGTCATCATGGCCGGACTGGCGGCGCTTACTCTGGCCTACATGCTGTCGCAGTTCTACCGCGCCTTCCTCGCGGTTCTCGCGCCGGTGCTGGCCATCGATCTGGGCGCGGCAAAGACCGACCTCTCGATGGCCTCCGGCGCGTGGTTCGCCGCCTTCGCGCTGTCGCAGTTCCTCGTCGGCATCTGGCTCGACCGCCACGGCCCGAAGCGCACGGCGGGCCTGCTTCTCGGCATCTGCGGCGGCGGCGGCGCGTTCCTGTTCGCGTTCGCCACCCAGCCGTGGATGATCGTCGCCGCCATGGCGCTGATCGGCATCGGCTGCGCGCCGGTGCTGATGGCCTCGATGTTCATCTTCGCTCATACGTGGTCGCCGGCGCGGCTCGCGGTGCTGACCTCGTGGCTGATCGGACTCGGCTCGCTCGGCAACGTCATCGGCGCGTCGCCGCTGGCTGCGGCGGCAGAGGCTTTCGGCTGGCGGCCGGTCATCGCCGGCCTCGGCGTGGTGACGCTGCTGATCGCCGGGGCGATCCTGTTCTTCGTCCGCGATCCCGAGCAGGCGAAGGGCGGCGGCGTCTCGAGCGGCTTTTCCGGCTATGTCGAGCTGATGCGCCTCAAGGCTCTGTGGCCGGTCCTGCCGCTGGTCGCGATGAATTACGTGCCGTCGGGCGGCATACGCGGCCTGTGGGCCGGCCCCTATCTCGCCGACGTCTATGGCGCCGATGCGCTGGCCATCGGCCAGGCGACGCTGTTCATGGCGCTGGCCATGTCCGTCGGCAGCTTCGTCTACGGCCCGCTCGACACCTTCTTCCGCACCCGCAAATGGGTCGCCTTCGCCGGCAACGCCCTGCTGTGTGCTGCGCTCGTCCTGCTGGCGCTAGACCCGGCGCCGGGCATCGGCATCTCGACGACGCTCCTTGTCGTCATCGGCCTCTCCGGCGCCAGCTTCGGCCTGCTGATGGCGCATGGGCGCGCCTTCTGCCCGCCGCACCTGACCGGGCGCGGCATCACGCTGCTCAATTTCTTCTCCATCGGCGCGGTCGGCCTGATGCAGTTCGCCTCCGGCGCGGTGGTGTCGACGGCGACGGTGCCCGGCGATCCGGCGGCCGCCTATGCCGCGCTCTACTGGTTCTATGCGGCGGCGCTCGCGCTCTCGCTGGTCATCTATCTGTGTGCGCGCGACGCGAGGCCCGAACACAGGGGCTGAGATAACGGTGCGTGAGGGAAAATCCGTCCTTGAAAGCGGGACCCGCGGTTTCTAGTTTCGCGCATTCGGCAAAAGAAGGAACAGCCCCATGGCCGCTTCGGTTCTCGATGTCATCGGCAACACGCCGCTGATCCGTCTCAGGCGCGCGTCCGAGGAAACGGGGTGCGAGATCCTCGGCAAGGCCGAGTTCATGAATCCCGGCCAGTCGGTCAAGGACCGCGCGGGCCTGTTCATCATCCGCGACGCCGAGAAGAAGGGGCTGCTCGCGCCCGGCGGCGTGATCGTCGAGGGCACGGCCGGCAACACCGGCATCGGCCTGACGGTGGTGGCCAAGGCGCTGGGCTACCGCACGGTGATCGTGATCCCGCAGACGCAGAGCCAGGAGAAGAAGGACGCGCTCCGGCTCCTCGGCGCGGAGCTGATCGAGGTCCCGGCGGTTCCCTACCGCAATCCCAACAACTACGTGAAGGTGTCCGGCCGGCTGGCCGAGCAGCTTGCGAGGACGGAAGCCGCCGGCGCGATCTGGGCCAACCAGTTCGACAACGTCGCCAATCGCGACGGGCACATCGTCACCACCGCGCAGGAGATCTGGCGGCAGACGGACGGCAGGATAGACGGCTTCGTTTCCGCGGTCGGCACCGGCGGCACGCTCGCCGGCATCGCCGCGGGCCTTCGCGAGCACAATGCTGCCGTCAAGATCGGCCTTGCCGACCCGCTGGGCGCGGCGCTGTACAGCTATTACACTGAAGGAGAGCTGAAGGCCGAGGGCGAGTCGATCACCGAGGGCATCGGGCAGGGGCGCATCACCGCCAATCTCGAAGGGTTCACGCCCGATTTCTCGTGGCAAGTCCCCGACGCCGAGGCCCTGCCGATCATCTTCGACCTTGTGCAGGAGGAGGGGCTGTGCCTCGGCGGCTCGACCGGCATCAACATCGCCGGCGCGATCCGTCTCGCCCGCGAGCTCGGCCCCGGCCACACCATCGTCACCATTCTGGCCGACTACGGCACCCGCTACCAGTCGAAGCTGTTCAATCCGTCCTTCCTGCGCGGCAAGGGCCTGCCGGTGCCGGGATGGCTGGAGACGGAGAACACGATTTCGGTTCCCTACGAGGAGAGTGCATAATGGCGTTCGCGACGGAGGCGCTGTTTCGCGACAACGCCTATCTGAAGTCGGCCGAAGCGACGGTGATCGCCGTCGACGAGCGGGGAATTTTCCTCGACCGGACCGTCTTCTACGCCACGTCCGGCGGCCAGCCGGGCGACACGGGCACTCTTCTGCGCGCCGACGGATCGCGGATCGCCATTGCCGGCACGGTGACGGGGGAGACCAAGAACGAGATCGTCCACAAGCCGGCCGAGGGCGCGGCGCGGCCCGAGGTCGGCGAGACGGTGACGGCCGAGATCGACTGGGAGCGGCGGATGAAGCTGATGCGCATGCATGCGGCCTGCCACCTGCTCACCGTCGCCTGCCCCTATCCGATCACCGGCGCGGCGGTGGGCGAGGAGGAATCGCGCGTCGATTTCGACATTCCCGACGCCGGCGTGACGCGCGAGGGCGTCAGCGAGGCGCTGATGGCGCTGGTGCGCGCCGACCATCCCATCTTCACCAAATGGATCACCGACGAGGACCTCGCGGCCAATCCCTCGCTGGTCAAGTCGAAGAACGTCCGCCCCCCGGTGGGCTCGGGGCGCATCCGCCTCGTCTGCATCGGCGACGAGGGGGCGGTCGACACCCAGCCCTGCGGCGGCACGCATGTCGCCTCGACGGCCGAGATCGGGCAGATCCATATCGGCAAGATCGAGAAGAAGGGCCGCGAGAACCGCCGCTTCCGCATCCGTTTCGGCCCGCTGCCTTCGAGCCAGGAGAACCCGTCATGAGCCAGACAAGCCCCTTCGTGGTTTCCGCCGACTGGCTTCAGGAGCGGCTGGACAAGCCCGGCCTGTCGATCGTCGACGGCGCGTGGTATCTGCCGGCGCAGGGGCGCGACGCGCGCGCCGAGTATCAGGCGGCGCATATTCCCGGCGCGGTGTTCTTCGACCACGACAAGGTGGTCGAGCCGGGCTCGAACCTGCCGCACACGCTGCCTTCGCCGAGGCTGTTCGCCCAGTCCGCCTCGTCCATGGGCATCGACGAGAAGGACGAGATCGTCGTCTATGACGGGCCGGGCTTCTTCTCCGCGCCGCGCGTGTGGTGGATGTTCCGCCTGATGGGCGCGGACAAGGTCTATGTGCTCGACGGCGGGCTCGACCGCTGGCGGCGCGAGGGCCGGCCGGTGACGGCCGAGACGACGAAGATCGCCTCCTGCTTCTTCGAGGCCGATTGCGATCCGGCCAAGGTCGTCTCCCTGGCCGAGATGCAGGAGATCGTGGCCGAAGGCGCGGCCCAGATCGCCGACGCGCGGCCGGCCGGCCGCTTCGCCGGCACGGACCCCGAGCCGCGTCCCGGCATGCGCAGCGGCCACATGCCCGGCGCGCGCAACGTGCCGGCCGCCTCGCTGTCGCGCGAGGGCAGCCTGCTGCCGGTCGATGAGCTTCGCGCCACGCTGGAGGCGGCGGGGCTCGACCTGTCGCGGCCGGTCGTCACCTCCTGCGGCTCTGGCGTCACGGCGGCGGTGATCTCGCTGGCCCTCGCCTCGGTCGGCCACGAGGACAACCGGCTTTACGACGGCTCGTGGAGCGAGTGGGGCGCGCGCGCCGACACGCCCATCGTCACCGGCAATGACTGAGACACCGGCCGGCGCCGGGGTGGAGATCGGCCCGGACGGGATGCTTCTCGCCCGCGCCACCCATCTCGAAATGCTGGCGCCGCCGCCGGCGCGGGTACCGATGCCGCTCGGGCACGCGCTTGCGGTGCTGCGGGTCAAGGAGATGCCGCTCGCCTTCTATCGCTATCTCTACGCTGAGGTCGGCAAGGCCAGCCACTGGGAAAAGCACCGCAATCTCGACGACAGGGCGCTGTCGGCGATCGTCCATGACGAGAGCGTCGAAATCCGCGTTCTTTACGTCGACGGCGCGCCGGCGGGCTTCTTCGAGCTCGATCTCGCCCGTCTGCCGGCGGAGGCCGAGATCCGCTATTTCGGCCTGACGCCGGATTTCCAGGGCAGGGGGCTGGCCCGGTTCTTCCTGTCGGAGGCGGTGTTCGCGGCCTTCGCCCATGCGCCGGACCGGCTGACGATCCAGACCTGCACGCTCGACAATCCGCGCGCCCTCCAGCTCTACCAGCGCATCGGCTTCTCGCCCTATGCGTGGTCGCAGGAATGGGTGACGCCCTGGCTGTAGCGGCCGTTCGCCGCGCATTAGGGATTATGAACGCCGGACAACAGCCCGTTCAGCCTGGTTTCAGGCGGCCGATGCCATTGTCGCCGCAACGAGTTAGCCTGAGTTCTTCCGAAGGAGACGCCCCCGATGTTCCGCCATCTTCTCATCGCCACCACCGCCCTTTCCGTCCTCCTGCCGACCGTCGCCTCGGCGCAGATGCGCGAGCAGAATCGCGATCGCGTCATCGAGCGGCAGGAGCCGCGGCGTCCGGGACGCGAAGCGCCGCGCGAGATGCCGTCGTCGGACCGCATCCTGCGCCAGCTCGAGGCCGCGCCGACGACCCGCATCGCGCCGCAGCGCCGGGTGACGGTGCAGGAATTCAAGCGCCGGCCGGACCTGCGCCGCGCCGCGCCGTCGATCGAGATCCAGTCGATCAACTTCGAGTTCGGCTCGGCCGAGATTCCCTACTCGCAGTACCGCAAGGTCGAGCAGATCGCCAATGCGCTGAAGCGCCTGATCTCGCGCCGCCCGGGCACGCGCATTCTGATCGAGGGCCATACCGACGCGGTCGGCTCGGACGCCTCGAACCTCGCGCTGTCCGAGCGCCGGGCGGCCTCGCTGAAGCGCGTCCTGGTGCGCGAGTTCGGCATCCCCTCGCGGGCGCTGGAGACGGTCGGCTACGGCGAGGCCTATCTTCTCGTGCCGACGCAGTACGAAAGCTGGGAGAACCGGCGCGTCACGCTGCGTCGCGTCGACGAATTCCTTCGTTGACGCAACGGAAAGTTTGGGGTTGCCACTTCAAACTTTCCCGGAACGTGCTAATCTAATGGCAGACACCTGCGCGGACAAAAGCCCCCCTCCGTTCGCGCGGCCTCCCGACCCGCCGGTTGCCCCCCAATCGGCGGGTCGTGGCGTTTCTAGCCGCTTTTTTTGCTTCCGACGTCAGGCCATGTCCGGCTTCAGGCCGACATGGGTGCGGTCGACCACCTCGCGCAGCGCGAAGGACGAGTTGATCTTGATGACGTGCGGCATGGCGGTCAGCCATTCCTTGTGGATGCGCTCGTAGTCCTCGAGATCGCGCGCGGCGATGCGCAGGATGTAGTCGTACTCGCCCGACATCAGGTGGCACGACAGGACGTTCGGGCAGCGTTTCACCGCCGCCTCGAAATCGGCCAGCGTCTTGCCGAACTGGCCCGACAGCGAGATGTGGACGATGGCGGTCATGCCGTGGCCGAGCGCGGCGTTGGACAGCCGCGCGTGATAGCCGCGCACCACGCCCTCCTTCTCCAGGCTGTCGAGCCGGCGCGAGCACGCCGACTGCGAAAGCCCGACCTTCTCGGCGAGGGCCGCGTTGGAGATGCGGCCGTCCTTCTGAAGGGCCTCGAGGATGGCGATGTCGATCCTGTCAAGCGACATGGGTCAGGATTCCTTTTGCGAAACGCAAACCTACGCAAGAACGTTCGGTTTATGAAGCCGGATGGCGGGTTTTGTGCAAGCATTCCCGCAAATCGCCGCCGGCTACGCTCGTGCCGCTTCGGGAGAGACCGCTGAGGACAGGGCCTGACGCCAGTCGGCGCCGCCCGGGTTCTGGAATACGCTGAGGTCGAATTCCGGCAGGATCGCGTAGAGATGGTCGAATATGTCGGCCTGGATCCCTTCATAGGCCGCCCAGGCGGTGGTGTTGGTGAAGCAGTAGATCTCCAGCGGCAGGCCGTCCGGGCCGGGCGGCAGTTGCCGGACCATGATCGTCATGCCCTGATGGACGCCGGGATGGCTGCGCACATAGTTTTCGACATAGGCGCGGAACGTGCCGATATTGGTGGTGCGGCGGGTGTTGGCCGGCACCTTCGCCCGTTCGCCGAGCCCGTCGTTCCACGCGGCCAGCTCCGTGCGCTTGTTCTTCAGGTAGGTTTCGAGCGGGGCGAGCGCGCCCAGCCGCTCGTGGTCCTCCGGGGTCAGGAAGCGGATGCTGTTCTGGTCGAGCAGGATCGCGCGCTTGATGCGCCGGCCGCCCGATTCCTGCATGCTGCGCCAGTTCTTGAACGGCTCCGTCACGAGCTTGCGGATCGGCACCGTGGTCACGGTCTTGTCCCAGTTCTGCACCTTGACCGTGTGCAGCGCGATCTCGATCACGTCGCCGTCGGCGTTCTGGCCGGGCATCTCGATCCAGTCGCCGACGCGCACCATGTCGGTCGAGGAGATCTGGATGCCGGCGACGAGCGACAGAAGCGTGTCCTGGAACACCAGGATCAGCACCGCCGCCATCGCGCCGAGGCCGGACAGGAGGATGAGCGGCGAGCGGTCGATGAGCGTCGCGATCATCAGCAGCGCGGCGACGACGTAGACCACGATCTTGACGACCTGGACATAGCCCTTGATCGGCTTCAGCCGCGCTTCCGGCCGCCGGTGATAGATGGTGTCGACGATGTTGAAGGCGGCGCTGATCGCCATCGCCACGGTCAGGATCATGAAGGCGTTGGCGACGTTCTTCACCACCACGACGACGAAGGCCGGCAGGTTGGGGACGAGCGCGATGCCGGTGGCGATGACCAGCGCCGGCACGACATTGGCCAGGCGCTCGATGAAGCCGTGGCGGCGCAGTTCGGGGTCGCGGCCGTATGGCGTATAGGCAAGCATCTTGTTGAGGACACGCAGAAGAAGCGCCTTGACGACGAAATTGGCAAACAGCGCGGCAAGAACAAGTGCGGCCGTTGCCGCGACGGTCGCAATCATCGGGTGCTGCGTCGCAAGTTCGGATAATGTCGGGATCGTTCCATCCTCTTCGATATTGATTGCCGGGTGGGGGAAGACAGGCGCAATGGCCCGCCGACCCCGAATGTGGCCTTTCGGGCGCGCGGGATCAACCGTTGCCGGACGTGAAAATGACTTTGGCGGTGAAGGAGGTCGCGGGTTACCCCGCGCTATTCGGGGCGCAGCGCCATGCCGGAATGCGTCAGGGCCGCGTTCTTGACGATGCCCGCGGCGAGGGCCGCGCCCGCGCCTTCGCCGTCGCCGAGGGAAAGGTCGAGGAGCGGCCGGAGGCCGAGAACGGCGGCCGCCCTGGCCATGCCGGGCTCGCGCGAGACGTGGCCGAGCAGGCAATGGTCGATGGCGGCGGGCTCGGCCGCCTTGAGCACGGCGGCGGCCGCGAGGCTCGCATAGCCATCGAGGATGACCGGGATCTTCTCCATCCGCGCGGCGAGGATCGCGCCGGCGATGGCGGCGAGCTCGCGCCCGCCGAGCCGGCGCAGCGCCTCGAGCGGGTCCTTCAGGTTGCCGCCATGATGGGCCAGCGCCCGCTCGACCCCGGCCGCGTGCGCCTCCGTCCAGTCGGAGGCGGGGCCGCCATGCAGCGCCGCCATCAGCGCTGCGGCCGAAAACGCGCCGCCGACGCCGATGGCGCCGACGCAGACGAGGTCGATGCCGCCGGCGACCGCTTCCATGCCGAAGGCCATGGTGGCGGCGCAGCCGCGCTCGTCGAGCGCCGGTTCCTCGGCGATGTTGCCGACCGGCATGTGCAGCGCGAGATCGAAGATCTTGAGGCCGAGATCGTTGGCGGCGCAGAGCTGGCAGACCATGGCGCCGCCCGCCGCCGCATGCTCGACCATGGCCTGCGTTTCCTCGCGCGAGCCGGCGATGCCGCGATGGGTGCCGGCGAACAGCGCGACCAGCGGCCGCAGCACCTGCGGGTCGCGCCCGGTCCAGGCCGCCAGCCACTCGGCGACGGCGCCGAGACGGCCGAGCGTCGGCCCCTGCGCCGAGAGTTTCGCGCTGCGCTCGGCGGCGCGGGTGCGCGCCGCCTCGTTCGGGCCGGGCAGGGCCTTGAGCAGATTGCGGAAATCGTCGAAGGGAAGGCCGGTGGTCATGGCAAATCCACTGTGGCAGGTCCGGCACGGCAGGCCGGGGAGGGCGGGCTCGGTCGGGAGAATTCCGGCGGGAAACCGACCCTCGACGCCATAGCGCCTTGAAAGATGAAGCACAATGCGAAAGGCTTGGGCGCGACATTGACGCTCCGGCAACTGCCGGCGGAACGCGGCGGACATCGCCGGAGAACGGCACGACGAAGAAACCATGACGGCGATCGAATCCCCCTGCATCCTCGTCTGCTCGATGGACATCAAGACCGGCTACTGCTTCGGCTGCGGGCGCACGCGCGAGGAGATCGCGGCGTGGATCGGGATGACGCCGCAGGCGCGGCGGGCGGTGATGGAGGAGCTGCCGGCGCGGCTGTCGACCATCGAGCGCAAGCCGCGCCGCGAAACGCGGCGAAGGCTGATCGCCCGCACCCGCGCCGGCGAGAGCTGAGGCCGCCTGATGCGGCGAGGGCAGAGCGCAGCGACCCCTTCGCGGGCCATGCATCCCCGTGCATCATATCCTGCACATCGGCTGTGCCTGCCGACGCGCCCGCCTCATCCCATTTGGGAGTATGCGCAAAATGAATAGATAGCTATGAATAGAAAGCATTGTGCATCCGCCCCTCCGGTCGGATCACGCTGCACGAATGCGGTTTGTTTCGGGATCGCATAGTCTTGCCGCCTGACCGGTGGCCCCCGGTCAGGCGGTCTTTCGCTGAAATGGAAATCGCCGGTGCCGCGCGCTGCGCGGGCCTTCTTCGCGCGGGTGTGCGCCGGCCGTCGGCGCTCAGCCGGTCTTGACCAGAACCGCGCTTTCGAACTCCAGCACCTTGTCGCCGGTCGAGTCGAACGCCTCGCAGGCCATGGTCAGGATGCGCCAGCCCGGCCGCGTCGCCAGCGCGCGGTGGCCGGTGGCCCGCCGGGTGAAGGTGACCGTCTCGTCGACATAGACCGGCTTCAGCCAGCGCAGCTTCTCGAAGCCGGGCGAGGGGCCGAACTGCGGCCGCGGGCCGGGGCCGTCCCACGGCGTCTCGCCGACGTCCTCGCGGTGCTGGAGGTTGTATTTCATCCATGTCGAGGCGGTGTGCCAGCCCGAGGCGCACAGGCGGCCGAACAGCGTGCCCTTCGCCGCCTCCTCGTCGACATGGAAGGGCTGGGGATCGAACTTGCGGGCGTAGGTCTTGATCTCCTCGGCCCCGAAGGTGTGCGCGCCGAGCGTGATGGTCTCGCCGATGCGGAAAAACTCGTCGAGCGTGGTCATGCGGCGGCTCCGCGCGCGAGGAACATGCCGGAATTCTGCATCTCGAGCACCGTTTCGCCGCGCTGGTTGACGATACTGTAGCGCACGGTGACGAAGCCGAGGCCGGGGCGCGAGGAGGACGCGCGGGTGGCGACGACCGTGCTCGCGGCCTTCAGCGTATCGCCGGCGAGGACGGGCTTCTTCCAGCGCAGATAGTCGATGCCCGGCGCGCCCTGCGAGGTGGAATCGAGCAGGAAGGCGTCGCACATCATCCGCATCAGCATCGAGCAGGTGTGCCAGCCCGACGCCGACAGCCCGCCGAGCAGGCTGGCCTTGCCGGCCTCCTCGTCGAGATGCATCGGCTGGAAGTCGAACTCGCGGGCGAACTCGACGATCTCGGCCGCCGTCACATGCTTCTCGCCGAGGTCTATCGTCATCCCGGGATGGAAGTCCTCGAACGCCCATTTCTTCGCGGTCATGCGGCAATCCTGTTCAATCTTGAACAACCAGTGTGCCGGGTTCGGCCGGGCGGCGCAACGTCCTTCTTGCGGGGCAGGGATGGTCCAGCCATTGGGAGCAAATGCGCGTCAGGTGTTGAATCGGAACAGCAGCACGTCGCCGTCCTGAACCACATATTCCTTGCCTTCGTCGCGGGCCTTGCCGGCCTCCTTGGCCGGGGTCTCGCCGCCCAGAGTCACGTAGTCGTCGAAGGCGATGGTCTGGGCGCGGATGAAGCCGCGCTCGAAGTCGCTGTGGATGACGCCGGCGGCCTGCGGGGCCTTGGTGCCCTTCTCGATGGTCCAGGCGCGAGTTTCCTTGGGGCCGGCGGTGAAATAGGTGATGAGGTTCAAGAGCGTGTAGCCGGCGCGGATCAGCCGGTCGAGGCCGGGCTCGGTCAGGCCCATGGCGTCGAGATATTCCTTCGCCTCCTCGTCGGGAAGCTGTGCGACCTCGGCCTCGATGGCTGCGGAGATGACGACGGTGCCGGCGCCCTGCGACCGCGCCATCGTCTCGACGGCCTTCGTATGCTCGTTGCCTTCGGCCGCGTCCTCCTCGGCGACGTTGCAGACGTAGAGGACCGGCTTCGAGGTCAGGAGGTTGAGGCCGTTCAGGAGCTTCAGGTCCTCGGCCGCGATGCCGTCCAGCATCATGCGCACGGGCTTGCCGTCCTGGAGCAGCGCCAGCGCCTGTTCCATCACCGGCAGGACGGTCATCGATTCCTTGTCCTTGCCGGTGGCGCGCTTGCGCGTCTGGACGATGCGGCGCTCGAGGCTTTCGAGGTCGGACAGCATCAGCTCGGTCTCGACCGTCTCGGCGTCGGCCACAGGGTCGATGCGGCCCTCGACATGGGTGATGTCGTCGTTCTCGAAGCAGCGCAGCACGTGGACGATGGCGTCGACCTCGCGGATGTTGGCGAGGAACTGGTTGCCCAGCCCTTCGCCCTTCGAGGCGCCGCGCACGAGGCCGGCGATGTCGACGAAGGAGATGCGGGTCGGGATGATCTCCTTCGAGCCGGCGATGGCCGCGATGCGGGTCATGCGGCTGTCGGGCACCGCCACCT
The DNA here is from genome assembly GCF_023954335.1 of Aquamicrobium sp. Lineage (NCBI taxonomy): Bacteria > Pseudomonadati > Pseudomonadota > Alphaproteobacteria > Hyphomicrobiales > Phyllobacteriaceae > Aquamicrobium > Aquamicrobium sp. Next base: position 633,077 of record NZ_JAMLIE010000002.1, read on the forward strand.
CGCCGGTGTTCGGCTCTATGGTGCAGAACGGGTAGTTGGCCGCCTGCGCGGCGGCCGTCCGCGTCAGCGCGTTGAAGAGCGTGGATTTGCCGACGTTGGGAAGCCCAACGATGCCGCACTTGAAGCCCATGATGGATGGTCCTGTCGGGAAAGGGAAACGTGGCAAGGGCTATGGGCGATAGCGGTCGCCATCGTCAACCCCCGACGCTCACGTCACGACGCTCCACAGGAGCCATGACGCGCCGGCCAGCACGCCGAGGCCGGCGAGGGCCAGCAATCCGTCGCGGGCGAGCATCGCCAGCGTGAACAGCGCGATGGCCGAGGCGATGATCGTGGCCGACATCGGCACCAGCTCGAAGAACGGGATCACCAGCGCCAGCGCGAGGCACAAGGCGGCCCACAGCCGCGTCAGCGGCGGCTCGACGAGGAGCGTCAGGCGCTTGCCGGTCAGCCGGTCGATGAGCTGCGCCGGCTTGCCGAACCAGCGGACGGTCCGGTCGATGTTGCGGCTGGAGATGCTGAGGCGCAGGATGAAGCCGGGCAGCCACAGGCTCTCGCGGCCGAGCGCCATCTGCAGGGCGATCGTCGCGATGATCAGGCCGCAGAGCGTCGCCACGCCGAAGATCGCGCTCAGCGGCGAGATGATGGCGAGCGCCGGCACCAGCATCAGCGGCGGGAAGGCGCCGTCGCCGATGCGGTGGACGATGTCGGCCACCGATGCCCGGCGCACGCCGTTGCCGGCGTTCTCGACACATTCGAGCACGTCCTGCACCGACTCGGGTTCGCAGTCCTTGTCCATGGCGAAGGATGGACGTTCCGGCGGGCGTTTGGTTCCCTCGCCGGAGATCAAACCCGGTTGCAGGCCCGGTTGGGAGGCGATCTCAGTCCTTGCCGCCGAGCAGCTTGCGCAGCATGGCGGCCATCGGCCCGCCTTCCGGTATCTCGACCTTCGGCGTCTTCGGGCGGGCCTGGCGGATGTGGCTCTGGCCCTTCGGCGCGGGCTTTTCCGGCTTCGGCTCCGATGCCGCCGTGTCCGGGCCGCGCACGGCGAGGCTCACCTTGTTCATGAAGCCGTTGTCGTCGCCGGCGACGAGCTTGTCGGCATTGTCGGCGATCGCCTCGAGCAGCGGCTCGAGCCATTCGCGATCCGCCTTGGCGAAGTCGCCCAGCACATGATGCGTCACCATCTCCTTGACGCCGGGATGGCCGATGCCGATGCGTACGCGTCGGTAGTCCTTGCCGCAATGGGCGTCGATGGAGCGGATGCCGTTGTGGCCACCGGCGCCGCCACCCGTCTTCACCCGCACCTTGCCGGGCGCGAGGTCGAGCTCGTCGTAGAGGACGATCAGGTCGGAAGGGGAGAGCTTGTGGAAGCGCATCGCCTCGCCGACCGACTGGCCGGACAGGTTCATGAAGGTCTGCGGCTTGATGAGCAGCGCCTTCTCGGCCCCGATGCGGCCTTCGGCGATCAGGCCCTGGAACTTTCGCGACCAGGGGGAAAACGAATGGCGGCGGGCTATCGCGTCCGCCGCCATGAAGCCGACATTGTGCCGGTGGTTCTCGTATTTCGGGCCGGGATTGCCGAGGCCTGCGATCAGCAGCATGACGGACGGCTCCCGGCGGACGCGACTATTCCTCGCCTTCTTCCGCCGCCGCTTCGCTTTCCTCGCTCTTGAGGCCAGCCGGTGCGGCGATGGTGGCGATGGTGAAGTCGCGGTCGGTGATGGTCGGCTTTACATCCTTCGGCAGCTTGACCGCCGAGATGTGGATGGAATCGCCGAGATCGGTGCCGGCGAGGTCGACCTCGATGAAATCGGGGATCGCGTTGGCCGGGACGTGGGCCTCGATCTCGTGGCGCACGACGTTGAGCACGCCGCCGCGCTTGATGCCGGCCGACTTCTCCTCGTTGACGAAGTGAACCGGGATCTGGACCGTGACCAGCGTGTTGGCGCTGACGCGCAGGAAGTCGACATGGACCGGGAAGTCGCGGACCGGGTCGAGCTGGTATTCCTTCGGCAGGACCTGGATCTTCTTGCCGTCGACGTCGATCGTGGCGATGGTGGTCATGAAGCCGCCGCCGTGGATCTTGTAGTAGACGTCCTTGTAGCCCAGCGCGATGGCGAGCGGGGGCTGCTTGTCGCCGTAGATGACGGCGGGCACCTTGCCGTTGCGGCGCAGTTCGCGGGCGGACCCCTTACCGACCCTGTCGCGCGCCTCGGCCTTGAGCTCGTAAGACTGGCTCATGGCATTTCCTTTCGTTCAAGTTGCTGGAGCGTTCGCGAACCCGGTCCGCAAACGTCGAAAGCGGCTTCATGAGCCGCTTCCCGCCGCGTTGCCTCCAAGGGTGTCTACGCGGGTGGCGGTCCTATAGCCGAAGCGGCCGGATCGCGCAACCGCATGTGCCTACCGGGCCTGGCGCAATTCCTTGCGGCTCGGCAGCAGGATGGTGAGCAGGCCGATGGCCGGCAGGAACGAGCAGACGGCATAGACCCATTCGATGCCGTTGATGTCGGCGAGCACGCCGAGCACGGCGGCGGCGATGCCACCCATGCCGAAGGCGAAGCCGAAGAAGATGCCGGCGATCATGCCGACGCGGCCCGGCACCAGCTCCTGCGCGAAGACGACGATGGCCGGGAAGGCGGAGGCCATGACCACGCCGATGACGAAGGAAAGCACGCCGCTCCAGAACAGGTCGGCATAGGGCAGGAGGAGCGTGAAGGGCAGCACGCCGAGGATCGAGAACCAGATCACGGTGCGCGAGCCGAAGCGGTCGCCGATCGGCCCGCCGAGCACGGTGCCGAGCGCCATCGCGCCGAGGAACAGGAACAGCATCACCTGCGAGTATTGGACGCTGACGCCGAACTTCTCGATCAGGAAGAAGGTGTAGTAGCTCGAAATGCTCGCCGTGTAGATGTTCTTGGAGAAGACCAGCAGCGCCAGCACGACAAGCGCGGTGACGATGCGGCCGCGCGGCAGGGCGACGGTGAGCGGGCCGCCGCCGCGCCCGGCACTGGCGGCGCTGGCGCGGGCGTACCAGGCGCCGACGCGGTTCAGGATCAGCATGCCGGCAAGCGCGATCACCGCGAACCACGCCACGCTCGACTGGCCGCGCGGCACGACGATGAAGGCGGCCAGCAGCGGGCCGATGGCCGAGCCGAAATTGCCGCCGACCTGGAACAGCGACTGCGCCAGCCCGTAGCGGCCGCCCGACGCCATGCGCGCCACGCGCGACGCCTCGGGATGGAAGATGGCCGAGCCGATGCCGATCAGCCCCGCGCCGACGAGGAGGAGGGCGTAGCTGCCGGCGAAGGCGAGGAGGAAGAGGCCCGCCATGCTCAGTGCCATGCCGACGGGCAGCGATTGCGGCATCGGCCGCTTGTCGGTGTAGAGGCCGACGGCCGGCTGCAGCAGCGAGGCCGTGACCTGGAAGGTGAAGGTCAGGAGGCCGATCTGCCAGAAATCGAGCGCGTGGTCCTCCTTGAGCATCGGGTAGATCGCCGAGATCAGCGACTGCAGCACGTCGTTGAGCATGTGGCACAGGCTCACGGCGAGGATGATGGGGAAGACGGTCGCCTGGGCGGCCGGGCGCGCCGCGCCTGCGGTCGTGTCGGTCAAGGTCGGGATCCTCGATGATGTTGGCCGATGCCTGGATCGTCTCGCGAAAACCGCGGAACGATCTGTCTCTTTGCTTTTCCGCAATGGCGGACGGAAAGATGCGTCACGCTTTTCCTGCACTTGCTCTAGGCCGGTTGAGGGCCGCCGTCCTTTGTGGTTTGGTCGATTTTCTTCGCAAGTGGGCCAAGGTTCGACAGAAGATGCACAAGTTCGAGGCACAGGCGCAGCCGGCGGCGGGCGACGAGGCGGAGTTGCGCCGCAACCTCGACTTCATCGAGGCGGCTTCGGCGGACGTCATCGCCGTGTCCAACGACTATCCGGACGGGCACGAGGTCGCGGCGCACAGCCATAGCCGCGCCCAGCTTCTTTACCCGTTTCGCGGCAGCGTGATGATCTCGACCGGGCAGGGGCGGTGGATGGTGCCGCCGGGCCATGCGATGTGGATTCCGGCCGGCGTCGAGCACGCCGTCGAGATGATCGGCCTCGTGCGCATGCGCTCGGCCTATGTCCGCGCCGGCATCAAGCGGGACCTGCCGGAGAGCCTGCAAGTGCTGGCGGTGAGCGAGCTGATGCGCAGCCTGATCGTCGAGGCGGTACAGCCGGCTGCCAAGGGAGAGCAGGGCGGCGATGACCCCGACAGGAGGGAGGCGATCATGCGGCTCATCCTCATCGAGATCCCGCGCCTCCACGAGCGGCCGTTCGCGCTGCCGTTCCCGGCCGATCCGCGGCTTGTCAGGCTGTGCCGGGAGTTCGTGGCCGCGCCCTCGGCGGCGGTGAGGATCGACCATTGGGCGAACAGAGCCGGAATGAGCCGGCGCTCGTTCACCCGCGCCTTCCAGCGCGAGACCGGGGTGAGCCTTTCGGTGTGGCGGCGTCAGGCCACCCTGCTCGCCGCCCTGCCGCTTCTGGCGCGGGGCGCGAGCGTGACGGAGGTGGCGCTCGACCTCGGCTACGAAAGCGCGCCCGCCTTCACGACGATGTTCCGCCGCATGCTCGGCGTCGCGCCGCGCACCTATCTGCGGCAGGGCGGGCGCGGCCGGCCCTTTCCTCTCGCGGGCGGGCAACCTATATAGCTGGCTGAACCGGCATTTTTTTGCATGTCCTCGTCCCGAAACCGGGTTCCACGTTCGGGGGACATGCATGAGGGAGCGACCCACGATGAACGATGCAGCACGCGCGCTTTTTGCCTGCCACGCATCGTTTTTCATGGTGTCCCATGCCCGTTCTTTCCATCCACGACCTTTCCTTCCGGCTGCCTGACGGCCGCACGCTCTTTTCAGGCCTCGACCTTTCCTTCGGCCGCGAGCGCACCGGCCTCGTCGGGCGCAACGGCGTCGGCAAGTCGTCGCTGCTGGCGATCCTCGTCGGCTCTTTGCTGCCGTCTTCCGGCACCGTCCGGCGTGACGGCCGCATCGCGCTGATGCGCCAGATGGCGGACACGGCCGAGGGCGAGACGGTGGCCGACCTTCTCGGCGCGACGGAGGCGCTCGACCTGCTCGCGCGCATCGAGGCGGGCGAGGCGGCGGCCGACGAGATCGCCGAGGCCGACTGGACGCTTACGGTGCGCGTCGACAAGGCGCTCGCCGAGGCCGGGCTGGCAGGCATCGCGCCGTCGCGGCCGCTGTCGACCCTGAGCGGCGGCCAGCGCACGCGCGCGGCGCTCGCCGCGCTGGCCTTCTCCGCACCCGACCTGATCCTGATGGACGAGCCGAGCAACAATCTCGACGCCGAAGGCCGCGCCATGCTCAACGCCTTTCTCGACGGCTGGAAGGGCGGGGCGGTGGTGGTGAGCCACGACCGGGCGCTTCTGAACCGGATGGACCGAATCGTCGAGCTGTCGCCGCGCGGCGCGCGCACCTATGGTGGCGGCTTCGACGCCTATCGGGAGAGGAAGGCCGCGGAACAGGACGCGGCCGCGCAGGCGCTGAGTGCTGCCGAGCGCGAGGCGAGGCAGGCCGTCCGCGCCGCGCAGCAGGCGCGCGAGCGGCAGGCGCGGCGCGACGGCGTGGCGCGCCGGGGCAGGGCGACGAGCTCTGACCCCAAGATCCTGCTCGACGCGCGGCAGGAGCGCGCCGAGGCGACGGGGGGGCGGTCCAGCCGGCTCGCCGCACGCATGGAGGCCGAGGCGCAAGGTGCGCTCGCCCGCAGCCGCGAGGGCGTGGAGCGCACCGTCCCGTTCACCGCCGGCATGGCGGCGGCCGCAGTGCCCGCCGGCAAGCTGCTCGTCGAGGCGCGCGATCTCGCCATCGGCCACGAGGATGCGGCGCCGCTGGCGCGGGTCGATCTCGTCATCGTCGGGCCGGAGCGCGTGGCGCTCGCCGGGCCGAACGGCAGCGGCAAGTCGACGCTGCTGAAGACGATCGCGGGGTTGATCCCGCCGCGCGGCGGCTCCCTGCGTGTCGCGGGAAAGCTCGCCTATTTCGACCAGCATGTCGGCCTGCTCGACGATGACGCCACGATTCTCGACAACTATCAGCGGCTCAATCCCGGCGCGAGCGCCTTCGAATGCCGCTCGGCGCTGGCGACCTACGCCTTCCGCGCCGACGCCGCCCTGCAGGTCGTGGGAACGCTGTCCGGCGGCGAGCGCCTGCGGGCCGGGCTCGCCTGCGTTGCGGCGGGCGAGGACGCGCCGGAGCTCCTGATCCTCGACGAGCCGACCAACCATCTCGACCTCGACGCCATCGCCGAGGTGGAGGCGGGCTTGCGCGACTATGCCGGCGCGCTGCTGGTCGTCAGCCATGACGAGGCGTTTCTCGACGCCATCGGGACCGGGCGCAGGATCACGCTCGGATAGGGCAATCAGATGCCGGGGTCAGATGCCGACGAGGCCTTCGTCCTTGACCTGCCGGATGGTCAGTGCGGTGCGCACCGTGTCGACGTTCGGCGCCGAGGTCAGCTCCTCGATGACGAAGCTCTGGAAGGTGGCGAGGTCGCTGGCGACGCAGTGGAGCATGAAGTCGGATTCGCCGGAGACCATCCACGCGGCGCGCACGATCGGCCAGCCACGCGTCTTCTCGGCGAACGCCTTCAGCTCGGCGTCCGACTGGTGGTGAAGCCCGATCAGGCAGAAGGCGACGACGTCGAAGCCCAGCTGCCGGGTGTCGAGCAGGGCGCGGTAGCCGTGGATGATGCCGCTGTCCTCCAGCCGCTTGACCCGGCGAAGGCAGGGCGGGGCCGAAATCCCGACGCGCCGCGACAGCTCGACATTGGTCATCCTGCCGTTGCTCTGGAGCTCCTTGAGGATTTTCCAGTCGATGGCGTCGAGGTCAGCCTTGAAAGGCATGGGGCGGCTCCGGCGCAGCGCGAGAATCTTTCACGATCACACTTTGAAATTAGCGGATATTGCGCCCGCCTGTCCAAGGCAATCGCCGATCGCGCTTCTATCCCCAGCCTTTGCCGGGCGCTGCCTTTCATCGCCTTGCAAGGCAGGGGGGACGCCACCTAGATTAGCGCGGTTCGCCCGGCCGACAGCCGGGGCGACAATCGAGGGGTCGCGCCGCCGGGGCGCGGCAGACAGGAAGGCCAGACCATGACCGCCAGACACGCGCCCGTCCTCATCGTCGGTTCGGGGCCGGCAGGCTATACGGCCGCCATCTACGCCGCGCGCGCGATGCTGAACCCGATCCTCATCGCCGGCATGCAGCAGGGCGGCCAGCTTACCATCACCACCGATGTCGAGAACTATCCCGGCTTCGCCGAGCCGGTGCAGGGGCCGTGGCTGATGGAGCAGATGGAGCTTCAGGCGCGCAATGTCGGGGCCGAAATCGTTCACGATCTCGTGACCGAGGTGACGCTCGACCGCAGCCCGTTCCTCGTCACCACCGATTCCGGCGCCACCTATACGTGCGACGCGCTGATCATCGCCACCGGCGCGCAGGCGAAATGGCTCGGCATCCCGACCGAGGAGACCTTCATGGGCTTCGGCGTCTCGGCCTGCGCCACCTGCGACGGCTTCTTCTATCGCGGCAAGGACGTCGTCGTGGTCGGCGGCGGCAACAGCGCGGTCGAGGAGGCGCTTTACCTGTCCAATCTGGCAAAGAGCGTGACGGTGATCCACCGCCGCGGCGAGTTCCGCGCCGAGCGCATCCTTCAGGAGCGCCTGTTCCGCAAGGACAACATCAAGGTGCTGTGGGACCATGTCGTCGACGAGATCGTCGGCGCGCCGCGCAACGGGCCGACGCCGCCCTCCGTCACGGGCCTCAGGCTGCGCAACATGCGCACCGGCGAGGTAAGAGAGATGCCGACCGACGGCGTGTTCGTCGCCATCGGCCACGCACCGGCGGTCGAGCTCTTCGTCGGTAAGCTGAAGCAGAAGCCGAACGGCTATCTGTGGACGGCGGCGGATTCGACGGCGACGGACGTGCCCGGCGTGTTCGCGGCCGGCGACGTCACCGACGACGTCTACCGCCAGGCGGTGACGGCGGCCGGGATGGGCTGCATGGCGGCGCTTGAGGCCGAGCGGTACATCGCCGAGCTCGACGTGGCGCGCGAGGCGGCGCAATAATCCGCCGCTGCCATGAATTTGTCGTGCGCGCCGCATAGATGCGCACGAAACTGTCGACATTTGCCTGAACTGGAAAACCGGCGCGGCTCATCGTTCCACCGAAGCGATGCTATGCTCCGGCAAGAAGAAAAGGGGAACCGGGCGTCATGGCGCTGGACTGGGACAAGCTGCGGGTCTTTCATGCGGCGGCGGAAGCCGGCTCGTTCACCCACGCGGCCGAAACGCTGAGGCTGTCGCAGTCGGCGATCTCGCGGCAGGTGAGCGCGCTCGAGCAGGATGTCGGCATGCCGCTGTTCCATCGCCATGCGCGCGGCCTCGTCCTCACCGAGCAGGGGGAAATCCTCTACAAGACCGCGCATGAAGTCCTGATGAAGCTGGAGACGGTCAAGGCGCGGCTGACCGAGGCGAAGGACCGTCCCTCCGGCCCGTTGCGCGTCTCCACCACCGTGGGTCTCGGCTCCGGCTGGCTGACCGAGCGCGTACAGGAATTCCTCGACCTCTACCCGGAAATCCAGCTCCACCTCATCCTCGCCAACGAGGAGCTCGACCTGACCATGCGCCAGGCCGACTGCGCGATCCGGCTGCGTCAGCCGCAGCAGCCGGACCTGATCCAGCGCAAGCTGTTCACGGTTCACTTCCACCTCTTCGCCGCGCCGTCCTACATCAACAAGCATGGCAAGCCGCGCACCATCGAGGAACTGGACAAGCACCGCATCGTCACCTTCGGCGAGCAGGTGCCGCATCACCTCGCCGACATGAACTGGCTGGAGACGGCCGGGCGGCCGGAAGGCTCCAAGCGCCTCGCCACGCTTCAGATCAACAACATCATGTCGATCAAGATGGCGGTGCAGCGCGGCGCGGGCATCGCCATGCTGCCCGATTACATGGTCGACAAGGATTCGGGGCTGGTCCAGATCATGCCGGAGACCGAGGTGCCGTCCTTCGACACCTATTTCTGCTATCCCGACGCGATGAAGAACCAGGTCAAGCTGCACGTCTTCCGCGACTTCCTCATCGCCAAAGCGCGGAGCTGGGCATTCTGAGGGCATTTCCTGCCCCGCGAGGGGGCAGATGGGCGCGCCGCAAGCTATGCGCGCCTTGCATGGGTGCAATGCGAAAGACATTGCTTGAATTTTAGGCGGCGAAAGCTCATATCCTAATCATCTCCCGGGCGCATTCCTCCTCCCATTGGCGCCCGCGAGTGTTCCCCTCTGGAGGTTTTGCCTACGGGCGCTTCCAATATTCAAGCCGGGTCGTTTCGATCCGGCTTTTTTTTGCCTTCACACCAGCTTCGATGCTGCCCTGCACAATAAGTCGGCAGGCTGCTCCCGAAACGAAAACCGCGCCGGGCGGTGCCGGCGCGGTCCATCTTTTGTTTAGACGCAATTCCGGACGGAAAACCGCTTCCACTTTTCCTGGAATTGCTCTGGCATCGGGCAGTCCGTCAGGCCGCCTTGCCGTGCGCGCTCATCACCTCGTCGGCGAGCCGGCCGGTCAGCTCGGCCATGTGGTCGAACTCGGCCGCGTAGGACGCGACGCCCGCGGTGGCCGAGCGCAGCTCGACGATCAGGCTGCCGATCTCGGCCTGCGGCATCAGCGCCTCGACCACGTCCCAGCCGGGCCAGCCCGGGCGGCCGTCGAAGCCGAGGATCTGGCCGCGCCGCTGCGGCACCAGCGCCGTCACCTTGGCGGTGGCGTCCGAGGGGGTGAAGATCTGCACCTTCAGGATCGGCTCCAGCAGCACCGGCGAGCAGGCGGCCATGCCCTCCTTCATGCCGATGCGCGCGGCCTGTTGGAACGCCATGTCGGAGGAATCGACCGTATGGTACGAGCCGTCGGCGAGGTTGACCGCGACGTCCACCACCGGAAAGCCGAGCGGCCCGGATTTCAGGTAGTCGCGGATGCCGGCCTCGACCGAGGGGATGTACTGCTTGGGCACGACGCCGCCGGTGATGGTGTCGGTGAACTCGAATCCCGAGCCGCGCGGTAGTGGCTTGATGTCGAGCACTACGTCGCCGAACTGGCCGTGGCCGCCCGACTGCTTCTTGTGCCGGCCGCGCTGCGTGACCGGTTTGCGGATGGTCTCGCGATAGGGCACGCGCGGCGGGTGCGCTTCGACGGCGATCTGGTACTTGCCCTCCAGCCGCTCGACGGTGACGCGCAGATGCATCTCGCCATGGCCGGAGATGATCGTCTCGCCGGTGTCCTGGTTCTGCTCGACGGTGATCGAGGGGTCTTCCTGGATCAGCTTCTGCAGGCTGGCGGACAGCTTGACGTCGTCCTTGCGCTCCTTCGGGCGCAGGGCGAGGGTGTAGACCGGCGCCGGCGCATCGAAGGCGACGAGCGGCGCGACGCCCCGCGCCGTCGACAGCGTGTCGCCGGTGGCGATGTCGTCGAGCTTGCCCAGCGCCACCGTCTCGCCTTCCTCGGCGGCGGAGAGCTTGGTCTGGTCCTTGCCGAGCAGGCGGTAGATGCCGGAAATCTTCCCCGTCCCGCCGCTCGACGCATGGATTTCGGTGGCGTCGGCCACGCGGCCGGCCAGCACGCGGGCGACCGAAAGCTTGCCGCCATGCGGCGTGTGGATCGTCTTCATCACCTGAAGCAGCGGCTTGCCGGCTTCGGCGCCGAGCCGCCCCCGCGTCGCCTCGACATCGGGCGCGTCGTGGCGGATGGCCTTCAGCAGGCGCATGATGCCGTTGCCCTTCTCGGCCGAGCCGATCAGCACCGGGGTGATCGCACCGTCGCGCAGGTCGGCGGCGAGGTCGTCGAACACCTCGTCGCGCGGCGGCTCGATCTCCTCCAGCAATTGCTCCATCAGCGCGTCGTCATGGTCGGCCAGCGCCTCCAGCATCGAGAAGCGGGCCTCGATCTCGCGCGCCTTCTCGTCGTCGGGAATCTCGGCGACCTCGCTCTCGGCGTGCTCGCGCCAGACATAGGCGCGCTCCAGCGCGAGGTCGATCGAGCCGACGACGATGCCGTCCTTGCGCAGCGGTATCTGGCGCAGCAGCAGCGGCGTCGTCGAGGCCGGCTGGAGCAGCTTCAGCGTCTCGCGCACGCCGGCCGTCGCCTTGTCGATCTTGTTGAGGAAGAGGAGCCGCGGCACGCCCATCTCGTCGAGCTGGCGCATAATGAGCTGGAGCGCGGGAAACTTCTTCTCGTCCGGCTCGGCGACGACCACGGCAAGGTCGCAGGCCGCGAGAACCGGCTTCGCCTCGGAGGCGAACTCGATCGAGCCGGGGCAGTCGACGAAGGTGATGCTCTCGCCCATGAAGTCGGTGGTGGCGACGGCGGTCTCGACGCTCATCAGATGGGCGCGGGCCTCGGGCGAATGGTCGCCCACCGTGCTGCCGGACGAAACCGCGTTCTGGCGCGCTATCGCCCGGGTGCGGGCCAGAAGCGCCTCAAGAAGCGTCGTCTTTCCGCTTGAGAAGGGACCGACAATGGCCACGCATTTCGGTCCCTTGCGTCGTTCTCCGGCTCTTTTACCCATGTACCTCACTCCCTCGCGCGCGTTGCGTCGTGAGCGGCGGGCGGTAAGGCCGTGATGGCCTTGCGGCCGTCGCAGGCGCCCGGCGGCGCTGCGGCCGCCAAGGCCATGCAGGCATCGTCACACGGCTAACGGACGAGGGCAAGGGGGCAGGGAGGGGGAAGGGCGGGGCGCGGCGTCGCACCGCCTTCCCTTAGCGCGGTCAGCCGGCGAGCGCCACCGGCTCCCGGCCGCGGAAGAATGCGGCGAGCGCCTCCTTCGGGGCCGGGCGGGCGATGTGATAGCCCTGGAAGCGGTTGCAGCCGGCAGCCCGCGCCAGCGCGAGGTCGCCTTCGGTCTCGATGCCCTCGGCGACGATGACGAGATGCTGGATATGGGCGATCTGCGCCAGCGCCGAGACGAAGACGCGTGCCACCTCGTCATGCGACAGGCTCTTGATGTAAGAGCGGTCGATCTTGATCGCGTCTATCGGCAGGGTCTTCAGATAGTTGAAGCCGCAGAAGCCGGTGCCGAAATCATCGAGCGCGACGCGGAAGCCCATGGCGCGGGCGGCCTCCAGCCGGCGCAGGATCTCCGGCGTCGCGGCGGTGGCGGCGGTTTCGGTGATCTCGAGGACGAAGCGGCCGGCCTCGCAGCCCGTCTCCTCCAGCACGCGCCCGAGCATGGCGACGAACTCGTCGCGCTTCAGCTGCTCGCCGGAGACGTTGATGCTGATGCGGCAGCCGGGGAAGGCGGCGCTGTCGAGGCAGGCGCGGCGGAAGACCCACGCGCCGAGCGTGTCGATCAGGCTCGTCGCCTCGGCGACGGGGATGAACTCGCCGGGCGGGATCAGGCCGCGCACCGGATGGCGCCAGCGCACCAGCCCCTCGACCGCATAGGTCGAGCCGTCGGCGTTGACGACCGGCTGGTAGTGCAGCTCCAGCTCGTTGAGGTAGATGGCGGCGCGCAGCTCGCGCTCGATGAAGCGGCGGTGGCGCTTCTCTGCCAAGAGGTCGGTGTCGAAGACGGTCATGCGCCCGCGGCCATTGGCCTTGCTCTCGTAGAGCGCGAGGTCGGCCAGCAGCATCAGGTTGGCCGGCTGGCCGGCATGGGCGGGGGCGAGCGCCGCGCCCATGGAGACGGAGAGCGAGACCGTGTGCCCGTCATGGACCATGCCGGCGCGAAGCTGCTCCATCAGCAGGCGGCAGCGGGCCTCGGTGGCGGCGATGTCGCAATCGCGGATCAGGAGGGCGAATTCGTCGCCGCCGAGCCGGCCGATCATGACGTCGGGAAACAACTGGCCCATCAGCCTGACGAGGTGGGCGAGCGCCGCGTCGCCGAACGGATGGCCGAAGCTGTCGTTCAACTGCTTGAAATGGTCGAGATCGACCAGGACCAGCGTCGCCTGCCGCGGCGCGAGCGGCCGGCCGAGCGCGCGCTGCAATTCATCGAGGAACGCGCCGCGCATCATCGCCCCGGTCAGCGCGTCGGTGTTCATGATGCGCGCGGTCTCGATCTCGTCCATCGAGGCGCGGCGAAGCCGCTCGCCGATGGTGCGCTGGAGGTAATAGAGGATGACGATGGCGGCGAGGCTGACGGCGAGGCAGAAGGCGAGCGCCGAGGCCAGCATGCCGGTATCGCCCAAGGCGGCGAGCGACCAGGCGAGCGTCAGCGCGCTGGCGGCGAAAAGCGCCTGGAGCACGTAATAGCCGCGCTTGCTGTGGTTCCTGATGGTGGTGAAGATGCTCATTGCCGCCCGCCCGCTGATAATCCGTCGGCGGCGACCCTAGCGGGACGACTTTAAGGAGCGGTTGAGCGAATATGAAACTTTCATGACACGCGGCGGGTTCGCCGCGTGTCGTGAAGGCTGGCCGGCGCCTACACCAGCGAGGCGGTGAAGCGCTGGATGCGCGTGCAGGCGTCCTCCAGCAGCGCCTCGGAGGTGGCATAGGAGATGCGGAAGTTGGGGCCGAGGCCGAAGGCCGAGCCGTGCACCACCGCAACGCCTTCCGCCTCGAGAAGCTCGGCGACGAAATCCTCGTCGGTCTCGATCACCTTGCCGGCCTGCGTCTTCTTGCCGATCAGCGCCGCGCAGGAGGGGTAGACGTAGAACGCGCCTTCCGGCGTCGGGCAGGAGATGCCACGCGCCTGGTTGAGCATCGACACGACGAGGTCGCGCCGGTTCTGGAAGATCGCCTTGTTCTTGTGGATGAAGTCCTGCGGGCCGTTCAGCGCCTCGACGGAGGCCCACTGGGCGATGGTGCAGGCGCCCGACGTCTGCTGGCCCTGGATCATGTCCATCGCCTTGATCAGCGGCAGCGGGCCGGCGGCGTAGCCGATGCGCCAGCCGGTCATGGCGTAGGCCTTCGAGACGCCGTTCATGGTCAGGGTGCGCTCGTAGAGCGCCGGCTCGACCTCGGCGATGGTGCGGAAGGTGAAATCGCCATAGGTCAGGTGCTCGTACATGTCGTCGGTCAGCACCCAGACCTGCGGGTGCTTCATCAAGACGGCGGCGATGTCCTTCAGCTCGGCCTCGGTGTAGGCCGCGCCCGACGGGTTCGACGGCGAGTTGAGGACGAGCCACTTGGTCTTCGCCGTGACGACCTTCTCCAGCGCCGCGCCGGTCAGCTTGAAGCCGTTTTCGATCGAGGTCTCGGCGAAGGCCGGGGTGCCGCCGCACAGCGCGACCATTTCCGG